>JBKPMM010000196.1:0-5596 GCA_046732155.1 Chloroflexota bacterium | reverse complement strand
GCTGCACCTGTCGCGCTTCGACCTCTCGGACGGCGAGCCGCTCGACCCGCCCGCGGAAGAGCCACTCGCTGTCTATCCGGTGGTGGTCGAGGACGGACGCGTGATGATCGAGGTGCCGGACGGCCCCCTCGAGTGGAGCGCGTCCTAGGGCCGGTCGACGGTCGCCGGCTGCCGCCCGACGGGAAAGCCCACGCAGAGGGGAGCGCGGGCTACTGCGCTGGTTCGAGCGTGAGTGTCGCCACGGTCGCGGCCTTGACCGCCGCCGGTGTGAACGGCAAGGGCAGGGTGGAGCCCGCCCGCCACGGCTCGATCTGGTCGGTGTAGTGGCGGTCGAACGGCAAGCCTGACTGACCGGTCGTGATCACGAGCCGCCCGCCGTCGAGATCGGACATGTCCATCAGCAGGCGATATGACGGCAGGTTGGTGACCGTGAAGAGACCGTCCATGCCGAGCGGCTTGAAGTCGGGATCCTCCGGATCGGGGTAGCCGCGCCGAAGTCGGTAGTAGGACTGATCGATCGCGCCATCCGCGCCATCGACTGCGAGCGGTCCGGCATTGAAATACCACTCGAGCGGCCCGATCCCGCTCGACCCGAGCGTCGGCTCCTCGAACGTCGCGGTGTGCAGCCGCCCCCAGGTCCAGGCATCCGGATCACCGAACGCGGCTCGGAGCTCCGCGCCGGCGCTGTCCATCGCTTCCGGGATGACCTGGCTGGCGGTCTCGATCGCTGGCGTCGTCGTGTCGTCCCACCACGGTGAGGTCGGATCGGCGATAGCGTTCTCGAGAGCGACCCAGCTCTGTGCGCTGCCGACGTAGTCGCGTGCCAGTGGCCCGAGCTCATCGTCGAACAGGGCTCGGAGCACGCGGTACTCCCACGCCATGTACGCCGCGCACCCGCGACTGTCGACGCGGCACGCCCCGTCCCAATCGGCGACGCGCTCGGCGAGGATCGCCCCGTCGGCGGTCGCGGGCTTCGCATCCGCGAGCTCGAGGACGATGTCACGCGCCCGAAGCGGCGCGGTATCGGTCTGGATCGCGCTCATCTCGGGGAGGTTGAGCCCGTCCTGACCGTAGTCGTTGATGAGATCGATGATCCGCTCGGCGCGATAGCCGGGGTCGAACTCGTCCCCGATGAAGTACGCGTAGGACTCGTCGGTCACGGCGTTGTTCGCGCTGACGATCCAGCCGTCGGGCGGATCGAGCGCCGACGGAAGCTGGTCGAACGGGATCATCCCCGTCCACTCGCCGGTGCCGTCCGCTCCCGAGACGGGCCGCGCGCCATGATCGTCGGGAGTCGATCGGATCGGGATCGCGCCGGGCATCTGGTACCCGATGTGACCGTCGACGTCCGCGTACACGAAGTTCTGCGATGGCGCCACGAACCCGCCGAACGCTGCCTTGAAGCTGGCGAAGTCGGTCGCGGTCAATAGCTTCAAGAACGACTCGACCGTGCGGTCAGGGCCGGCATCCGGCGAGGTCGACGTCCAGCGGAGGGCCATCAGCGGCGCGTCCTTGAGCCTCGGCTCGACGTCGTTGAGGATCGGTCCGTGGACTGTCTCGCGAACGGTCATGTCGACCGGATCGCCGCCCTTCACGAGGATGTGCTCGGTCCGTTCGACGAACTCGCGTGGCGTTCCGCCTGGCCCCATGTAGCGGTTCGGGTCACTCGGGTCGGGCGTCTCGACGACGAGGTCCTGGACGTCCGGGTCGACGTTCGTCGCGCCCCACGCGATCCGTCCGTTGTGGCCGAGGATGATCCCGGGCACGCCCGGGAACGTGACGCCGGCGACATCGTACGGGCAGGCGCCCGTCACTGGCGCGCAGTGAAGCCCGTTGATGTACCAGACCGACGGCATCGAGATGCCGAGATGCGGGTCATTCGCCAATAGCGCACCGCCCGTCGTCGACATCGCCGGGCCGACGACCCAGTCGTTCGAACCGATGGCGTGGTCCGAGACGAGGCCGCCGTCCGAGACGTCGAGTCCAGCGAGGGCCGCCGGATCATCGGCGCGCCGACCTAGGTCCGCCCAGGCGGCACGTTGGTCGGCTGTGAGGGAGGGCTGCGTGGCACCGTCGGGGACCGGGACCTCCTCGTCGGGCGGATGCTCTCCGTCGGGCGGAGGCTCTCCGTCGGGCGGAGGCTCTCCGTCGAGCGGTGGCTCCCCGCCGCTACCGTCGCCGGCGACGATGACCGGTGCCCCTTCGCGTTTCGGGAACAGCGCATCCGTCCGTTCCGGGTCGCCCAGCCGCGCGTCCGCGAGGTAGCGGAACAACTCGGAGGTCATGTTGCCCCCGAGGTTCCAGGCCTGGACCTTGCCCCACGCGAGCGTATCGAGCGCCGTCCAGGGTCCGGGGTTCGCGCCGGTCGCCACGAACGCGAGCCCGAGCTTGTCGCGATGGGTGTCCAGCCAGGCGTTGACGCCCTCGGCATATGCGTCGAGCACGGCGCGGGTGTCGGGAGCGAGCAGTGCCAGATCCCGTTCCGCCGCCTGCCGCCAGCCGAGCGTGCGGATGAACCGGTCATCGTCGACCGAACCCGGGCCGAACAGCTCGGCAAGCCGTCCTGATGAGATGTGCCGCCAGACGTCCATCTGCCACATCCGCTCCTGGGCATGGACGTAGCCCTGGGCCATGAACAGGTCGTGCGGGTTCGGGGCTTCGATCTGGGCGATGCCATTCACGTCGCGCCGCACCGACGCCGTCCCCCGAAGCCCTTTGACGTGGAGCGTGCCGGACGTCTCGGGAAGAGCGCGACCGGTGATCCAGACAACGGCGCCGACACCCAGCCCGACGACGACCGCGAGCACGACGACGACGGCGAGGACCGCGTAGCGGAGGCGCATCGATCAGCTGGGGAGGGCGGTGCCGAGCCCTGCGCTCGTCGCGCGGCGGACGATCGCGTCCGCGAAGACGACGTCGGCGAGCCCGACGCCGAGATGGGTGACGACCACGCGCCCGGTGGCGGGCCGGATCGTCCCGTCGAGGACCGCCTCGCCGATCGTCGCCGTCGGGTCGGGGTAGCCATCGAACTGGCCCGCATCGCGGTTCGCCTGGAACTGGCCGCGATCGTCAACGAGGAACAAGGCGGCGTCGCGGGCGACCGAGGCCGCGAGCATCGTCGCGTAATCGACCGGGACGACGAGGGCGTCCCGGCCGAGCCACTCGGTATCCATGACCTGACGCTTCGCCGGGTCGGTGAATGACGCCGCAGTCACGACGACGTCGGCGGCGCGTGTGGCTTCACGCATGCGATCGGGCGGGAAGCCCTCCGCGCTCGCGATCCCAGCGGTCTGACGTGCCTTCGCGGCGAGTGTCTCGGCCCGATCGGGATGGCGGTCGACGATCGTGAGCGCGACCCCCGGCAGCGTGTATCCGAGAACCTCGAGATGACTGTCGCCCTGCACGCCTGCACCGATGAGGGTGGCACGCGGAGCGTGGTCTGCGGCGCCAGCTGTCGCTGCGGCGGTCGGCCCGAACCGTGCGATCGCGACGCCCGACACGGCCGCCGTCCGCTGCGCGGTGATCGGACCGCCATCGAGGATGGCGCGCGGCACGCCCGTCCTGGCGTCGGTCAGCACGACGATGGCATGGATGGCCGGCAGGCCACTGGCGCGGTTGTCGGGGAACCCGGTCACCCATTTGATCCCGAGAAGATCGCCCGAGCCGTCGGCGCCGGCGTCTGCGTCCGCGGAGCCGGCTCCCGTGGGTCGGAGCGCAGCGGGCATCGCATGCGCGAACGAGCCGGCCGGTCGCGGGTGGACGGCGATCTTCGGCGGCAGCTCGGCGTCGGCGACCAGGGCGGTCATCGTCCGCTCGGCGAGCTCGAGCCGCTCGGCGACCGGCGGCATCGCCGCGGTGACGTCATCGGCGGACAGGTAGAGGACTGGCTCCTGCATCGAAGCGAGTCTAGGCGACGCGGGGAGGCGGCCTCGACGCCTGACTCGACTTGCACCTGATGCACGAACCGTCGATCCGTCGCTCGGGACGATCCTTTCGTTCGACGCGTCGTGCGCCCGGTGCACGGGTCGTCCGACAAACGTGAAGTCACGGTCGATCGGTCGACCGTTCGTTCATCCCATGCAAGCAGTGGGTGATCGAGCGGTGGGTGATCGAGCAGTGGGTGATCGAGCGGTGGGTGATCGAGCAGTGGGTGATCGAGCGGTGGGTGATCCAGCCCTTCTGCGCCGTCGGACGTGTGTTCGGGCGACGACGGGTACGATGCCCCGGCCATGTCCGACGCCAGCCTGCGGGCACGCCTCACCGCCGAGGGCCTCGATCCCGGCACGTGGTCGAACGGCCCGCACGATCGCTACGGAGCGCACGACCACGGCTACGACAAGGTGATCGTCGTCGAGGCCGGCAGCATCCGGTTCGGGCTCGACGGCGGCCCGGTCGACCTCAGTCAGGGTGACCGCCTCGATCTCCTCGCCGGCACCGCCCACGACGCGATCGTCGGGCCCGAAGGCGTCACCTGTCTCGAAGCACATCTGCCGCAGGGGTCGCTGGACGCGACCGGCCGTCATGCCGCCGGAACCTGGTGACCCGAAGCCCGCGCCGAACGGTCGAAAACCGGCCGACAGGGCGCCGGCGTATCCGTTGACGGGCGCCGACCCGGGCTCGGGCTCCGACGCGACCCTTGTCCGGGCGGTCGCGGCGGGTTCGCACGATGCCCTGGCGGCGCTCTACGACCGTCATGCCGACGCGGTCTTCGCATCGGCGAGCCGGTTGACGTCGGATCGAGGGATGGCGGAAGAAGTCGTCCAGGAGACATTCCTGGCGCTATGGGACCGGGCGGAGACGTTCGACCCGTCGGTCGGGTCATTGGCCGCGTGGTTGCACACGATCGCGCGGAACAGGACGGTCGACCGATTGCGGGCCGCCGGACGACGCCCGAATCTCGTCCCCTTGACGTCGGCGGCGTCGAGCGGCACCGCACTGGGCGGTGGCGAAGAACCGGACCAGGACACGCTCGAACGTGTCCTCGCCGGCGGGATGCTGGTGGCAGGGGCTGCACCCCCGGCGTCACCAGAAAGGGAACTGGCACTACGTGAACTTCGATCGGCCCTCCAGGCGGCACTGGCAGGTATGCCCGAACCGGAACGCGTCGTCATCGTGATGGCGTACGCGGAGGACCTGTCGCAGGCCGAGATCGCCGAGCGGCTCGGTTGGCCGCTCGGGACCGTCAAGACCCGGACGCGACGCGCCCTCCGTCACCTCCGCGAGGTGCTGGGGAGTGGCGTCGGACCGGAATACACGCGCTACATGGCACCGGCCGAGCTGGCCGGACCGGATCACTGAACACGGAGACGCATGGACCACGACGACGTCCTTGAAGAGATCGAGCTCGCGGCCGTAGAGCCGGGTGGGCTCGAGCGACTGATGGCCGGTGATACCCCGGCCGCAGCCGCCGTCGTGGGCCACCTGGCCGGCTGCGACCGCTGCGCAGAGGAGCTGCGTCGGATGTCCCGTGCGGCGCCGCTGTTGCGCGACGTCGTCCGAACGACGCCACCCGCCGACCTGCGCGAGCGAACGCTGGCGTACGTGCGCGAGAACGGGCGACCCCGCGGAGAACGTCCGGCGGTCGCGACTGCCGCAG
>JBKPMM010000195.1:0-9282 GCA_046732155.1 Chloroflexota bacterium | reverse complement strand
CGAACACTGAGGCTTCTACGACGTCCCGATCCTCGAGCGTCGTGGTCGTCCTGACCGGATACGTCGCGAGCTCCCGGAGCCCGGACTCCGCGGGCGGAGGGAGGTACTTCCGCCCGGGATCGCCCACGAGGACGCGTACGCCGACGGCCGACGCGGCGCGCAACCACGGCAGGACGCGATCGGCGAGCGCGCCCTCGTACCACGTATCAGCGGCAACGATGACATCGACCGCGGGCGGTGGTTCATCGAGGATGTCGCGCGTCGCATAGCTGACGCGCACGTGGTTCGCGCGCGCGTTGAGGTCGACGGCAGCTTCGGCGAACGGGTCGATGTCGACCGCGCTCACGGTCGCGCCAAGCCTGGCCGCGACGATCGCCACCAGGCCGCTGCCCGTGGCGACGTCGAGCACGGTCCGATGAGCGACGTCGTCTGGGTGATCGAGGAGCCAGCGAGACAGCGCGAGGCCCCCCGCCCAGGCGAAGGCCCAGAACGGGATCGGTGCGCCATCCAGGCCGAGCGCCTCCTCCGTCCCGTGCCACACGGGCTCGACTGCGTCTGCCAGGTGGAGCCGGACGCCGGGCACGCCGTCAACGTCGCGGAGCCGCGTGTGGCGCTGGACGAACGATCGACGGTGGGAAAGCGGCAGCCGACGCGGAGACGGCTCGATACGGGGCATCGCGGTGCAGGCTACAGCCGAGGAGGGACCGACCACCGGCTACACTCCCGCCTCGTGACGAGACACACCCGATGACCGTGCTTCCGGTGGACGCCACGGATGCCGAGATCCTGGCTGTGTGCCGCGAATGGATGGAACGGGTCGCGGCCGGCGATGTGGAAGGGGCGATCGAGATGCTGCACGTGCCCGAGCGGTACGACGAGTCGCAGCGTTGGACTGTCGGATCCCTCGTGCGGTACGTCGGCAACTACGGTTCGTGGGATGCGAGGCCTGACGGCCGGACGTGGAGGATCACCTCGCCGGCGACCGCTCTAACGCCGGCCGACCGGCGGGACTTCCGCCCGACTGCCGAGGTCGTCCGGCACCCCACGGATCCTCGCTCGGGATCGGTCGACGTCGACTTGCCGCTGGACGGCGAATGGAGCGACCTCACCGCGCTATTCGAGTTCGAGCCAGTCGAAGGCGGCATCGGCCTCTCGCTCTACGACGTCCATGTCCTCTGATCGGTCCCATGGCTCGATGCGATGGGAGCGCGTACTTGGATGTTCGCTCGCACTCATGGCCAAGACATGCGGTCCAGGCACCAACGGATCGGCGGGCCGAGGTGACTGACCTGAACGCCCGGGCGTTCCGTCTGGGCCCCGGGGAGGGCCGGCGCCTCTGGGCCTTCGGGGACCTGATGATCATGAAACTCACGGCGGAGCAGTCATCGGGACGCGTGTTCATCATGGAGCAGCACGTTCCTCGACATCGACGTGCGCCGGGTCGTCACGTCCACGAGATCGACGATCAGTCCTGGTTCGTGATCGCCGGTCGGGGCCGATGGTTCATCGGCGATGACATGATCGAAGCCGGCCCGGGCGACTTCGTGCACGGTCCGCACGGTGTCGCACACGCATTCAGCGCCGACAGCGACGACCTCCACGTGTTGGTGATCACTGCCCCGGCAGGCCTTGAAGGGCTGTTCGCCGCGATGGGCGTCGACGCCACCGAGCTCATCCATCCGCCCGCCGACGTGCCCGACGCCCCCGATCACCCGGATCTCGCCCGCCGCTACGGGACGACGGCGCTTGGGCCGGAACCACGCTGGACGCCGTCGGACTCTGCCGCCCCGTGAACATCCCCCAGGAGCGCCTGCGCAACTTCTCGATCATCGCCCACATCGATCACGGCAAATCGACGCTCGCCGATCGACTGCTCGAGCTGACGCATACGATCGACCGGCGCCAGATGACGAGCCAGGTCCTCGATTCGATGGACCTGGAGCGCGAGAAGGGCATCACGATCAAGGCGCGTGCCGTCCGTCTGGAGTACACCGCCAACGATGGGCTCACCTATGGGCTCAACCTGATCGATACGCCGGGGCACGTCGACTTCTCGTACGAGGTCAGCCACAGCCTCCAGGCCTGCGAAGGCGCGATCCTCGTCGTGGACGCGACGCAGGGCATCGAGGCGCAGACCCTCGCCAACGTGCACCTCGCCCTCCGCGAGAACCTCACGTTGATCCCGGTCCTCAACAAGATCGACCTGCCCTCGGCCGACCCTGACACGATCATCGAAGAGCTCGAGAACGTCCTCGCCATCCCGCGCGAGGAGGTGATCCTCGCGAGCGCGAAGGACGGGACGGGGGTTCCGGACATCCTCGAGGCGATCGTGGAGCGGATCCCGGCGCCGAAGGGCGACCCGAGCGCGCCGGTCCAGGGGCTGATCTTCGATAGCCACTACGACGCGTACAAGGGCGTGATCGTCTACGTGCGACTCGAGCAGGGCACGCTCAAGGCGAACGAGCCGATCCGGCTGATGGGCAGTGGCGCGACCCCTGAACCGCTCGAGCTCGGCGTGTTCCGCCCGCAGCTCGTCCCGGTGAAGCAGCTCTCGGCGGGCGAGGTCGGCTACGTCGCGACCGGGCTCAAGAATGTTCGCGAGGCACAGGTCGGCGACACCGTCACGACCCAGGCGCGCCCCGCGGCACAGCCACTACCGGGCTACCAGCCAGCCAAGAGCCTCGTGTTCGCGGGCATCTACCCCGTCAGCGGTGAGGACTATCCGCTGCTGCGCGACGCGCTCGACAAGCTCCACCTCAACGACGCGAGCTTCACCTTCGAGCCCGAGAGCTCCGTCGCCCTCGGGTTCGGGTTCCGCTGCGGGTTCCTCGGTCTCCTCCACATGGAGATCGTGCAGGAGCGTCTCGAGCGCGAATTCGACCTCGACCTGATCGCGTCCGCGCCGTCCGTCGAGTACCACGTCCGTCTCCAGCACGATCTCGGCACGGTCGTCGTCGATAACCCCGCTCTCCTGCCGAACCCGTCCGACATCGAGTCGATCGAGGAGCCGTGGGTCAAGCTCAGTGTCGTCAGCCCGAGCCAGTACATCGGGGCGTTGATGGAGCTCTCGACGAATCGCCGCGGCACGTTCGTCGATATGGAGTACCTCGACCCGACCCGCGTCGTCCTCCACTTCGAGATGCCGCTCGCGGAGCTGATCGTCGACTACTTCGATCAACTCAAGAGCCGGAGCCAGGGTTACGCGTCGATGGACTACGAGGAGCTCGGCTACCGAGAGGCGAACCTCGCCAAGGTCGACATCCTCGTCAATGGCGAGCCGGTCGACGCGCTCAGCATCATCGTCCACCGCGATCGAGCGCAGTCCACGGGACGCGCTCTCGCGGAACGCCTCAAGCAGCTGATCCCTCGCCAGATGTTCGAAGTCCCGATCCAGGCGGCGATCGGAAGCAACGTGATCGCGCGTGAAACCGTCCGCGCGATGCGCAAGAACGTCCTTGCCAAGTGTTACGGTGGCGACATCACCCGCAAGCGAAAGCTGCTCGAGAAGCAGAAAGAGGGTAAGCAGCGGATGAAGCGGGTCGGGTCGGTCGAGATCCCGCAGGAGGCATTCCTCGCGATGCTGCGCATGGACGAGGCGTAGGGGTACGTGGAGGAGATCTTCGACATCTCCCGCGGACTGATCGTCATCGGGCTGACGCTGTTGCTCGTGCTGCTCCGCCTCGATGCGGAGCGCTTCGGCACCGCGGAGTACTACGAATCGACACGGGACGGGGAGCGGCCACGGGTCCGGCGCCGGCTCGCGTGGTACGGCCTCGGGAGCGGGCTCGTCATCGCGATCGCCTACATCCATCCGTCGCCGCAGGGTGATCTCTATCTCGGGACGGGCGACCGTCTCGGCGCCGTCACGGGCGGGCTGATCTTCGCGGCGCTCGGCGTCGCCCAGGCGCTCGCGTTCGCGACGCTGCGCTATCAGCGCATCCGCTTCCCCGACATCCGCTCGTATCCGGGCGCGCTGCTGAACTCGACCGCGACCGCGTTCATCGACGAGGCCACGTTCCGCGGCGCGATCTTCGGCTCGCTCCTGGCCGTCGGCCTCGACGCGAACCTCGCGAACATCATGCAGACCCTGCTGTACGCCCTGACGACGCGACTCGGGGCGCCGGGGCGCGACCGCTACCTGCTGGTACTGACCCTCGCGATCGGTCTCATCGCCGGCTGGCTCACAGCCGTCACAGGCGGCATCGCCGCAGCCTTCCTCGGCCACGCCGCGACGCGCTTTGCTGTGTTCCTGGCGACCGGCCACACCGGCCAGACGTTACCGAAGGGCCGCGAGGTCGAGGAGATCGACCGCCGCCGTCGACCGCCGGACGGTTGGCGCGTCATCGGGTCACGGGAGTCCGCGCAACAGGACTGATGAGCCGGACCTCCACGCCGGCTGAGCGATCCTCGGCCGTGGGACCGCCGGTCGCGCTCTATATCCATTTCCCGTTCTGTGTCTCGTTGTGTCCGTACTGCGATTTCGTGGTCATCGCCGGGTCTGCGGCGCGAGGCCCGCGCAACCGGATCGGCCAGTTCCTGGACGCGCTGCTCATCGAGCTCGAGCTGCGCGCCGACGCGCTCGACGCGACCTTCGGGGGGCCGGGCAGTCGGCGCCGCCCACAGCTCGAGTCCGTCTACCTCGGCGGCGGGACGCCGTCGCTCCTCCCGGCCGAGGAGATCGCGCGGCTGCTTGACCGCGTCCGCATTCGCTTCGGCGTCACGGACGACGCCGAGATCACCCTCGAGGCGAATCCCGGACCCGATGAGCGTGGCGACCCGGTCGCCCTACGCGAGGCGGGGATCACCCGTATCTCGTTCGGTGCCCAGTCGTTCGATGAGACCGAGCTGCGCAAGCTCGGACGGCGCCATAGAGCGCGGCACGTCGTCGATGCGGTCCACGCCGCCCGCGAGGCCGGCATCCCTTCGATCAACATCGACCTGCTGTACGACATCCCCGATACCGACGTGGCGACCTGGATGCGGACGCTCGATACCGCGCTAGAGATCGCCCCGGACCACCTATCCCTGTACGCGCTCTCGCTCGACGACCCGGTGGCGGAGGGCCTGACGGGTCCCGAGGGCGACCACCTCGTCACGACGAAGGGCGCCCGCCGATGGCGCGACGCCGTCCGGCCAGGGCAGGACGAGGACCGTGCGGCGGGCCAGTACCACCACGCCGTGGTCGCACTCGAGGAGGCCGGCTACCGCGGCTACGAGATCTCGAACTGGGCGCAGCCAGGGCACGAGAGCCGACACAACCTCGCCTATTGGGAGCGGCGCCCGCACGAATCGCTGGGTCCGGGGGCGCACGCGTTCGACGGCCGCGACCGGCGCTGGACGGCGGCGCGGCTCGATGCCTATGTTGCTGCGCTCGCCGCGATGCCGCCGAGCCTGCCGCCCGGCGGCGCGGAGCGCCTCGACGACTCGTCCGCCGCGATCGAGGCGCTGATCCTCGGTCTCAGGCTCGACACGGGTATCCCGCTCGTCGCTGCCCACGAACCGCCGCTCGCCGACGTCTTCGGGTGGGCGCTTGCCGCGGAACTGCTTACGGTGACCGACGACGACCGCGTCGTCCTCACGACCCGCGGTCGACTGCTATCGAACGAACTGTTCTCGCGCCTCGTCTGACGCCGCGTCCGTGGCACCGGCGCCGCGGTCCGTCGCACCGGCGCTGCCCGTCGGCCTCCCTCAGGCGGCGCTCTCGTCCACGGCGTTGGCGGCGGCCCCGATCATCACCGAGGCGACCGCGCTGTATACGGTCGCCCATGCGTCAGCGGTCTCGTCATCGAAAGCGTCGCCGAGCCCGCGATCGAGCGCCCACAGGAGCGCGGCTTCGACCGTGTCGTAGTGCCGCTGCCGCACGCCGTAACCAGCATGAACGCGGCCGAGTGCCTGGAGGACGGGAATGACCCGCTCGAGGTCGTCGACGCTCGAGACGAGCAGCGCAAGCGTCTGCGTTGACACTCGCCGCGGCGCGCTGCTACGATGCCAGCACATCTGTTAGCACTCTGACCCATAGAGTGCTAACGCCACGGAGAACGAGTTTGGCGCGACGCGTCCGCAGCCCACTCGGCCCGCTGGACCTCCGCTCGCAGGCGATCCTTCGGGCCGTCATCGAGGAATATGTCTCGACGGCACAGCCGGTCGCGAGCCAGGCGCTCGTCGACCGGTACGGCCTTGGCGTGTCGAGCGCGACCGTGCGCAACATCCTCGCCGAGCTCGAGGCGGCCGGTCTGCTGACACATCCACACACGAGCGCTGGGCGCGTCCCGACGGACGCGGGCTACCGCTTCTTCGTCGAGTCGATCGCCGATGCGGTCCCGCTTCCTGCCGTCGAGCAGCTGATGATCCGGCACCAGTTCGGCCAGGTCGAGTTCGCGAGCGAGCATTGGTTCCGCCTCGCGGCGACCACGCTCGCCGGGCTGACCCGTGCGGCCGGGATCGCGACGCCGGCCAAGCCGAACGCGGCCCACATCCGCCGCATCGATCTCGTGGCGGTGAACGAGCGGATGGCGAGCCTGATCCTCGTGCTGCGTGAGGGCGCCATCAAGCAGGCGGCGATCACCGTGGACGAGCCCGAGGCGGTCGACCAGAGCACCCTGAACGCCGTCGCCGGTCTCCTCAACGAGCGGTTGCTCGATCGCACAGCGACCTCCGCCGAACAGGTCCTCGCTAAGCTCGATGATGCGGAGCGGACCCAGCGGATCGCGGGGCGCGTCGGCGAGCGCATCGTCCGCATCCTGCGCGACTACGACGCGGCCGCGGTCGAAGAGGTCTTCTCGGATGGGCTGTTGAACGTCATGGAGGCCCCGGAGTTCGCACAGAGCGACAAGCTGCGGCAGGTCTTCAGCGCGCTCGAGAACCGGGCCTACCTCGGTGAGCTCGTCGGTAGCGTGGCCGGCTCCGGTCGTATCCGCATCGTCATCGGTGCCGAGAACCCGCGCGAGGAGATGCACGACGTGACGCTCATCCTCGCGCCGTACGGACGACCGGGCCGCGCGATCGGTGTCGTCGGCGTACTCGGCCCGACCCGGATGAGCTATCCCAACGCGATCGGCACGGTCTCGTTCGTGTCCGGTCTCATGGACGAACTGGTGGACCATCTGTATGCCTGAATCCCGCCCGGCGCCCCAAAGGGCGCACCGCACGCGCGCCGAAGAGCGCGCGGATGATCTCGACATCCGGCCGGCGAAACTGCTCGCCGACATCGAGGAGCTCCGTGGCGAGCTCGATGAATCGAAGCGGCAGGCTGACGAATACCTCGCCGCGCTCCAGCGCGAACGCGCCGAGTTCCTGAACTTCAAGCGCCGAACGGCCGAGGAACGCGAGCGCGACCTCGGTCTGGCCGGTGAGGACCTCATCCGCAAGGTGCTGGCCGTCGCCGACGACTTCGACCGCGCCATCGACGCACGACCCGATTCGATCGCCGAGGATGCGTGGTTCGAGGGCGTTGCGGCGATCGACCGCAAGCTCCGGGCGCTCCTCGAAAGCGAGGGCGTGAGCACGATCCCGGCCGATCCCGGAACGACGTTCGACCCGCGTGAACATGACGCCATCGCCAACGTGCCCGGTACGGGCCGCCCCGAAGGCGAGATCGTCGAGCAGGTCCGCCGCGGGTATCGACTCCGCGATCGCGTCCTGCGACCCGCGCTCGTCGCCGTCGCGGGAGGCGGTGACGGCGCCTCGGCCGACACGGACCGGCCGAACTAGGACCCCGATCAGAAGAAGAACGAAGAACCGAAACCTACCCGACGAGGAGCAGACACAGACCATGGCCAAGATCATCGGCATCGACCTCGGCACGACGAACTCCGTCGTCGCCGTCATGGAGGGCGGCGAGCCGACCGTCATCGCATCCGCGGAGGGCGGGCGGACCGTCCCGAGCGTCGTCGCGTTCACCAAGACGGGCGAGCGATTGGTCGGGCAGCTCGCGAAGCGCCAGGCCGTCACGAACCCGGCCAACACCGTCTATTCGATCAAGCGGTTCATGGGCCGCCGCTGGGACGACCCCGAGGTCAAGCGGTCGCGCGAGCTCGTGCCGTACAAGGTCGAGAAGGACCCGAATTCGGACGGCATCACCGTGAAGCTCGCCGACGGCAAGACGTACTCGCCGCCGGAGATCAGCGCGATGATCCTCCAGAAGCTCAAGACCGACGCTGAGGCGTACCTCGGCGAGAAGGTGACCGAGGCGGTCATCACGGTCCCCGCCTACTTCGACGACACGCAGCGCCAGGCGACGAAGGACGCCGGGCGGATCGCCGGACTCGACGTCAAGCGGATCATCAACGAGCCGACGGCGTCGGCCCTCGCCTACGGTCTCGACAAGAAGGGCGACGAGAAGATCGCGGTCTACGACCTGGGCGGTGGCACGTTCGACATCTCGATCCTCGAGCTCGGTGAGGGTGTCTTCGAGGTCAAGGCGACCAACGGCGACACGCACCTCGGCGGCGACGACTTCGACCAGCGCGTGATCGACTGGCTGCTGGCGGAGTTCAAGAAGGATCAGGGCATCGACCTGTCGAAGGATCAGCAAGCTCTCCAGCGCCTCAAGGAGGCCGCCGAGAAGGCGAAGATCGAGCTGTCCTCGACCTCGACGACCGAGATCAACCTGCCGTACATCACCGCCGACGCCTCGGGTCCCAAGCACCTCGTCGTCTCGTTGTCCCGGGCCAAGCTCGAAGATCTCGTGGCCGACCTCGTGTCGAAGACCGAAGGGCCGGTCAAGGCCGCGCTGAAGGACGCCGGGCTGAAGCCGGGCGACATCGATGAGGTGATCCTCGTCGGTGGCATGACCCGCATGCCCGCCGTCGTCGAGGCGGTCAAGAAGATGTTCGACGGCAAGGAGCCGCACAAGGGCGTCAACCCGGACGAGGTCGTGGCCATCGGTGCTGCGATCCAGGCCGGCGTTCTGGCGGGTGACGTCAAGGACGTCCTGCTGCTCGACGTCACGCCGCTGTCGCTCGGCATCGAGACGCTCGGTGGCGTCATGACGAAGCTGATCGACCGGAACACGACCATTCCGACGTCGAAGTCGCAGGTGTTCTCGACGGCGTCTGACAATCAGTCGCAGGTCGAGATCCACGTCCTCCAAGGCGAGCGCGACTTCGCGGCCGACAACAAGACCCTCGGCCGGTTCATCCTGGACGGGATCCCGCCGGCCCCGCGTGGCGTGCCGCAGATCGAGGTCACGTTCGACATCGATGCGAACGGCATCCTCGATGTGAAGGCCAAGGACCGAGCGACGGGCAAGGAGCAGCAGGTCCGGATCACCGCCTCGTCGAT
>JBKPMM010000194.1:0-12638 GCA_046732155.1 Chloroflexota bacterium | reverse complement strand
CGTCGGCGATGAGGTGATGGTCGTCGTGACCGAGATCGATCGGCAGGGCCGGGTCAACCTGTCGCGCAAGGCCGCGATGCAGCGCCATCTCGCCAAGGAGACCGTCGGCAGCGGCGCCGAATAGGTTCCTCGTGGCCGGTGACCGGCCGCCCTAGGGCGGGCTACCGCCGGCCGTCCTGGGCCGGCTACGCCGGCTTGACTCGCTCGAGATAGCACGTGACCCGGCATCTGATGCCGGGTCACCGCATTTCTGCGGGTCGGGCCGGCCGGCGCGCGGCGGGGTTTGTGTCTGATGTCGAATCGGGCGGTGCCGGTTGCATCAGATGCACGCAGGCGGCCGGTCTCCGGGCTGGGGCGGTCCCGGCGCGTCATCCGATGACACATCCGCTGCCGGGAAAGCGATGAGTGTGCAAAAGGCGGCGTCTGGTGCGGCAATGTCTGCGGTCTCGCGCCCTTGCGTCACTCTCGACCAACCGGTGCTTGCATCTGATGCACGTGGAGGCTGCGAAGTGCTCGTCCCTGCGTCACAGGCAGCTGCCGTCGTCACGCTGGCGAAAGCCTGCGTCAGGTGCGCTGATCCGGCTGAACGCCAGCAGTGCGTTGCGGCTGATGCAGAGATCGAGCCGTCTTTCAGACTCGGGAAGCCACCGCGGCGACGGTAGGCTCCTCTGATGCAGGACCCGCGAGGCCAGCGTGCCTTTCCGCGGCCCACCCGTCCCCTGGTCTGGCTGATCGCCGCTGGCCTGGGTGCGGGGGCAGCGCTGCTCGCGGCCATCATCGGGATCTTCGGGGTCTTCTTCGTGCTGCTCATCATCCCCGGGATGGGCGCACGGACGTGGCTCACCGCGACCTCGGGCGTGCTCACCGGGTTCGGCGCAACGATGCTTGCTCGGCTGCTCGTCCGGACCCCGAACGCGGGCGCCGCCGGTGACGATGGCACATTGCTCATGCTCGCGGGCGCGATCCCGCTCGTGATCGGGCTCGCTCTCGGGGCGCTCGCGCTGGTCACGGCTCGGTCGACACCCTCGTAAGGCGACCGGGCCGGCGAAAGCCCGCTGCTATACTCCCGCCGTGCCCGACCTGATCAAGACCACAGCGGAGCCATGCCCAACGTGATCGTCAAGCCCCTCACCGTCGCGGTCGTCGGCGCGACCGGCCTCGTCGGCCGGACGATGACGAGTGCGCTCGTCGAGCGGGCCTTCCCGTACACGGAGCTTCGACTCCTCGCGAGCGCCCGCAGCGCCGGCACTGAGATCGATGTCGCAGGCACCGTGCACACCGTCCGCGAGGCGACGCCCGACGCGTTCGATGGCGTAGACATCGCGCTCTTCAGCGCGGGCGGCGACACGTCGACCGCACTCGCGCCGGAGGCCGCGAAGCGCGGCGTGACCGTCATCGACAACTCGAGCGCGTGGCGGATGGATCCATCGGTCCCGCTGGTCGTGAGCCAGGTGAACCCCGACGACCTTGCCTGGCACGAGGGGATCATCGCGAACCCGAACTGCTCGACGATGCAGCTCGTCCCCGTGCTCATGGCCTTGCGCGATAGCGTCGGTCTGGAGCGTGTCGTCGTCGATACGTATCAGGCGGTCTCCGGCACCGGCGGCAAGGCGACGCGTGAACTCCAGGAGCAGGTCGAGGCGTACGTCGAGGAGCGCCCCTTGACAGCCAACGTCTACCCGCATCAAGTCGCGTTCAACGCCCTCCCGCAGGTCGATGTCTTCCTCGACAACGGCTACACGAAGGAGGAGTGGAAGGTTGTCACGGAGAGCCGGAAGATCCTCCATCTGCCGGACTTGCGCATCTCAAGCACCGCTGTCCGGATCCCGGTATTCGTCGCGCACTCCGAGGCCGTCCACGTCGAGACGACCGATCCGATCACGCCCGAGCGCGCGCGGACCCTATTCGCCGCCGTCCCGGGGGTCGTCGTCCAGGACGATCCATCGACGTCGACCTATCCGCTGGCCACGACCGCCGCGGGGAGCGACGAGGTGTTCGTCGGGCGGGTGCGGCAGGACCCGTCGATCGACGGTGGCCGAGGTCTCGCGTTCTGGGTCGTAAGCGACAACCTGCGCAAAGGCGCCGCGACCAACGCCGTCGAGCTCGCGGAGATCCTCGTCGAACGCGGGTGGGTCAGAGCCGCCGCGACACGGGACGCGGCCGGATCTCCCGCGTGACCGACGCCGAGCGCCGAGCGGCGCTCGAGGCGATCGCGGCCGAGGTCCGCGACTGCACCCGCTGCCGGCTCCATGAGACCCGGACGAAGGCTGTCCCCGGCGAAGGCGACCCCGCGACCGAGGTCGTGTTGATCGGCGAGGGCCCGGGCCAGAACGAGGATCTCGAGGGTCGGCCGTTCGTAGGCCGTGCGGGTGGCCTCCTCGTCAACCTGCTCGGGCATATCGGCTGGACGCGGGACGACGTCTTCATCACCAACATCGTCAAGTGCCGGCCGCCCGGAAATCGTGATCCGGAGCCCGATGAGGTCGCGGCGTGCGCGCCCTATCTGCATCGTCAGCTCGAGGCGCTCGATCCAGCGGTGATCGTGACCCTAGGCCGCCATTCGATGGGCCGGTTCATGCCCGGAGCGCGGATCTCGCAGGCGCACGGCACGACGGGCCCCGTCGATCCAGCCAGCGGCGCCCGCGACGCGACCGTGTTCGCGATGTACCACCCTGCTGCGGCGCTCCGGTCGCCGGCCGTCGAGCGGGAGAGTTACGAAGACGTCGCCCTGATCCCGACGGTGCTCGTGGACGCCCGCGAACGGCGCCGCGAGGCGCGCCTCGCCCGACGCGAAGCTGCCTTGGCGGCTACTGCAGCCACGGCCGCGACATCCCCGGTCGGCCCGGTCATCGTCGACGCGGACACGGATCCGACCGACCAACTCACATTCTTCTGAACCAACAGCAACAGGTACCCATGATCGACAGCCCGGACACGCCGCTCCGCATCATCCCGCTCGGCGGGGTGGGGGAGA
The DNA here is from genome assembly GCA_046732155.1 of Chloroflexota bacterium. GTDB lineage: Bacteria > Chloroflexota > Limnocylindria > Limnocylindrales > CSP1-4 > SPCO01. Next base: position 9,664 of record JBKPMM010000194.1, on the reverse strand, counting down.
TCGGCAAGAACATGTACGTGTTCGAGTACGGCGATGACATCGTCGTCATCGACTGCGGACTGATGTTCCCGGACGAGGAGATGTTCGGCATCGACCTCGTCATCCCCGATGTCACCTATCTCAAGGAGCGCCGCGACAAGGTGCGCGCGTTCCTCATCACCCACGCGCATGAGGATCACGTCGGCGCATTGCCGTACGTCCTGCCCGAGTTCCCGGGCGTGCCGATCTACGCGAGCACGCTCGCGCGCGGACTGCTCAGCGTCAAGGTCAAGGAGCACAAGCTCCACGACAACCCGATGCACGCGCTCGACCCTGGCGACGAGCTCGATATCGGCCCGTTCCACGTCATCCCGTTCCGTGTCGGCCACTCGATCCCCGACGCGATGGGCATCGCGCTCAAGACGCCAGCCGGGACGGTCGTCCACACGGGCGATTTCAAGTTCGACCACACACCGGTCGACGGCAAGCTCTCCGACTTCGCGATCCTCGCCAGGCTCGGTGCGGAAGGGGTCGCGTGTCTCCTGTCCGACTCGACCCGGGCCGAGAACCCCGGTTACACGCCTTCCGAACGGACCGTCGGCGAGGCGTTCCGCGAGATCATGGAGCCGCTCGAGGGCCGCGTGATCGTCGCGACGTTCGCGAGCAACATCGCGCGCATCCAGCAGGTGCTCGATGCCGCCGCTGATATGAGCCGAGACGTCTCGGTCATCGGTCGGTCGATGGAGCAGAACTTCCGCATCGCGACCGAGCTCGGCTATCTCACCTACGAGCCGTCGCGCATCATCTCGAAGGACCGCATCAAGGACTACGAGGACGGCAAGCTCGTCATCGCCACGACCGGGGCCCAGGGCGAGCCGATGGCCGGCCTCGCCCGGATGGCCAACCGGGACCATCGATTCGTCGAGATCCAGCCCGGCGACACGGTCATCGTCAGCGCCAGCCCGATCCCGGGCAACGAGGAATACGTCTCGCGGACGATCGACAACCTGTTCAAGGCCGGCGCGAACGTCTACTACCACACGATCAAGCGCGCGCATGTCTCGGGCCACGCGAGCCAGGAAGAGCTCAAGCTCATGCTCGGCCTCACCAAGCCGAAGCATTTCATCCCGATCCATGGCGAATTCCGGATGCAGGTCCAGCACGGTCGTCTGGCGATCGAGACCGGCGTCGATCCGGCCAACGTGTTCATCATCGAGAACGGCACGCCCATCGAGTTGTTCGCCGATGGATCGGCACGGCGCGGCAGTCCGGTGACCGCCGGCTACGTGTTCGTCGACGGCCTGTCGGTCGGGGACGTCGGCGAGGTCGTGCTGCGTGACCGCCGCTCGCTCGCGAATGACGGCATCTTCATGATCGTCGTCACGGTCGACAAGCAGACCGGGTCGGTCGTCGGGCGTCCCGAGATCGTGACGCGCGGCTTCGTCCATATGAACGAACAGGATCCACGGCTCGACGAAGCCGTTGACCGCGTCATCAGCGCGATCGACACGCCAGGCGACCACATCAGCGAGATCGGCCTCCTGAAGACTCAGATCAAGGACGCCGTCTCGAGCTTCCTGTACGAGCAGACCAAGCGGCGCCCGCTCGTCTTCCCCGTCGTGGTCGAGGTCTGATCGTGGCCAAGGCACGTCGACCGAGTCCTCGGCCCGGCGGTCGGGCGCCTCGGGGTCGGTCCACGACTGCGCGGTTCCGGCGCGACGTCGCCCGCATCTTCACGCCGGAGGTCGTCCGCTCGATCGTCGGCACCGCGATGATGGCGCTCGGGGCGATCACGCTCATCGCGCTGATCCTGCCAGGGCAGGGCGCGCTCACGGACTGGTGGCGCGACTCGATCGCGCCATGGTTCGAGACCGGGCGCTGGCTGCTCCCGTTCCTGCTGCTCGGCGGCGGGTGGTACGTCGCGGGCGGCCCGGGACGAGCTCCCGGGTCGGGCTGGGGCATGACGATCGCCGGTCTTGCGATCGCGTACATCGCAGCGCTCGGCGCGTTCGAAGTGCTCAAGGTCGAGCTCTTCGACACGGAACGGGGAGGCGGCAGGATCGGCCGGTTCCTCGCGGGGACGCTGCAGCCGCTGCTGACCGGCCCGGGCACGTTCGTGCTGCTTGCCGCGATCGCGGGTCTCGGGCTGATGCTCGCGTTCAACCTCCAGCTTCGAGAGCTGTTCGCCCCATTCGCGAGCGCCGCTCGGTGGGTGGGGTCGACGATCGCCGATTCGATGCGGCGGGCGAACGAGGCACGACCCCAGAAGCCTGCACAGGCACCCGCCGCCCGTACCTCGAAGGCTGCAGCAGCGGCCGCCACCAAACCACCGGTCGCGGTACCGATGGCGACGCCCGACGAGATGGCCGCGGCCCGCAGCATCCTCGACGAGCCCGCGCCGCTGTCCAACCAGTCGCCGGTCAGCCAGACGGTGTGGACCGGTCCGCTGGACGGCGGTTCCGGCGGCGTCCCGGCTCGACTGAGCCGCGACAACGGCAACGGGAACGGCGTCGGCACGGGGACCAGTCGGGTGGCCACGGCCGTCGCGACCGACGTCCCGACCGCGCTCGAGTCGCTCAATGCGATCGCCTGGACGCTGCCGTCGGTCGAGTTGCTCGAGCCACGCGCCGCCGGGCGCGTCGGCGCCGGGGTGGACCACGAGTCGAACAAGCGGCGCATCGAGGAGAAGCTCCTGAGCTTCTCGATCCCGGCCAAGGTCGTGGCGGTCAATTCGGGGCCGGTCGTGACCCAGTACGAGGTCCGCCCGGAACACCACGTCAAGGTGTCGCGCATCGAGGCGCTGGCCGACGACCTGGCGATGGCGCTGGCGGCCCGCTCGATCCGTATCGAGGCGCCGATCCCGGGCAAGGACGTGGTCGGTATCGAGATCCCGAACTCGGTCAGCGAGGTGGTCGGCTTCAAGCCGCTCATCGACGAGAGCGGGATGCTCGGCGCCACGAGCCCGCTGACGTTCGCCTTGGGACGCGACGTGTCAGGCAAGGCGTACGCGGTCGATCTCGCCAAGATGCCCCACCTGCTGGTGGCAGGCGCCACGGGCTCTGGCAAGAGCGTCTGCGTCAACGCCCTCATCACCAGCCTGCTGATGCGCGCCAGGCCCGACGAGGTGCGGCTCATCCTGGTCGACCTAAAGCGGGTCGAGCTCGCCCCCTATAACGGGCTACCGCATCTGCTCCAGCACGTGATCGTCGAGCCCGGCGAGGCCAAGGCCGTGCTCAACTGGGCGGTCCGCGAGATGGAGGAGCGCTACAAGCTGCTGGCCGCCCACGGTGTGCGCAACATCGCGGGGTTCAACGACCGGCCGGAGGCCGCCGACAACGGCAGCGGCGACGGCGACCAGACCGCCGAGCGGATGCCCTACATCGTGCTCATCATCGACGAGCTCGCCGACCTGATCATGCGTGAGGGGCGGAAGGTCGAGGACCCGGTCGTCAAGATCGCCCAGAAGGCACGCGCCGTCGGCATCCACCTCGTGCTCGCGACGCAACGCCCGTCGGTGAACGTCGTGACGGGCCTCATCAAGGCCAACGTCCCGTCACGGATCGCGTTCGCGATGGCGTCGATGGTCGACTCCAGGACGGTGCTTGATGCGCCGGGCGCCGAGGACCTCATCGGCCGCGGCGACATGCTCTACCAACCGGTCGACCTGCCGCGCCCGGTCCGCATGCAGGGCGTGTTCGTCAGCGACCGGGAGGTGACCGCGGTCACCAAGCACTGGCTCGACCAGACCGAGGGTCGGACCTACTACGACGAGGGCATCCTCGCCTTCGCCGACCCCGAGGACGGCGGGGGCGGCGGCGATGGCGGCCAATTCAGCTGGCTGCGCAAGCTCGGCGTCGACGAGATGACGATCCCGGCCGCCGAACTCGTCACGAGCAGCCAGCGCGCCAGCACGTCGATGCTCCAGACGAAACTCAAGCTCGGCTTCGCCCGTGCGAGCCGGGTGATGGACGAGCTCGAGCGCTACGGGATCATCGGGCCGCAGGATCCGCGCAATCCGGCCACACCGCGCCAGATCTACGGACCGGAGAACTGGTTCCGAACCCAGGACGATATCGACGATCCGGGTGACTGACTACGGGGGTGACTGACTCCGGGGGTGACTGACTCCGGGGGACGACGCCCGACAGGCTGAGTCCGGGGGTCGAGGCGATCCGAAAGTGCCCCTGTCCGGTCGCCCGAGGGGCTGCGGTATCCTGTCACGCAACGGTCGCTCGGGCGGCGCGGCGCCTGGTGGCCGGCACCGACCCGAGCAGCACGAGCAGGACGGGACTGCCTAGTGACGACGAGGGATCAGGTCCGGCGCGCGGCTGGGGTGGAGCGTGATACGCGCGCGCCGGCCAGCGATGTCGCCCCCGGCCTTCCCGAACGCCTCCTGGCGGCGCGCGAACGCAAGGGCGTCGATCTCTACCGGGCGGAGCGGGACACGAAGATCCGGGCGCGATACCTCGCTGCCCTGGAGCGCGGCGACTACCGCGAGCTGCCGGGTGCCGTCTACACCAAGGGCTTCCTGCGCAACTACGCGCTGTATCTCGGCCTGGACCCGGACGAGGTGCTCCTCCAGTGGCGCCGCGAACGCGGCGCGCCCCAGGAACCACAGGCCGTGATCGCCGTGCCGCGACCCATCGCGGCACCGCGTCGCGGGTTGACCTTTTCCCCGAGCCTGATCGTCTTCGCGCTCCTCGTCGCGCTCGTCATCGGATTCATGGTCTGGCTCGGGTTCCAGCTGCTCCGCTTCTCGAACCCGCCGACGATCGCGGTGACCAATCCGGCCGTGGCAGTCCTGGACGTCGAAGAGGACACGACGTCGTATCTCCTCGAAGGCACCACGATCCCGCGCGGTTCGGTGACGGTGAAGACCGCCGATGTCGAGGCGCGGACCAACGCCGACCTGGACGGGCAATGGGAGCTCAAGGTCGACCTGCGACGTGGCGAGAACCACTTCCGGATCACCGCGACCGATCCCGAGACCGGGAAACAGGCGGAAGCGCCGGTCGAGCGTGTGATCACCGTGCCATTCCGCGTCATCGAGGCGCCGACGCTGACCGTCGATCAGCCGGCGGACGGTGCGACGTTCGAGAACGGCGCGATCCCGATCCAGGGACGCACGACGAACGCCGGAACGGTCGTCGTGACGGCCGAGTACACGGGGCCTGCGGCGACCGGCGGCAAGGGTCCGACACCGCCGCCGCCAGCCAAGCCGGCGCCGGTGACCGTGAAGGTCGACGAGGACGGCTCGTTCAACGCGCCACTCGAGCTGACGACCGGCAAGTGGAAGATCACGACGACCGCCTCAAGCCCAGAGGGCAAGACCACATCCCTGACGCGTGCCGTGACCGTCGCGTTCAAGGGCGTCAACCTCGTCGTCTCGATCGATGGCGGGCGTGCCTGGCTCAAGGTGTGGGTGGACGGCAAGCTCGACCCGAAGACAGGTGCGGCGGGCAAGGTGCTCGGCGACGGCAAGACGCTGACGTTCACGGGCAAGCAGTCGATCGAGGTCCGGACCGGGTCATCCGGCGTGACCAAGTTCACGCTCAACGGCGTGTCGCTCGGGGCCCTCGGCAGGAGCGGCACGCCTGAGACATGGCTGTTCGCGCCGCCCGACGAACCGGTCATGACGCAGCGCCGGTAGGGGCGGCACGGATCGTGGAGCCGCCGAGCGACGAGGAGCTACTCGCGTTGTCGCGCCGTGTCGGCGAGGCCTGCCGCTCGAGCGGGACAAGCGTGGGTACGGCCGAGTCGTGCACGGGTGGGCTCGTCGCCCATCTCATCACGGAGATCCCAGGATCGAGCGAGTACTTCTTCGGAGCCCTCGTCACGTACGCGAATGAGATCAAGACCGGGCTGGCCGACGTTCCCGTGGCGGTCCTCGAAGCGCATGGCGCCGTTTCGGCGCAGGTCGCCAAGGCGATGGCCGAGGGCGCGCGCGGCCGGCTCGGCGTGGACGTTGCCGTTGCCGTGAGTGGGGTGGCGGGACCGGACGGAGGCACGCCGTCGAAGCCCGTCGGGCTGACGTACGTCGCAGTCGCAGACCGCGGTGGCGATGATGTGCGCCGCTTCGTGTGGGACAGCGACCGGGCTGGTAACAAGCGCTTGAGCGCAGCCGCCGCTCTGGAGCTGCTGCTCGAACGGCTCGCTCGACCGGCAGAGTGACGCGGGACGCGGCAGCCATCGGGGCGGGTCTTTCCCCGGCTCGCGATGCTCGGCCGATCCGTGCAGGCGAACGGATCCATGTCGTCGGGGCGGGCGGCGCCGGTGCCAGTGCGGCCGCGCTCCATGCCGCAGCCGCGGGGGCCGTCGTGTCCGGGTGCGATGCCGGAGGAGCGTCTCCATACACGAGCGCGCTCGACGCCTCGGGGATCCCGCTCGCCACCGGACATGACGCGTCGCACGTCACGGATGAGCCGAGGCCGGACCGCCTCGCGGTCACGAAGGCACTGACGGCGATCGATCCGGATCATCCGGAGCTTCGGACCGCCCGCGATCTCGGCATCCCAGTCGAGCCCTGGCAGCAGGTCATCGCGGACGCCGCCGTCGGGCGGACGCTGGTGGCTATCGCCGGAACGCACGGGAAGAGCACGACGGCTGGATGGCTCGTGCACGTCCTGGCGGAGGCGGACCGCGATCCGTCGGGGTTCGTCGGCGCGCTCCTGCCGGCGGCGCTTACGGGCGGAACGCCCGCGACGGCACGGCTCGGGCATGGTGCCGCGTTCGTCGTCGAAGCGGACGAATACGCGGGCAACTTCGATGTCTATCGGCCAGCGATCGCCGTCCTGACGAGCATCGAGTGGGACCATCCGGATGTCTTCGTCGACGAAACGGCCGTGCGCGACGCGTTCGCACGCTGGCTGGCTGGGATGCCGCTCGGCGGGGTGCTGGTGGCGAACGTCGCGGACCGCGGCGTCGCTGCGATCCTGCCCCGGCCGGAGCTCGCGCACCTGACGGTCGTCGAAACGGCAGTGCGCGACGTCGCGGCTCCCGACACGCGTGGCGTGAGCGCCGTGATCGTCGACGCCGGTATGACAGGCACCAGTCTCGCCATCGCCGGACTCGACGCCGATCACACCGTCGAGATCCGGCTACCGACAGCGGGGCGGCACAACGCGGCCAACGCGCTCGGCGTGGCCGGTGCCGCACGCGCCCTCGGCGTCCCGACCGCCGACATCGTCCATGGTCTCGAGACGTTTCCGGGCGTAGCCCGCCGGCTCGAACGGAAAGGGGAAGCCGGCGGGGTCGTGGTCTATGACGACTATGGTCATCACCCGACCGCGATACGAGCGACGATCGAGGCCGTCCGGCAGCGGGAACCCGGCCGGCGCCTGTGGGCAGTCTACGAGCCGCTGACGTACCATCGAACGGCCGCCCTCATCCCCGAGTTCGCGGCGTCGCTCGCGACGGCCGACGCCGTCGTCATCGCCGACATCTGGGCCGGTCGGGATCCGGACACGACGATCGCCTCCGCCGAAGCTCTCGCGGACGCGGTGTCGAAGGTCCGCGCGGACATCCCGGTCGCGGCGCCGGGCTCTGTCGACGCCACCAGTGCGTGGCTGGCGGGCAGCGTCCGCGCCGGTGATGCCGTCCTCGTGATGGGGGGCGGGCGCAGCTATCTGATCGCGACGCACCTGCTCGAACGGCTCGATATGGAGACCGCAGCACGATGAGCCTCGACCACGCCGCCGCCTCGGACTTGCTCGAGCGTTACGGGCGTGCATGGGAGACGTTCGACGGCGACGCGTGGACCGCCCTGTTCACCGACGACGTCGAATACTTCGAGGATCCGTTCGCAGATCCGATGGTCGGGCACAATGCTCTACGCGCGTACCTGCTCGAGGCCGCCGAGCGTCAGCAGGACGTCGAGTTCACCGTCGAACGCCACTGGGTCGTGGCGCCGACGGTCCTTGCCGCCTGGCACGCCAGCTATGTCCGGCGCTCGGATCGCGCCCGGGTCCGGCTTGCCGGGTTCATGACGATGGAGGTCGCGGACGATGGGCGGATCGCCCGGTTCCGCGAGTGGTGGCACCGACACGAGTCGACCGTCACCGGTTGAAACAGGAGGAGATGCATGGCGGGCGATGTCTCATTCGACGTCGTGAGCGACTTCGATGAGCAGGAGCTTCGAAACGCCCTTGATCAAGTCCGGCGCGAGGTCTCCCAGCGCTATGACTTCAAGGGTGTGACGGTCGATCTGACGCAGAACAAGACCGATCTTCTGCTCGTCACGGACGACGAGTACCGCGCGGCCGCGGTCAAGGATCTCATCGAATCGAAGGCCATCCGGCGCGAGCTGTCGCTCAAGATCTTCGATTGGGGCAAGGTGGAACCCGCCGGGGGCAACAAGGTCCGCCAGGAGATCAAGCTCCGACGCGGACTGACCGACGATGTCGCGAAACGCATCACGAAGCTGATCCGCGACGAGTTCCCCAAGGTCAAGTCGCAGATCCAGGGCGACGCCGTGCGAGTATCAGGCAAGAGCAAGGACGAGCTGCAGAAGGTCATCTCCCGGCTTCGCGAGCTCGACGAGCCCGTCCCGCTGCAGTTCCAGAACTACCGCTGAGGGTTGAGAGTTGCCAGGAGCCAAGTTCGCCAGGATCGTGATGATCATCGTCGCGTTCGTGATCATCGTCGGGCTGGTGCTCTCCACAGTGGCGTACCCGCTCGCGTTCTGATGATCGATGAGACGGCGGGCCCGGTGGACGAGGCCGCCGCTGAGAGCCTGTCTGCGGCCGACGGCATGTCTGCGGCCGATGGCATATCTGTCGCCGAGGATGAGGCCGCCGCGATCGACGCCGTCGCGGCCGCCGCCGCCGCGGCCGACGCGGAGGACGAAGCCGAGGTCGAGACGCCAGCGCGTACAGCCAGGGAGGAGGGCGACGACTCGGCCGATGAGCCGGCGTCGCCACCAGAGCCTGCCGGGCCACGGACCGTCGGCCGGCTCGTCGCCGACGCGCTTCGCTCGGCGGGCGTCCGCTACGCCTTCACCGTGCCCGGCGAGTCGTTCCTGGGCCTGCTCGACGGCTTCCGTGAGGCCGGGATCCGCGTCATCGCAACCCGGCACGAGGGCGGCGCCGCCTTCATGGCCGAGGCCCACGGGAATCTCACGGGTCGGCCAGCGGCATGCCTCGGGACGCGTGCCGTCGGTGCGGCGAATCTCGCGATCGGCATCCATACGGCGCGGCAGGACTCGTCGCCGCTGTTCGCGCTGGTCGGTCAGGTCGAGCGTCCGCATCGCGGTCACGAGGCCTTCCAGGAGATCGACCAGGTCGCGACGATCGGCGGCCTCGCCAAGTGGGCGGCGGAGCCGTCAGCCGCCGGGGACGTAGCGAGCATCATGAATGAGGCGGTGCGACAGGTGACCACCGGACGGCCGGGCCCCGTCGTCCTATCGTTCCCCGAGGACCTGCTCGACGAGATCGTGCCGGACGACGCCCGGGTAGCGCCAGAACGCTCCGCGACCGGACGACCATCGGACGCCGATATCCGCGCGGTGATCGAGCTGCTCGCCTCTGCCGAACGTCCCGTCATCCTCGCTGGTGGCGGCGTCCTTCGCGCACGGACGTCGACCGACCTGCTGCGCTTCGCGGAGTTGCTACAGGTCCCGGTCGTGGCCGGCTGGCGGCGCGCCGACGTCATCTCGAACGACCATCCGCTGTATCTCGGCATGGCGGGG
>JBKPMM010000193.1:0-6024 GCA_046732155.1 Chloroflexota bacterium | reverse complement strand
GCTGCGGGCCGAGGGCTCGAAAGGGCGCATAACGCCCCGTGTTCCTACGGGCGGATGGCCGTCTGTCCGGCGACGTTCTGCCGCGTGGAACCCATGACGTTACGGCCGGCGGCTCAACGCGCGCATCCACTGGTTCGCTCGTCGGTAGGAACGCCCCGTGTTATCGACGCGGCCGACGGGGTTCAGTCACCGTGTGACCGAACGGACCGGTGGATCCGGCCGGCCGCGCCCTCGACGGTCGGTTCGGTCACCACGTGATCGGACGAACCGCCAAAGCGGGCCTTCGCCCGTTCGATGGTCGGTTCGGTCACCGGGTGACCGTCCGAAACCCCAAAGCCGGGATCTCCAGCGTTCGATGGTCGGTTCAGTCACCGGGTGACCGTCCGAGTTCGACCGCTTCCTACCAGCGCTCCTCGTGGACGATGTCGTCGAGCGGCCGACGGCCACCCGCCTGCAGCGGCCGCGTGAGCTCCTCGGGGTCGAGCGGGTATCCGAACGACAGCAGGAATTCGCAGTGATGGTCGTCCGGGTAGCCGAGCAGCCTCCGCGCAAGATCGTGCTCGTAGACGGTGGCCGGAACGCTGCCGATCCCGAGCTCCCAGGCAGTGAGGATCATCGAGTCGGCCGCCATGCCCAGGTCGAACATCACCGAAAGGGGCGCGTCGGTCTTCGACGGATCGGGCGTCACGAGCGCGATCGCAACGGCCGCCCCCGCGAGGTGCCCGGCCCACGGCCCGACCTCGGCCAGTTCGCGGAGGTGATCGCGGTCGCGACAAACGATGAACGCCCAGCGCTGCTGGTTCTTCGAGCTGTTCGCGCGCCGCCCAGCCCGCAGGATCCGATCGAGATGGTCGTCCTCGAGCGGACGGTCCGCGAATCGCCGGATGACGCGTCGCGACGAGACCGCTTCCCAGACCGACATCGGCGCCACCGTTCAGCCCAGGCCCGGTTCGTCGGCGGCGGCGAGCGTCTCGACCTCGACGCGCTTCGTCGCGCCGGGGAGTGCCACCCGGACCAGCGTGCGAAAGCCGCCCGGCATCGTGTCGACCGCGGAGAGGCGCTCCTCCGCGGCCGGAACCCGCTCGGCCGGCGTCGCCGCCGCGAGCGACGCGGCGTGAAGTGGCGCAGGGGAGCCATCGAGATGTGCCGCGAGGAACCTCCCGACCTCGGCGCGGTAGCGCGCATCCTCGTACAGCCACGAGTGACCGCCACCGGCGATCACTAAGGTCTCGACGGTCGCCGCATCGTGGTCGCCCTCGCGCGAGCGCCGCGCGGCCGCGGCCAGTCGCGACAGATGACCGACCGGCACGACGTCGTCGGCATCGCCGTGGATGAGCAGGATCGGGCCGGCATACCTTGCCACGGCCGCCGTCGCGGAGATGTCTGCGACGACGTGCCGCCGCGGCCTGAGGTAGACGTGGGTGGTGAGCCACGCGAGCGGATAGGCGATCGGGTCGGGGATCGGGAGCCGGGCCAAGCGGAACGTCTGGCGCGTCAGGCGATATGGGTCGGCTGGCGCTGACGTCGCCACGACGGCGGCGACGCGCGGATCTGCGGCGCCCGCGAGGAGGGCTCCGATCGCTCCCATCGAATGTCCGACGATCCCGCCGTTCGTGACATCCGGCCGGCCGACGAGCGCCTGGAACGCCGCCAGCGCATCGAGCCCGAACTCGCCCGCGGTCAACGGCATCGATTCCGGCGGGTTGGCGCCATGGCCGCGGACATCGATCGTGAGGCAGTGGAAGCCGGCCGCGTGCAGGAACAGCGCCAGGGGCAGCGTGCGGTCGCGGGCCGACTCCCAGCCGTGGACGAGCACGACCCCCGGGCCTGGTTCGCCGGACCCGGCCGGGATGAACCATGCCGGGAGATCGACGCCGCCCGAGGGGACCGACAGGGTCTCGAACGGCAGCCCGACATCGGCCGGCGACAAGGTGGGCGGGAAGCGTCGCGGATACCCCGCACGTGCGCGATACGCGAGGGCAAAGCGGTAGGCGAGCCCGACTTGTGCCGCCGCGATGGCAGCGGCCATGCCGGCCCGCGTCACGAGACGCATCACGTCGTAGGGGACGGCACGCACGACGGCCTGTCAAGCGCGAGGGGCCGACGCCCGTTCGTCGTGCGGCCATCGGTACACTTCGGCTGTGGCCAAACGGGATCCGCACGAGGTGCTCGGCGTCGCTCGCGGAGCGGACGCGGCGCAGATCAAGGCCGCCTGGCGGAGGCTCGCACGGGCCCATCACCCCGACCTGACGGGCGACGATCCGGCGGCCTCGCGGGTCGCGACCCGGAAGATGGCTGAGATCAACGACGCTTACGCGGCGCTGATCCGTGAGATGCAGTCGACCGACGCGCAACAGGGACCGCCCGCCGACCTGGGCGCCGCGTCGGGCCGTCGTAGCGGCCCTCCTGCGCCACGCCCGACGCGCCCGGTCACCGGGCGGGTCGACACAACGGCGACCTATCGGCCGCGGAACCAGACGATCCCTCGCTCGCCGGGCCGGGCATACCCGGAGACCGGCGAGCGACTGCGCCAACCACCGCTTAGAGCCGAGCGGCGGGGGAACGAGGCGCCTCGCGCGTCGACGCCGACAGGCCCATCGGAGCGCGGACGGATCCGGAACTTCCGACGACCGAAGCCGCCGCCCCTCGATCGAGCGCGCGAGCACGTCATCGAGTTCGGCAAGTTCCACGGGCACACGCTGGGCCAGATCGCCGCATTCGAGCCGTCCTACATCGACTGGGTGGCGAGCACCGTGACGCGCGATCCCGATCTCGTCGCGGCGGCGCGCGTCGTCCAGGGCGACCTCGACGCCCGTCGCGTCGGTCGGCGGTCGCATCCGGCACCCGCGCGGGCGACTCGTTCCGCCTGATCCCGCGCGGGGTGTTCGCGGCCGCGAACCGGGCGGAAAACGATGATCGCCCCCCGGATACCCGGAGGGCGATCGGCGGTGATCCGATCAGTGCTGCCAACCCAACGTTCTTACGGGCCTGATGGCCGATGATCCGGTTACTCGGCTCGTGATCGGGGCCCGGGATCCCTCCCTCGAACCTCCTCGAGTGAGCGTCCGTTCCCCGTTCCGTGACCGACGCCCCAGGTGCTGTCCCCGGTTCGATCGCAGGTCGGCTTGGTCGACATGCTGGGCCTCTGCACCCCGAAGGGCAATGGCACCCTCGTCCCGAAATCGGGACGGCGATGGTCGGGCGCACAGGCGCACCATCGGTGGGACGCCCGTACCAGGTGTCAGGACGCACCGCGGGCCGGTCGCCGGTAGGCTTTTCCCGTGACCCATCCACTCCCGGTGCCAGGCCGCCGCACGTCCGTTCGCGCTCTCGTCTTTCTGGCGCTCGTGCTCGCCGTGGTCGCCGGATGCGCCGGCGGGGCGACCGCGTCGTTCGACGTCGCGGCCGGTTGCCCGGTCGAAGGGCGTGTCGCCGGCGCGTATCCCGATCTCGAGAAACGCATCCCGACGAGCTACGAGGGGCGCGGTCCGGACACGCTCGACTCTGGTCGGCACTGCGACCCCGAGAGCCTCGGCAGCCTCGCGAAGGCGGGGTTCGACGAGGTCCGCTTCGCGGGCGGAACCTGGGATTTCGGCGGGGAACGCGCGGCCGCGTTGGTCGTGTTCCAGGCACCCGGTCTGACCGCCGACCAGATCGCCGACTTCTACGGCTCGAGCGCGCAGACGGCCAACCGGACGACGATCACGGGAGTCACGACGCGGGAGATCGCCGGGCGATCCGGCCGTCGTATCGACACGATGACCGGCGACCGGGTGCAGACGGTCGTGGTCTGGCCGTCGGGTCAGCCCGACGTCGTCAACGTCGTCATCACCAACGACCTGCCCGATCCGAAGATCCAGTCCGCGATCGACGCCTTCGCCGGGGCGTGACCGAGGGATCGACCCGAGCCGGTGCTAGAGTCGGCCGCATGACGGACCGCAAGCGCGACTGGGAGCGCGAGCGACTCGACCCAGCGCTCGAGCGCGCCCCGGAGCGCAAGCCGTCGTTCACGACGATGAGCGACATGCCGATCGAGCGGCTGTACGGCCCGTGGTCGCTCGGACGGGACGCGGAGGAGCGGATCGGGTTCCCCGGGCAGCCGCCGTTCACGCGAGGCATCCACCCGACGGGCTACCGCAGCCGACTCTGGACGATGCGGATGTTCGCGGGCTTCGGGTCCGCCGAGGACACCAACGCGCGCTTCCACCAGTTGCTCGCCGCCGGGCAGACCGGGCTCTCGATCGCCTACGACATGCCGACGCTGTACGGCTACGACACGGACGATCCTGAGGCCGAGGGCGAGTTCGGGACGTGCGGCGTCGGCGTCAGCAGCCTGGCCGACATGGAGGTTCTGCTCGCCGGTCTGCCGCTCGACAAGGTGTCGACCTCGATGACGATCAACTCGCCGGCGGCGCCGATCTGGGCGATGTACATCGTCGCGGCCGAAAAGGCGGGTGTGCCACGCGACCGGCTCGAGGGCACGCTCCAGAACGACATCCTCAAGGAGTTCATCGCCCAGAAGGAGTTCCTGTTCCCGCCGGAGCCGTCGATGCGGCTGGTCACCGACACGATCGAGTTCGGCACCCGTGAGCTGCCGCGCTGGAACACCATCTCGATCAGCGGTTATCACATTCGCGAGGCGGGCTCGACGGCCGTCCAGGAGCTGGCGTTCACCATCGCCGATGGGATGGCCTACGTCGAGGACGCGCTGCGCCGTGGTCTGCGCATCGACGACTTCGCCCCGCGCCTGTCCTTCTTCTTCAACTCGCACTCGGACTTCTTCGAGGAGATCGCCAAGTTCCGCGCCAGCCGCCGCATCTGGCACGACCTCATGACGAAGCGGTATGGCGCCGAGAACGAGCGCTCCTCCTGGATGCGCTTCCACACCCAGACCGCCGGCGTGTCGCTGACACCCCAGCAGCCGCTCAACAACCTCACCCGCGTCGCACTCCAGGCGCTGGCCGGGGTCCTCGGCGGGACGCAGTCACTCCATACCGACGCCTATGACGAGGCGCTCGCCGTACCGACCGCCGAGGCCGCCCTCCTCGCCCTGCGTCAGCAGCACGTGATCGCCGAGGAGAGCGGTGTCGACGCGACAATCGACCCGCTGGGCGGGTCGTGGTTCGTCGAGGCGCTGACCGACGAGACCGAGCGCCAGGTCTGGCGCTATCTCGACGAGATCGACCGGCGCGGGGGCATGGTCGCGGCCATCGCCGAGGGCTATCCGCAGCGCGAGATCGCCGATGCGGCGTATCGCTACCAGCGAGAGCTCGACACCGGCGAGCGCCGGATCGTCGGGGTCAACGCGTACGTCGACGAGAACGAACAGACGAGCGTGCCGGTGCTGGAGGTGCCGGAGGGTTCCCTGGAACGGCAGCTCGCCCGGCTCGAACGGACCCGGCGGGAGCGTGATGCCGCGGCGGTCGAGGCTGCGTTGGCGGGGCTGCGCGATGCAGCATCCCGGCCGGGCTCGAGCGAGACGAACCTCATGCCGCACTTCATCCGGGGTGCGGAGGCATACGCGACGCTCGGCGAGATGTGCGGCGTGCTCCGGGGCGTGTTCGGGGAGTATCGCGAGCCCGTCGCGGTCTAGGGCCTACCTAAGCTCGTCCGGACTCCACGGCGGGAGTGCGCCCGGCCGCGATGCCACGAGCGCGTCGTCGCCGACCGCTGTGACGAACGCTGCGCGGTGCCCGACCCGACGCAGATTCGCGACGACGTTGAACGGCGCGCCGCCAAGTCTCGGACCGTCGGGGAAGAGGTCCCACAGGAGCTCGCCGATGCCCAGGACACGTCCGCCCGCTCCTTCGTCCATCGCCGCAGACTATGCGAGTGAACGCTTCCGAGGATCGACCGGTCGAGCAGGGCGAGGCGGCGTTCGCCGGTGGCGTGACGGCGGAGATCGGCGCTGACGGCCAGCTTCTCGTCACGCGTGCCGGCGAGATCCTGTTGCGCGGTTCGGCCCCGACATGCGTCGGTTGGCGCGGCGACGAGACGCGAGCTGCGAGCGTCGACATCCGGTCC
>JBKPMM010000192.1:0-8349 GCA_046732155.1 Chloroflexota bacterium | reverse complement strand
TATGCATCACGCGAGTCCTCGCCGCGCCGGATCTGAGGGATCGAGCGCCGGCCTCGCCCTAACGGAACGCCGGGATGACGTCCTTCGCGTACGCCTCGACCTGCTGTTCCTCGTCGCCATTCATCAGGTATAGGTTGAAATGGTCGACGCCCGCATCGGCGAGCTCGTGGAGCTTCGCCACGTGCTCATCGGCAGATCCGAGGATGCAGAACCGATCGGTCACCTCGTCGCCGACGAAGGCCGCGTTCGACGAACCGACCTCCGCATGGTGAAGGTAGTCGTAGCCGGTCCGGTCGGTGATGTAGCCCGTCAGCGCCTCGGGCAGCTCCTCGCGCGGGTACTTGTTCACGAGGTCGACGACGTGGTTCGACACGAGCGCCGGGAACCAGCGCGTTCGTTCTCGACCGCTGTCTCGGTCTCCGACGTGCGCGGGCGCCGCGGACTGCACCTTGACCGTGCCAGGTTCCCGTCCCGCGGCGGCCTCCGCGTCCCGTAGCTGCCCGACGAACCAGCGGACGAGGTCCGGGTCGGCGAGCTGCAGGATGATGCCGTCGGCGACCCGCCCGGTCATCGCGATCGCCATCGGTCCGTAACCGGCCACCCAGACCGGCAGCGTCCAGCCGCGCGTCCAGGAGAACACGAGCTCCGTGCCCTCGTACGTGATGGGTCGGCCGGCGACCAGGGTCTGGATCACCCTGATCGCCTCCTCGGTATCGGCCATGGTGATCGGCGCCTTGCCCAGGACGCGGCGCGCTGAGTCGCCACGCCCGATCCCCAGGTCCATCCGGCCACCACTGACCTCGTCGAGCACTGCCAGCGCCGACGCCGTGACGGACGGCTCGCGCGTCCCCGGATTCGTCACACACGTACCCAGGCGGAGGCGCGACGACGCCCCGGCCATGAGTGTCAGGAGCGGATAGGGATCCCGCCAGAGGACGTGGCTATCGAACAGCCAGCCGTAGTCGAAGCCGGCGTCCTCGGCCTGGCGCGTCAGGGCGAGCGTTCGCTCGAGCGTGTGCTCTGGCTTGAGCGTGAACCCGAACTGCATGGACGCCCTCCCGGAATCAGAGGGGCTCGGCTGTCCTCCTCCTGACAGCCGAGCCGGCGCGGATGATAGCGCCTACGGGCGTGTCAAGTCGTCGTACGCGTCAGGCCGCCGATCGCGGAAGAACTGCCACGTATTGCGGACCTCGGCGATCTTGTCGAGATCGAGATCGCGGATGATCAGCTCCTCCTCGTGCGCATCGCCGACGTCGCCGACGAACTGACCGCGCGGATCGACGAAGTAGCTCTGGCCGTAGAAGTCGTCGTCGCCCAATTCGGCCTCGATCCCGACGCGGTTGATCGTCCCGACGAAGTAGCCGTTGGCGACGGCATGACTCGGTTGCTCGATCCGCCACAGGTATTCCGACAGCCCGCGCGATGTGGCCGACGGGATGAACACCATCTCGGCGCCGTTCAGGCCGAGCGCGCGCGCTCCCTCAGGGAAGTGGCGGTCGTAGCAGATGTACACGCCCACCTTGCCGACGGCGGTCTGGAACACCGGATACCCAAGGTTCCCGGGCCGGAAGTAGAACTTCTCCCAGAAGCCCTTCACGTGCGGGATGTGCGTCTTTCGGTATTTACCGAGGTACGTGCCGTCGGCGTCGATGACCGCGGCAGTGTTGTAGTAGATGCCGGAGGCCTGCGAGTCCTCCTCGTACATCGGCGCCACGATGACCATGCCTGTCTGCTTGGCGAGGTCCTGCATGCGCTTAGTGGTCGGGCCGTCCGGGATCAGCTCGGTATAGCTGTAGTACTTGGCGTCCTGGACCTGGCAGAAGTACGGCCCGTAGAAGAGCTCCTGGAACAGGATCACCTGCGCGCCGTCCTTGGCGGCCTGGTGTGCCCGCTCCTCGTGCTTCTGGATCATCGATTCCTTGTCGCCGGTCCAGGTCGCCTGGACGAGCGCCCCTCGAACGATTCGGGCCATTGCGAAATCCCTCTTCCGTGACCGTCGCGGTCGCATCTCTGCCGATGGAGAGGGGAGGGTACACCGCGACTCAGCGGCGATGCATGCCTCCGAGTGGCGTGCCTGACGCCGACGGGTGCGGGCCGCCGGTCGTTGTCATGACGCTGACAGCCTCTCGTCGGGCAGTGCGCGTCGAGCGATACCGAGCACGGAGACCATTGATGAGTCGTCCGGGGGCCCAGGACCCGTCAACGGCGAAGCCTGCAGGTGGCCCGCACCGGTCATCCGGGCTATCGACACGTTTCTGTGTGGAGGACGCCATGACCAGCCAGACAAGGCTCCGCTCCGATGAAGGGAGCCGCCTCGCTGACGCCGCGAGCAATGTCGCGGACAAGGCAGGGCAGACCGTCGAGGCACAGGCCTCGACGGCGATGGACCAGATCGCGCACACCGTCGAGCAGGTCGCACAGGCTGTGCGACGAGCCGGCGATGAGCTGCGCCAGGACCAGCCGCAGATCGCGTCGATCGCGGATACCGCGGCGACCCAGGTCGATCGGTTCGCCGACTATCTCGAGGGCCATGAGCCGCGTGAGATGCTCGAATCGCTCGAGGACGCGGCCCGCCGCCAGCCGGCGGTCGTCATCGGTGCCGGCATCGCGATCGGGCTCGTGCTCGGTCGGGTGCTGCGCAGCACGATGCCGATGAACGGCTCAGCCTCCGGTTCCTCGCGCTACCGGGGCGGTTCATACCCGAGGTCCTACGGGACGTCCGACTATGGGTACGCCGGATCCGGGACGAGCCGCGGCAACGGCGGCGGCGGGTCCAGTGACATCGGCGACACCGGATCGTCCATCGTCGCCAGCACGCGTGCGATACCGGCCGGCGGGACCGTCGACACGGGCTCGGGCTCGACCTCGACCTCACCGTCGGGCTCCACGTCATCGGGCTCCACGCGAGCGACCCGCTCCACGGGCGGATCGAACGGGTGACCGAGATGACCGAACAACGCGATGACCGAAGCCTCGGTCAGCTGTTCGGCGACCTGAGTCGGCAGCTGACGACGCTCGTTCGTCAGGAGATCGACCTCGCCCGCGCTGAGACGACGGCGAAGGTCACGAACGCCGGTCGGGACGCCGCGATGGTCGGTGCGGGTGGCGCCGTCGCCTATGCCGGGGCGCTCGTCCTGTTGGGCGCCGTCGTCCTGATCCTGATCCGCCTCGGACTCGATGCCTGGCTGGCGGCCTTGATCGTGGGCGTCATAGCAGTCGCGGTCGGGGCGGTCCTCGTCGACCAGGGCCGAAAGCGTCTCCAGCACGTCGATGTCGTGCCGGAACGGGCCATCGATACGGCACGCGAAGAAGCCGAGTGGGCGAAGGAGCAACTGAAGTGACCGACCGAACGACCGGGATCGACCCCGCGCTCGACGACGACGTCGACGCGGAGACGGCCGAGAAGGTCATGGAGATCGAACTGACACGTGAGGAGATGCACGACACGGTCGAGGCCATCGGCGAGCGATTGACGCCGGCCGCGATCGCGGAGAGTGCGAAGGAGACCGTTCGCGATGCGACGGTCGGAAAGGTGGAAGACATGGCGCAGAGCGCACGAGGGGCCCTCGACGACGCCAGCACGACGGCGACGGAGGCCCGGAACGGGATCATCGACACGATCCGCCAGAACCCGATCCCTGCCGCGATGGCCGGCATCGGCCTGGCCTGGCTGTGGACGCACCGGTCGCAAGGCCAGACCTACACGTCCGGGACGTGGCGACGCGGATCGGGCTACTACGCCGAGCCGCGCTACGCCGGTGACCGCTATGGCGAGACGTATCGGTACGGGAGCACCGGCGGCGCCAAGGGAGCGGTGACCAGCAAGGTCGGCGAAGTCGGGGACCGCGTGTCCGACGTCGGCGAGCGCGTCTCCGAGCGCGCCGGACAGGCGGTCGAATCAGTCAGCGACCAGTTCGATCGGCTCGGCGACCGGATGAGCGACGTCCCCGATCAGATGGGCTATCGGGTGCAGGACCTCAGCGAGCAGGCACGCAACCTGATCGAGGACAGCCCGCTTGCCGTCGGGGCAGTCGCCGTCGCCGTCGGCACGGCGATCGGCGCCGCCATCCCCGCGACGTCGACTGAGCGGCGCGTCCTGCGACCGGCCGCGGAGCGGGCCATCGGCACGGCCGAGGAGAAGGCCACCGAGGCGCTCGATCAAGCCGAGCAGCGGATGAGCGAGGCGACGTCGGGCCAGGGTTCCGCCGGAACGACGCGCGGCCGCTCCAGTGGCGGCAACGGCGGTTCTGGCTCGTCGCCGGCGAGCAGCTCGAGTCGATCGAGCGGGAAGTCGCCCGTGGAGACCACGAGCCCGAGCAGTGGCTCGGGCAGCGACCGGACGCGGCTGCGCCAGCACGACGCGAGCAGCTGACCGCCGCCTTGTAACGGGACTGCAGGCCGGCGTCGCCTCGCGGCGACGCCGGCCTTCCCGTGTCGTCGACATGCTCCGCCCGTGAACGCCGGCCCCCAGACCCCCATCCCGACGGCTGATGTCACGGTCGCTCCGCACACCGCGGTCCGGCGCGGTCGCACGGCCGACCTGATCGAGCGTCTCGGGTTCCTCGGCTTCCTCGCGATCTTCGGCCTCGTCCGGGCCCGGCGCAGTGACGCGATCGACCTTGCGGTGACGGTCAAGATGCAACGGTGGTCGAACCCCTGGCTGAGCCGCCTGATGGAAGCGGTCTCGTGGCCGGGCTTCCCGCCGCAGAGCCGTGTGATCCCGGCCGTCATGATCGCCGTGCTGGCGATCGCCTGGCTTCCGCTCGAGGCCCTCGGGATGGTCGGCGCGTGGGGCACCGCCGTCCTCGCGACGCTCGTCAAGAGCCTGATGCGGCGTCCCCGGCCCGTCGCCGGCGTTGACGTTCGGGTCATCGCCGCGCCGCTCGGCGGTTCCAGCTTTCCTAGCGGCCACACGATCACGTACGTCGGCGTGTACGGCTTCGCCGCGTATCTCGCCCACACGTTGCTTCGGCCGACCTGGTTGCGACGTCTCGTGACCGCGCCCTTCGTCGCCCTCGTCGCACTCGTCGGCCCGAGTCGCGTGTACCAGGGACACCACTGGTTCACCGACGTCTCGGCGTCGTACCTCCTGGGCCTCAGCTACCTCCTCGGCCTGACCCGCCTGTACCGCAGCTGGAAGGCACGCGGGACGACCGAACAGCCATGACGACATCGCTCGGCGCAACGGCCCCGACCGAGACCCACGGGCGGCGGACGGTCGTCATCTGGAACCCGTCCGCCGGACTGCCGACCGCGCTCCGCCCGGGCGGCAGCGTCGACGACCTCAGCGAGATCCTCGAGCGCCACGGCGTCAAGGCGGAGGTCCACGAGCCCGCTGACGAGGCCGAGGCGCGCGCCATCGTCCGCCAGGCGGTCAGCGATGGCGTCGATGTCGTGGTGGCCGCCGGCGGCGACGGTACGGTCCATCTCGTCGCCGAGGACCTGCTCGGGACCGAGACGGCCCTTGGCATCCTGCCGCTCGGCCGCGTGATGAACATCGCCCGCGCCCTCGGCATCGAGCGCGACGTCGACGTCGCCGCGGACGTGCTCCGCGATGGTGAGATACGCGCCATCGACACGGGCGAAGCGACCGGGCCCGACGGTCGTATCGTGCCGTTCTTCGAGGCGGGCTCGGTCGGGCTGAATGCCGCGATCTTTCGCGAGGTGACCCGGGCCGACCAGGGCGATCCTCTGTCGATCGCGCGGACGCTGTGGGTCGCGCTGCGCTATCGGCCTGCTCGGATGGTCGTCGAGCTCGATGACGAGACGATCACGACGCGTGCCCTGATGGTCGCGGTATCGAACGGCCCGTATCTTGGACTCGGGATGACGGTCGCGCCCGGCGCGCGCCTCGATGACGGCAGGTTCGACGTCCGCGTCTTCCGGCGCTTCTCGAAATGGGAGCTCCTCCGCCACCTCGCGTCGATCGCGTTCGGACGGCGACGCTATGCGCCACAGGTCACCACGCACCGTTCAGCGACGGTGCGCATCACGAGCTCACATCCGCTGCCGGCACGGGCCGATTCCGAAGACCTGCGTGAAACACCCGTGACCTACACGACACGACCTGCCTCGCTCCGGGTGGTCGTACCACGGACGGCTCCGTCGACTCAGTCGACGACCGACTCCTCGACAGACGGCTCCGACCGCCGGCGCATGTAGTACTCGGTGAACTCGCGGCAACGCCCGTCACTGTCGAAGCGGCATACGAATACGTTCGCGAACTCGCGGTCGACAGCGCTTCGATCGTCGGTCAGGTAACGGGTCCGACCGTGGGCGACGAACACATCGCCGTCCACCGCCAGGACGTCGTAGTCCGCCTCCCACGACCCCGGGGCGTCGGGATCGTCGAGCCACGCCTCGATGACGGCGTTGCGACCGACGGTCGCCTCGCTGAATGGGTCGAACGCATAGCGCACGTCGAGGCTGAAAAGGTCGCCGATCGCGGTGGCATCGTTGAGCCGCCACGCATCGATGTAGCGCTGGAGCCAGGCGCGGAAGCCGGCGCGGTCCATCAGTCTCCTCCGGTCGATCGGTTCCCGCCGCGTCATCGGGGCGTACGATCGGCGGCCCATGCCGCCCGACATCGATGCTACCGCGCCGCAGCTCGTCATCAACCGGGCTGCCTCGCGCGTCCGCGACCCCGAACGGCGACGGGCGTTCATCGATGTCGTAGCGGCAGCTATCACGGCCCGGACCGGACGAGCCCCGACGATCGTCGATGACACGCAGGAGGCCGCCGAGTCGGCGCTCGAGGCACTGACCGAGGCTCCGCTGGTCGCCATCGTCGGGGGCGATGGCACCGTCCGGCACGCGGCGGGCATCCTGGTCGGCAGGTCGATCCCGCTCGCGATCGTGCCGGCCGGGACCGGCAACGCCCTGGCCGCAAGCCTCGGCATCCGTGGGCTGCGATCGGCCGTCAGCGCGATCCGCGATGGTGAGCCGCGGACGATCGATCTCGGCATGGCCGAGTGGGGCCGCGCGGGGCACGTGACGGCGGATGGCAGCGGCCCGTTCGTCGTCGCGGCCGGGACCGGCCTGGACGCCCGGATCATGGTCACCGCCCACGACGAGTGGAAACGCCGGTTCCGGTTCGGCGCCTACATCGGCGCGACGCTCCGGGAGATGCTCCGTCTGGCGCCGGTCGACCTGATCATCACGGCTGACGGCGAGACGTTCGAGCGCCACGGGCACCTCGTCCTCGTCGCGAACACGGGCGAGATCATCCCGGGTCTCGTCGGGCCGCGGCGGCCGATCGACCCGACCGATGGCCAGCTCGACCTGCTGGTCGTGGCCGGCCACGGCCTCCCAGGCGGCCTGCGCAGCGCCGCCGACCTCCTCCTCCGGACCGGGGATCTGGGCGGGGACACCATCCGCCGGACCGTCCGCGAGGTGAAGATCACGTCGAACCCGGCGCAACCCGTCGAGATCGACGGCGACGTCCACGCGCCGGGCTGGCTCTCTGCACGCGTCGCACCCGGCGGCATGACGGTGCTCGTCCCACCGAGGAAGACGGGCTGACGGACGGGTCCGTCACCGCCGGACAGATGTGCTGTAATCCGGTCTCGCGCTCGCGGTGCCACGCCGCCCGCGACGCAGAGGAGGACCCATGGGCATCGGGACTGCATCCGAGGCGATGACCAGCCAGGAGATCGTCGCCCTCAACCGCGCACATACCTTCTTCTCCTGGTCGATCCAGGGCGCGATCGACCCGATCGTCGTGGACCACGCGGAGGGCGTCTGGCTCTACACGCCGGAAGGCAAGCGGATCCTCGATTTCAACAGCCAGCTGATGTCGGTCAACATCGGTCACGGCGACCGGCGCGTGATCGACGCGATCACCGAGCAGGCCTCCAAGCTGCAGTTCGTCCAGCCGGCATTCGCGACGGAGATCCGAGGCCGCCTCGGCCAGAAGCTCGCCGAGATCCTCCCCGGCGACATGGATAAGGTCTTCTTCACGCTCGGCGGCGCCGAGGCGATCGAGAACGCGATCAAGTTCGCCCGCCACTACACCGGTCGCTACAAGCTGCTCGCCCGTTACCGCGCCTATCACGGGGCGACGATGGGCGCGATGACGCTCACCGGCGACCCACGACGGTGGGCGAACGAGCCGGGTCTCGTGGGCGTCGTCCGCTATCCGGACACGCATCGCTGGGGCGAGGCCGAGCCGCGTCCGGTCGAGGAGAGCCTGCAGGGGCTCGAAGACGTCATCCGGTATGAGGGCCCGCAGACCATCGCGGCCGTGTTCCTCGAGACGATCGTCGGGACGAACGGGATCCTGATCCCGCCCGACGGCTACATCCAGGGCGTCCGCGAGATCTGCGACCGCCACGGCATCCTCATGGTCGC
>JBKPMM010000191.1:0-11560 GCA_046732155.1 Chloroflexota bacterium | reverse complement strand
GAAGACGAACGTCTGCGACGACCACTGCGGTGTCGCTGAGACGACACGGCCGAAGTACTGCGCGCCACCTGACGAGGCGACCCGGATTCTGACGTCCCGCACGGCCGCAGAGCGGATCGATACCGTCACCGCGTATTGCCGACCAGCCTCGAGCGAAAGGCTGGCTTGCCGCAACGAGATCCCGGCGTACGCCGTGCTTCCTGTCGTGATGTCGATCCGGGCGGACGACGTCCCGGCCCCTGGATCCGCTTCGTCTGCGGCGAGCGTCGCGGCCGCGGACGGTCCGAGGAACAGCTGCCACGGCTGGCCGACGCCCTGCTCGAAGCCGCCGTTCGCGACTTGCTCCGGGCCTGTCGCGATGGGCTGTGACTCGGTCGGGCTCGACGACGAGGACGCAGACGCGACCGGGGTCGGGGTTGGGGTGGGTGCAGGCGTCTTCGTCGGGACGGGGGTAGGCGTCGGCGATGGGGGTGCCGAGGACGGCGTGGGTGTCGGCGGCTCCGCGAGCACCTCGAGCGCTTTCTGGAGAGCGGGGAGTTGCCGGATCAGGGCGACCAACCGGACGGCCCCGACGCGGTATGCATCGGGGTTGTTGTTGACCGACGCGTGAAGGGTCTTCGACGCAGAGTCCGCCATCGCGAGATAGAGCGCCGCCAACTTGCCGCCCGGTTCGTCCTTAGCGAGCGCGCCGCCGAGCGCCTTCACGGCCTCGGATCCGTTCGGCGCGAACGTATTTACCTGACGCACGATGCTCTGCACCGCATCGGCACGGAAGCGCGGTCGCTCGAGTTCCTGTTGGAGCGCCTCGGCGTTCGCCTCGAGCCGGTCGTTCAGCGAACGGAGGAGCCTCACGACGGCTGGATCGACCGGCGGCGTCGGCGTCGGTTTGGCGGTGGCCACTGCCTGGCTCGGGGCGGCGCTGCCCCCACCGCCGGGCGATGTCGGCGTGCCCGGGCCTGGACCGACGCCGAGCGCCACGGCGGTGATCAGAAGGATGATCGCGACGGCCGACACGCCCCCGATGAACTCCGGCGACGGCGGCCGTGGGCGCCGTTCCACCGTCCCCGTCCGCAGGGTCACGTCGCGGTGCCAGCCACCGGCCCGAGGGCGAGCTCCAGGTCGGCGGCTCGCATCCCGCCGATCGTCCGGAATACGAACGCGGTCCCGGATCGACCGCCTCGACCGGTGATGATCACGCGGTCGTCCATCGCCGTGACGTCGAACTCGTTGACAGCCGCCTCATGGCGGACGGTCAGCTGGCCGGCATCGACCGGGCCGAACACGCGGACCCGATCACCGTCTCGCGCGATCGCATAGCACGCGCCGACCTCGAGACCGGCATTGCCCGACAGGTAGACACCCGTCGAGAGGACATCGCCCGACGGCTGGTCGCCCATCGTCGCGGCGACATAGTTCGACGGCGTGAAGCTCGGCCGGACGCCGAGCGAGGTCGGCGAAGCCATCGGGCGATCCGGCCAGGCGGACCGGGCCTCGTGGCGGGAGGACGACCTCGCGCGATCGATCGGGGTAGGCAATCCGACGGGCCTCGGTCCGGTCGAGGTCGAGCCCGGGGTCATGACAGGAACCATCGCCGAGCTTGACGCGGCTCCGGCC
The DNA here is from genome assembly GCA_046732155.1 of Chloroflexota bacterium. GTDB lineage: Bacteria > Chloroflexota > Limnocylindria > Limnocylindrales > CSP1-4 > SPCO01. The sequence continues at coordinate 9,946 of JBKPMM010000191.1, read as the reverse complement.
GACGACCCGAACGAGATGCGCGCGGGAAGCGGTTCGTCGCATCGGTCGCAGTAGGCTGCCCAGCCGTCGACACGGGCGTCGCATTCGGGACAGCGCCCGGGCGGCGATACCGCCAGCAGCGCGAGAGCGATCGGCCCGGTGAGCGCTCCGAGGAGGAACCACGTCCCCGGATTCCGGTATCGCCGGGTGGCGTACCAGCCCGCTATGGGCGCACCGATCCCTGCGATCAGGACGAGGATGACCGGTACGCCCTCTATGACCCCCTGCACGCTTCCTCCGACTCTGGGCGCTATGCGATCGCCATGCTACCCGAGGCCGCTGGGACGTCCGACCGTCTGCAACGCGCCCGCAACGTAGCGACTCCCGGCGGTTGGTGCAGCCGTGCACCGGAAGTGCGGTCCAGGGTGGCTGTGAACACGCTCAGGACCTTGTTCGTTTCGTATTCGCAAGTGTAAATGAGGCGCCGGGGGCTTACGATAAGGCCCCCGGGGGTTGGTACTTTGGGGTCTGCCTCGGGGGAGGCATTCACGAGCCCGTATCGGGCCATCGGGGCATCGACGCTCACCTGGGGAGGCGGAGCAGTCGCGAACGCCAGAGCCAGTAGCTCTGGAAAAGGGGGAAAGACAGAATGCGTGTGACCGTAGTCGGCTTGGGCTACGTCGGGCTCGTTACGAGCGCGTGCCTCGCCGAATGGGGCCACCAAGTGGTCGGGGTCGATGCCGATCCGCGGCGGCTCGGGTCCCTGAGGGAGGGGCGTGTCCCGTTCCATGAGCCACGGCTGCCGGAGCTGGTCGCCGACGGCATCGATCGGGGGACCCTGCAGTTCACGGATGATCTGAAGGGCGCGTCCGCTGCGTCCGACATGGTCATCGTCGCCGTGGGTACCCACGACGGGAACGGCGGCTGGCAGACCGACACGGTGCGCGGCGCCCTCGCGGACATCGTCCCGGCCATGGGCGACACGGCCACGCTGGTCATCCGCTCGACGCTCCCGCCCGACTTCATCCGCCAGCTCCCGCAGATCGTCGCGAGCCGGCGCTCGACGGCCGGGCTCTCGCCGATCCCGGTCATGCTCAACCCCGAGTTCACTCGTGAGGGGCGGGCCGTCCGCGACTACCAGCAGCCGGACCGGATCGTGCTCGGCGTGGTCAGCGACCCCGAGGGTCACGGCGAGTCGGCACTGCGTGAGCTGTATCACTCGGCCGCTGCGCCGGTGATCGTGATGGGCGCCATCGATGCAGCGATCACGAAGCTCGGTGCGAACCTCTTCCTCGCGACCAAGATCAGCTTCGCGAACGAGCTCGCGGAGATCTGCGATGCGTTCGGCGCTGACGTCTCGACGGTCGTCGATGGTATGTCGTACGACACGCGCATCGGCGGTGCGTTCCTGCGAGCCGGCGTCGGATTCGGCGGGTCGTGCCTGCCGAACCAGGTGTCCATGACGATCCGCACCGCGGCGCAGGCCGGTGTCGATACACCGCTGCTGACCGCCGTCGACGATGTCAACCACCGACGCCGGACCCAGGTCGTCGAGCGTGCCGCGAGCCTGCTCGATGGCACCGTCCGCGGTCGCCGCGTCGCGCTGCTCGGCCTGACGTTCAAGCCCGACACGGACGACCTGCGCGATGCGCCGGCACTGACGATCGCCAGCGAGTTGATCGAGGGCGGTGCCACGGTCATCGCGTATGACCCGATGCCGACCGCCCGCGAGCGATCGGCCTCGCTGGTCCCCGGGCTCGAAGTGGCCGCGGCCGCCGCCGACGCGCTCCGCGATGCCGACATCGCGGTGCTCGTGACCGAGTGGCCGGAGTTCGTCGACATGGACTGGGCGAGCGCCGCCGCGGCGATGAGCCGACGCGTCCTGATCGACGGACGGAACGTGCTCAATGGCGAAGAGCTCGCCGCCCAGGGCTTCACGTACTCGTCGTTCGGGCGAGGCACGGTGGCGCCGAAGGGCGTCGAGGCGGGCGCCGCTACATCCTCTACCTTCGCGTCCCTCCAGTGGGGTCGCGGATGACTCCCGAAAGACGCCACCACCTCGTCGTCGCCCTGATCGCGGCGCTTGCCGGAGTCGGGATCGGGCTCGAGGTCGCCCAGGCCGGGATCGCGGTGTCGCCGAGCCTGGCATTTTGGATGGGCGTCCTCGGCGTGCTGGCGTTGATGCTCGTGCTCCTCACTGCGCCAGCCGAACCTCCGTCGTCTATCGCGATCCCGGCACGGGCTGGCTGGGCCGAGTTCCGGCGCGAGCTTCGACGCTCGCGGCGCAATACCCGGCCGATGACGCTGCTTCGGACCCTGTCGCCAGCGGGGCCTGGCGCCGTCCCGGAGGAACCGGAGGCCCGTTCCCGGCGCCTCCATGAGCATCTCCGCCTCGTCGACCGGACGTGGGTCGACGATGGCGCGGTCTACATACTTCTGCCCGAGACGCCGCGCGCGGCCGCGGACGCCCTGCTGTCGCGCCTTCAGACGGTCGCACCCGAGCTTCTGCCCGGCGATGTCAGGCTCGCGACGTTCCCTGACGATGGCCTGACGAGCGGAGCGCTGATCTCGGCGCTTCATGGCGCTTCTCTTACTGAGGTGCCGACACCCATCCGGGCAGCCGTCGCGGAGGACGCATCCGCTGTTCCGGCGGATGAAGGCGTCGACGAGCGGTTGCCGGAGCGGGCGGTGCAGTGATGCAGCGATCACAGGGTCAGCCACGCACCACTCGTGGGTATACGGCGACCAAGCGCCTCATCGACCTGGCGATCTGCCTGATCGCGCTGCCGATCCTGTTACCCGTCGGTCTGCTTTGTGCCCTCGCCATCCGACTCGAAACGCCCGGGCCGGTCCTGTTCGCCCAGCAGCGGACAGGCCAGCACGGCGTGCGGTTCCCGATGTTCAAGTTCCGAACGATGGTCCAGAACGCCGAGGAGCTGAAAGCATCGCTTCAGCACCTGAACATCCTCCCGCCGCCGGATTTCAAGATCCCGAATGATCCCCGGATCACGCGCGTCGGCAAGTTCCTGCGCAAGACCAGCCTCGACGAGCTGCCACAGATCCTGAACGTGATCCGCGGCGAGATGTCGATCGTCGGTCCCCGTCCGACGTCGTTCGCGGCGAGCACGTATGACCTTTGGCATTCGGAGCGTCTCGAGGTGCTGCCGGGTATCACCGGTCTCTGGCAGGTCAAGGGGCGCGGGACCATGACGTTCGACGAGCGTCTGAGGCTCGACATCGAATACATGGAGCGACGCTCGACGACGTACGACCTGCGCCTGATGGCGGAGACTGCCATGGCGGTCTTCAAGGGTTCGGGCGTCTAGGTCTCCCCTCCGACCGTCCTATCCTCAGCGTATGCGCCACGAAGACACGGCCGATTTCGACCTGCACGGCGCCGTCGGGATCCGGTTGGTGGAGGCTGGCCCGGCTGACGTCGGCATCGTGCAACGACAGCTCGGCCCGCTCCGCTCCAGGCTCGACCGCGAGCCTGACCTGCTCATCCGGTTCGTCGACCGGATGGCGCTCGGCGGCACGCTGCGATTCCTCGGTGCAGATGAGGCCGGGTATTCCGACGACGCGTACGTTGTCCTTCGCGGACGGCACAAGTCGCACGTCAAGGTCGCGATCCCATTCGAGCGGATCGGAGGCGACGGTCCGTGTGAGCTCGTGGTCGAGCGGGGCCTGTCGGCGATCCCGCTCCTCGTCGCGATCGTGAACATCACCGCGTTTCGCAACGGGCTCCTACCCATCCATGGCGGTGCGTTCGTGCACGCCGGTCGGGGTGTCCTCACGGTCGGGTGGGCGAAAGGTGGCAAAAGCGAAACGATGCTGGCGTTCACCGCGCACGGTGCGGACTTCGTCGGTGATGAATGGGTCTATCTGGATCCGGCCGACTGCTCACTCCGAGCACTCCCAGAGCCGATGCGCGTCTGGGACTGGCAGCTCCGGTCTGTCGATGGCCTGAGTGAGCGGATCGGCGTCGGGGACCGTCGGCGGATGGCGGCGACGCGCGGTTTCGCGGAAGTCGCCGACGCCATCACCCGCCTGCCGGTCGTCGGACACACCGCCATGGGACGTGCGGCGCGCCGCGTCCAGTACCTCCTCGAGGCACAGCTGTCGGTCCAGGTCCCGCCCGAGCGACTGCTGGGGCGACCTGCCCTGCCCGAGGGCGCGCATGTCGACCAGGTCGTTTTCGTCACCAGTCATGCCTCGGACGACATCTCGATCGAGAGGATCGACGCCGGCGACGTCGCCATCCGAGCGGCACATTCGATGCTCTTCGAGCTTTCGGACCTCCTCGGTCATTACCGGCGATTCCGATTCGCTTTTCCGGCCCGCGCTAATGCGCTCCTCGATGAACTCGAGCCGCGATACGAGGCAAGAGCGATCGCCGCATTCAGGGGCATCCCGGCGATCTCCGTCGCGCACCCGTACCCGCTCGACATCGATCGCCTTTATCAGGCCGTCGCGCCGGCACTGTCGTGACCATCGTTGTCCACGGGCACCGCTCGACGACCCCGACCAGGCGAACTCGTCGCGTAAATCAAATACACTCGGCGACTCAATCCGCTGCGAGGAGCGCGGATCTGGTGATCCTTGAGGGAGTCAACGTGACCGTGATGTCTCTGCGCGCGCCCGGCACGACAAGACGGAGCCGCAGATGACGACCGTGGCGCTCATCGGACCGGATGGAGCCGGCAAGTCCAGCATCGTCCGGCGGGTCGCTCGGGACCTTCGCGTCCCGACGACCGTCGTCTACATGGGCATCAACCTCGAGGCGAGCACGCTGATGCTGCCGACGACGCGGCTCGCACTCGAAGTCAAAAGGCGGCGCCACGGTCGACCTGACATGGTCGGCGCCGTGAGCTCGTCTGACATGCGAGGAGCGGGCGGCATCAGGCGGCAGATCCGCTCTGGACTTCGGCTCGGGAACTGGCTGGCTGAGGAATGGTTCCGTCAGCTCGTCGCATGGTTCCACCAACGCCGTGGCCGCCTGGTCCTCTTCGATAGACACTTCTTCTGCGATTACTACGCCGCGGATATCGCGGGCGGGCGACAGGGACGACGATGGACGAGCCGCGTCCACGGTGCAGTCCTCGCCATGTATCCACGACCGGATCTCGTCGTGTTCCTTGACGCCCCGGCCCAGGTCCTTCACGCTCGCAAGGGCGAGGGGACGGTCGAGTCTCTCGAACGTATGCGTCAAGACCTGCTCTCGGTCGAGCATGTGGTCGACCGCTTCGTGCGGGTCGACGCGACTCAGGACGCGGATGCAGTCACGCGCGATGTGATCGCGGCCATCGATGCGCTACTCGCCGACGGCCCAGCGGCGAGGCGCGAGCTCAGGACGCGTGACGCATGAGGATCCTCGTCGCATCCAAGATCGATCCCACCGCTCTCGCCACCCTCCAGTCCGGCCACGATGTCATCGTCGCCGTCGGGGCAGCTCGCCCCGAGCTCGAAGCGGCGATGGTGGACCGCGAGGCGTTGGTGTTCCGCTCGGGTCTCGACATCGACCGCGCGCTCCTTGATGCGGCGCCGGGCCTACATACGATCGTCCGTGCCGGCTCGGGCCTGGACAATCTGGACCTGGACGCGGTCCGGGCCCGTGGGATCCATCTGCAACGCATCCCAGGACCGGGGGCACGCGCCGTCGCGGAGCTCACGTTCGCGCTCTTCCTAGGTCTCGCTCGTCAGGTGGTCGAAGTCGATCGGCTGCTGCGAGACGGGCACTGGGCCAAGAATGAGGTCGTCGGCTGGAACCTGGGCGGCAAGACGCTCGGTGTCATCGGGATGGGGTCGATCGGCAGCACGGTCGCGCGACTCGGCCTCGCCTGGGGCATGGAGGTGATCGGCTGTGTCGACAACCCTGATGCGAAACGAGCGGATGCCTTCGCCGAACGCGGTATCGAACTAGTGTCGATGGCCGAGGTGCTCGAGCGCAGCGATTTCATCAGCATCCATGTGCCGCTCGGTCCGACGACACGCGGCCTGATCGGGGCGGCCGAACTGGCCGCGATGAAGCCTGGGAGTTTTCTCGTGAATATCGCCAGAGGAGGTGTCGTCGACGAGACGGCGCTGGCGGCTGCACTTACCGGCGGTGACCGTCCGGCCGGCGCCGCGCTCGACGTCCACATGGCCGAGGGTGAGGGCAAGGTGTCGCCCCTCGCGGCGTTGCCCAACGTCATCCTGACGCCGCACATCGGCGCCACGACCGTTGACGCACAACGCGAGATCGGCGTCGAGATCGTCCGGATCATCGAGGATCGGGCGGCAGCAGTCGCGGTAGGAGAGTCCGGGTCGGCCCAGGCGTCGGCGGTAGTCCGATGAGTCGAGCCGAGGAGAAGCGAGCCCGCCTTCGTGAAGGCCTGGCCAGCGACCGGGCGGTCGTCGCGATAGGCGCTCATGACGCGCTGACATCGCGGATGGCCGCTGACTACGGCTTCGACGCAGTCTGGGTCAGTGGTCTAGCCGTCGCGACGATGACGTACGCGATCCCGGACGTGAACCTGACCACGATGGACGAGACGCTCGAGCAAGCGATCCGCCTCGACCGTGCGACTGATCTGCCCGTCATCGCCGACTGCGACAACGGCTTTGGCGGATTGAACAACGTCGTCAGGACGCTCGTGGAGTTCGAGGCGGCGGGCATCGCTGCGATCTCGATCGAGGACAACCTGTTCCCGAAACGGAACAGCCTCCTTGGCGCCGACACCAGGCGGGAACTGCTGCCCGCGCAGGAGCAGGCAAGGCGGTTCCGGGCTGCCAAGGCGGCACAGGACACCGACAGCTTCGTCCTCATCGCACGTGTCGAGTCACTCATCGCGGGGCACGGCGTCGAGGATGCCTGCGCCAGGGCGGATGCCTATGTCGATGCCGGCGTTGACGCCATCCTGATCCACTCTCGTGACAAGACCCTGGCGGAGATCGAGGGCTTCCTGTCGACGTGGAGGGGCGTCGGGACGGTCCCGCTCGTCGCTGTCCCGACGCTGTTCCCGTCGTTCACTGATACCGAGTTGCGGGCGAAGGGCTTCAACCTGATCATCCTTGCCAACCAGCCCATGCGGGCCGCAGTGAAGGCTGTCGAGGAGACGCTCGGTACGCTGCAGCGAGAGCGCCGCGCGTCAGCGGTGGATCCGCACATCGCGTCGGTGGATCATCTGTTCGAGCTCGTGGGCACGTCCGAAGCGATCGCGCGCGAAGACGCGCCGGCCTGACTCGATGGATGCCGGCCGATCACGCGACGCGCGACGACCGACTGCGGTCGTCATCGCGATCGACTGCATCACCGGCCTCCAGACGACGCGTATCCTCAGGGCGCGCGGCATCCCGGTCGTAGGGATCGCCGCTGATCGGCGGCATTACTGCGCTCGGACTCGGTATGCCGAACACGTCATCGAGTCACCGACGAACGGCGAGGGTCTCATCCTCACGCTCGAGCGGCTCGCAGGTTCGCGTCCACCGGGTGAGGGCCCGTCGGTCCTCATCCCCTGCTCGGATGGCTCCGTGCTGGCGATCTCGCAGTGGCGCGACCGGCTCGAGGCGGCATACAGGTTCGTACTTCCGGATCACGACATCGTCGACATGCTGATGGACAAGGTCCGGTTCGCCGAGTACGCCACGGCCGCTGGGCTGCCGATCCCCGTCACCCGCATCCTGCGAACGCGCTCCGATGCGGAGGCAGCTGCTGCGGCATTGACGTATCCAGCGGTGGTGAAACCGCCGCTCAAGGATCGCCGCTGGTCCGCAGCGACCAAGGCGAAGGTGTTCCGAGTCGAATCCGACGCCGAACTCCTCGATATCTACGACCGCTATGCATCGGCGACTGACACCCTGATCGCCCAGGAGTGGGTCGACGGCGCCGAGACGAGCCTCATCTCCGCGAATGCCTATTTCGATCGGGCCGGCGAGACGCGAGCCATGTTCATCGCGCGCAAGATCAGGCAGTGGCCCGTCGATACCGGGACGAGTTCTCTGGGCGAGGAGGTACGAGACGATGAGACGCTCGATATCGCGAAGCGCCTCTTCGGGAGCGTCGGATATCGCGGTCTTGCATATGTCGAAGTCAAGGTCGACCAAGCCACTGGACGACGGCTCATCGTGGAGCCGAACGTCGGTCGTCCGACGGGTCGATCAGCCATCGCGGAGCAAGGTGGCGTCGAATTGATCCACTCGGCCTATCTGGACGCTCTCGGAGAGCCGGTCCCAGCAACGGTGCAGACCTATCGGGGCGCCAAGTGGATCTACTGGCGCCACGACCTTCAAGCATCGTTGGTGCACATGCGCGCAGGCCGGTTGAGCCCGGTCGGCTGGTGGCGGTCCGTACGTGGCCCGAAGTTCGAAGCCGTATTCGACCGCCGCGATCTCGCGCCCTTCGTCGCCGACATGCTAGAGACTGCCGGTGCGGTGCTCGTTGCGCTCCGTCGTCGACTGCCACCTGTGTCGACGGTCGCCGAGCAGACACACTGACCACGCCCGCTCGGACGATCTACAGCAGCTAGCTCCCTTCCCTTACTCTCGCCGAGCGAGGTGCCAGGCGACCTGCCGACCCAGACCCTCGCGAGGCTCGACCGCAGGCGCGTAGCCCAGCGCTTCCCGTGCTCGTGAGACGTCCGCACTCGTGTGGCGCTGATCGCCGGGCCGGGCAGGTTTGCGCTCGATGATCGGCTCGACGCCCACGTGCTCGGCGATGAGCCCGATCGCGTCGTTCAGCGAGATCGTGCGGCCGCCGCCGAGGTTGTAGATCCCCCCGACCGCGCCTCGTTCGAGGGCGAGCATCGTGCCCTTTACGGCGTCATCGATGTAGGTGTTCGACCGCGTCTGCTCGCCATCGCCGAACACGGTGATCGGCCGGCCGTCGAGCATCGCCTCGGTGAACAGGTGGTAGGCCATGTCGGGTCGCTGCCGAGGCCCGTAGATCGAGAAGTAGCGGACGATCGTCGCCGGGAAGCCGTGGAGCGCCACGTTCGCCAGCACGAGCTTCTCTGCCGCGAGCTTGGTGATGCCATACGGCGACGACGGCTCGAGCGGCCGATCCTCGTTCCCGACCGCCTCGGTCCCGTACACGGATGACGTCGAGGCCAGGACGAACCTCTGGATGGCGGCGCGCCGCGCCGCGTCGAGCAGTCGGTTCGTCGCCAGGATGTTGCACGACGTGTAGAGCTCGAGGTCCGTCCAGCTCCGCATCAGACCGGCCATCGCGGCCTCGTGGACGACCGCGTCGGCGCCGTCGAGCCACGGCTCGAGGTCATCGGTCCGCAGGTCGACCTCCCCGAACCGGAACGCGCTCGCCTCGGCAAGCCCCGCGAGGTTGGCCTCCTTCATCGGCCGCGGGTAGTAGTCGATGAAGGCGTCCAGACCGACGACCTCGTGGCCGGCCGCGATGAGTGCCTCGGACAGCGTCGATCCGATGAAGCCGGCCGCGCCGGTGACGACGATCCTCATGGGGTCACGACCTGGGTCACACGCACCTCTGCGATATCGATGGTCTGGCTCGGCGGGGCTGGTGCCGTCTCGACGCAGACGGACTTCACTGAAGGCACGGCACGTGCTCGCCAGCGAAGACCGCTGGCACGAGCGACGAGTCGGCCGCCGCCCGTGTCGATCCGGACGCTGTACGTCTTCCTTGTCTGGTCGATCGTGGCCCGGACCCGGTACCACGCCCCCGGTCGGAACGCGGCCGTCGTCCGGATCTTGAGCGGGCCGTTGAACCAGGCGAAGACGGACTTGCTGGTGACCCTGATGCTCGCAGACTCGCCGCCACTGCCACGTATGGACAGGATCGTCGCGTCCTCGAGCGCAGCCCGCGAGAGCTTCACGAGGATGTCCACCGACAGCGTGGTCCCGGGGACATCCGAGAAGTCGCGACACGCCCGAACGTTCATGCGGGCGGCGCCTGCTACGCGAAGGGCACGGGCCGTCGGCCCCGCCACGATCGACATCCGGCCCTTCGGGTCTTCCGGGC
>JBKPMM010000190.1:0-5794 GCA_046732155.1 Chloroflexota bacterium | reverse complement strand
CTCGGCCGAGACGTGCCCGCATTACCTGGTGCTCACCGAGGAGCGCTACGACGAGGCCGATCCTGTCCTGTGCGCGTGTTACGTGATCTCGCCACCGCTGCGCTCGGCTACGGATCGCGACGGCCTGTGGGAGGGGCTGGCCGACGGGTCGCTCGACCTCGTTGCCACCGACCACGTCCCCGATCGGGTCGGCGTCGAGAAAGCCGAGGCCGGGGCGGGGGTGTCGTGAGCGCGAGCGACCGCGCCCCCGCGGGCGGTCGCGACCGCCTCGACATACGGTGGTCGCGAGGCAGCATGGTGACGTGGCAGCGTGTCACCACGCTGAAGTGCTGCCGCGACGGCATGGTCGAGCAGCACGGGGTCCTCGCAATGGACCTGGAGCATGCCGCCCCGATCTGCCATGACCCGCATCGCATCGAACAGCGCCTGGTCGGGGAGGCGGAAGTCGAAGACCATGAACGCCTTCGAGGTCGCGACCCCGCCATCGATGGTCGCGGGCAGCTCCGCCAGCGGATCGTCGGCATGGCCGGAGATGGCGAGCGACAACCCGTAGTCGATCGCACTATCGCTCTCCGTGGCGGTACGCCATTCCGCCAACCCGATCCGGAGCGAGCGCTCGGCCGCCGGCGACGAACCCGTCCCCGGGTTGTTGAACGACAGGAACGACGTCGTGCCGCCATACGCGGCGGCGACCGAGTCCTGGAAGAAGCGGTCGGGCTCGGTGTCGGTCGCGACGCGGGTGTGGGTGTGGACGTCGACGACACCGGGGAGGACCAGCATCCCGGTCGCATCGATCACCCTGTCCGCGTTAGCGGCTGGACCGGCGAGCGACGGTTCGACGGCCGTGATGCGTCCGGCGTCGACCGCGATGTCGGCGAAGCGCGACCCTCGGGCGGTGACGACCGTGCCGCCGCGGACGACGAGCTCGGTCAGCCCTCAATCTCCGAGATGCGAATCGGCTGCGCGCCGTCCCACAGCGCGCGGCGGCCGACCTCGCGGAGTCGATCCTGCCAGCCGTCGTCGGGGACGATCGACGCGAAGTGATTCGCGGCGAGCTGCCCGACCTTCGATGACGTCGTGCACGCGCCGTACGGGAAGAAGATCTCGCACTCGCTGATACCGCCCGGGTACATCGCCAGCATCCCGGGCGACGGGTGGGAGGTGTGGTTCTCGTAATCGATGCCCGGGCGGAAGTCGCCGTACGGGATCCACGTCGATTCGCCCGACCAGCGGCAGTGGATCAGCTTCGATTCGATGGGGAGCATCCGCCGGATCGCCTCGATCGTCTGGGGCGCCGCCGGCTCCCAGCGGGCGGTAAAGTGCAGATCACCGACCTCGATGCGCAGCGTACCCATGCCCGGAGGATAGCGTGGCCGCGGAGCCCGGACAGCAGCGCCCCACCATCAGCACCCACGTCCTCGATACGGAACGTGGGGTGCCCGCGGCCGGTGTTCGCGTCACGCTCTCTCGGCTGGGCGTGGGCGAGGGCGGTGCGATGCGCATGACCCAGGCACTGACCGATGCCGACGGTCGTGTCCGCGACCTTCTCGAACGACCGATGCAGGCAGGGGATTACCGACTCGAGTTCGACGTCGCGCATGAGGACGGCTCGTTCTTCAGGAAGATCGCGGTCGATATCCGCGTCGAAGACCCGGAGCGCAGCTACCACGTGCCGCTGCTGCTGGCGCCGTTCTCGATGACGACGTATCGGGGGTCCTGAGGCAGTTCCCCGTTCCGTGGCCTGCCGCGCGCGCTAGCGGGCGATCGCGAACCCGTCGATATCGATGCGCGGCCGCCCCGCCGTCCCGAGGACGACCACCCGGATCGTGTGCGTCGCGACCGTCGACCATGCCCGGCTGAACAGCACCACGCGTGACTGCGCGGTCGCGTGATACAGGTCGATGGTCGAGACGAGTACACCGTCGACGTAGACCTTGGCCTTGCCGCTGGTCGGTCCGCGACGCCCGACGATCGCCGTCGCCATCGCTGCTCGCTTGAACTCGACATAGGCGTTCGCCTGCGTCGAAGTCCGGAGCTTGCCACCGCTCGCGGTGCTCGATGAGGTCGTGGTCCAGGTCCCCGAGTACTTGGCGAGGCTCGTGCCTTCCTGGTAGAGCGCGGTCTCGACGTACTGCCCGTAGGCGACGGGCCCGAGTGAGCCGCCCGCCGTGCGTGTCCGCGTCGCGTACCGGTACGCCGTTCCGAACGTGAGGGTCTGTCTGAGCGATCGGCCGGTCGTTGTGGAGACCGTCGACCACGGTCCTGCGTCCCGCCGCCGCAGCACGACGTATGAGCTGCCAGCGGCCGTGCCGGTCGCCGGCTGCCACGAGAGCGTCGTACTGATCCCGGTCCCGACCACGGAGCCGACGCCGAACCGGTAGATGCATGGCGCGATCGCGGTCGGGCCCGCGCTGGTCACGGCGCGGTATGCGTTCGCCAGTCGACCTGTGACGCTGAAGCAGCTCGCGGCCTGGAGCGGGACGGCACTGGCAAGCACGAGGGACCGTAGCGTGGTCGCCGACATCGGACCGCTCGCCTTACTCAAGGCGAGGGCAGCGATGCCGGTCGCGTGGGGAGCGGCCATCGACGTTCCGTCGCTCCACGCGTAGCACGGCGAGGGACACCCACTCTGCGCCGGATAGGTCGACAGGATGTTCGTCCCGGGTGCCACGAGGTCGACCCGCGTCGCGCCGTAGTTCGTGAAGTCGGTGAGCTGACCAGTCTGGTCGATCGCACCGACGGTGAGGACGTTGGCGGCGTTCGACTCAGCCGGGTAGAAGTCATCGCCCGGGGCATCGAGGTCGACGCCCGAGTTACCCGACGCAGCCACGAACAGCAGTCCCGAGTCGACGATGGTCTGGTCGAGGACAGGGTTCGCACCCGTGCCGCCCCACGAGGCGTTGATGATGTCGGCCCCGTTGTTCGCGGCGTAATCGATGGCGTCGATGGCCCGCGCGTCATCGCCGCACGTGTCGACGTCGTCGATGAACTTCAACGCCATGATCGAGACGCCCGGTGCGACGCCGACGACGCCCGAGCCGTTCAGCGATGCCGCGATCGTCCCGGCCACGTGCGTGCCGTGGCCATCGTGGCCGGCGTCGTGGACGGATGCGTCGTCATGGCAGAAGTCCCAGCCGTTGATGTCGTCGACGTAGCCGTTGCCGTCGTCGTCGGTGCCGTTGCCAGGCGTCTCGCCAGGGTTCGTCCACTTTCGGCCGGCAAGATCCGGGTGAGTGAAGTCGACGCCATCGTCGATCACCGCGACGACGATGCTCGACTTGCCCTGCTGGACACGAAGCGCCTCGAGCCCGTCGATGTCGACGTCAGGGACACCGGTCTGGGGCTCGATCCCGGAGATCGTCTGGCCGTGGTTGTACAGGCCCCACTCGTTCGAGAAGTACTGCTCGTCGGTCGGGTCCGCGGCGATCTCGCGGTGATAGTTCTGACCGACGGCGCTGATCCGAGGGTCGCTCGCGAGCTCACGCCGGACGGTGGCAGGGGAGACGCCCTTCCCGCGCAGGACGGCCGTGCGGCCGCTGCGGCTCTCGCGTACGAGCGCGAGGTTCAGGTCGCGTGCGACGGCCTTTCGGGCGGCCGGAGTCGTGTTCGGGCGGAACCGGACGAGGATGTCGTCGCGCGTCGTCGCGGGCGACGGGGGATCCGCGGCGAGCGATCCGGTGGGAGCGGCGAGGCCCGTCGCGAGCACGACCAAGACCAGGAGCGCGTGACGGGTATGACGCATCTGCTGCCATCGTACGACGGTCGGTCGTGCGGGCGTGACACCCTAGATGTCACGGGTGGGTCCTACGGTCGGGTCATGGAAGCCCACGTCATCCCGCTACACCCGACCGTTCGACTCGAGGGCGATCGGATCGTCATCGACGGCTTGTCGATCTCGGACCCGGCCCTTGCCGCGTTCCTCGGGGAGCGTCAGGCCGCGGAGCGCGAAGCCATCGCCGAGCGCGCCCTGCGGATCGGTCTGCTCGCACTGCAGGACGTCGGCGTGACGGTCAACGTCGACGCCGTCCGCACCGAGTTCGAGCGGATGATGCGCCAGGCCGAGCAGGTCAACGAGCGAGCCGCGACAGCGCTCGAACAGACGCTGCGAGCCAACTTCGCGGATGGCGACGGGCGGTTGCCGCGGACCCTCGAGAAGTTCCTCGGCGACCGCGGGGCACTCCGCTCGATGGTCGATGAGCTGTTCGACGAGAAGAAGCGCGACAGCGCGATCGGGCGCATCGGGACGATGCTCGAGCGCTACTTCGATGGTGACGCGTCCAAGCTCGCCCACCTGCTCGACCCGACGCGCCTCAACTCGCCGATGCACCAGTTCCGCCAGGAGATCGCGGCGGGCTTCAAGGGCATCGAAGAGCGGCTCGTCGCGATCGAGGCGGCTGCAGCGGCCCGCGGGGCCGAACGGGCGCGGTCGGCAGTCAAGGGCATCGACTTCGAGGACCTGCTCGACGGGATGCTCGGTGACGTCGCTCGCGGGTCAGGTGACATGGTCGACCGGACGACCCTTGAGGCCGGGACACTCATGCGCTCCAAGAAGGGCGACTTCGTCCTGACGGTCGATCCGACCGTCGCCCGGGGGTGCGACCTGCGGGTCGTCATCGAGGCCAAGGACCGTCCCATGTCGACTCGCCAGATGCGCGAGGAGCTGCGCGAGGCTCGCGAGAACCGCGGCGCAGCCGTCGCGGTCGCCGTCTTCACGCCCGCCCACGCGCCGAGGGGCATCGCCCCATTCACGATCGCGGGTGGGGATGTCTACTGCGTCATCGACCCGGAGGCACCGGAGCCCGCGACGCTCGAAGCGGCGATCCGCCTCGCGCGGTTGCTCGCCCTGGCCACGCTCGCGGAGCGTGACGTGACGGTCGACGCGGCGGCCATCGGTGCGGCCCTCGTGGGGATCCGGGAGCAGCTCGAACTGGTCCGTCAGATGAAGTCGCAACTGACGTCGATCGCCTCGGCGACGAAGAACGTTTCGACGGGGCTCGACGAGATGCGTGCCGGCATCCTGACCCGTGTCGCGGAGGCCGAAGCGGAGATCCGGACCGCACAGACATAGGCCCACGAGGGCTACACGGGACCCGGACCACCGGACGCTGCCCGCGGCTTGGCACATGCGGGAAGATAAGGACGAGTCGCTCGACCTCAACCTCGGGTGAGTGGCTCCCACCGGGGACGCATCGAGTCCGGAGATCCGATTGCGCCGAATCTGTGCCCTTGCCCTTGCCGCACTGATCTCGCTTTCGGGCGTTTCCGTGGTCGCGGCTGCCGACCCCTCGCCCGCGCCCGACCCTGTCGCGAGCCCTGACCCGTCGCCTACCGCCGAGGTGGCGCCGTCCGCGACGCCGTCGCCGCAACCTGACGCAACGACGGCTCCGACACCAGACCCCACACATGCCGCTCCTTCGTCGGCGTCGCCGGCGCCGTCGCCGGCGCGGACGGCCCGACCGAAGGCGCCGGCGAAGGCGACATCCGTCGCAGTCGATACGCGCGGCCGCCCGATCGCCACCGGGCGCTACCTCGTGATGCTGAAGGGCAACGCCGATCCGACCGCCGTCGCAAGCGCGCACCGGAAGCGGGAGGGGACCGTCGCCGATCGAGCCTTCCGTCACGCGTTCCGTGGCTTCGCGGCGAAGCTCGACAAGGCGCAGCGTGCGGCGCTCCTCGCCGACCCGAACGTCGCCGCGGTCGTGCCGGACGAAGTCGTCGAGATCGAGGCGCAGTCGATCCCGACCGGCATCTCGCGCATCGGGACGTCGACATCGCCGCTGTCGAAGATCAACGG
>JBKPMM010000189.1:0-14824 GCA_046732155.1 Chloroflexota bacterium | reverse complement strand
ACCAGGGAGGCGACCCCGGTCCCGGCCGTGAGGCTCACGCCGGCGCGGCACGACAGCGCGCCTGCGTGGCTCGTGACGGCGTCGTCGGTCACCCACACCTCGGCGGCCCCGATCGCGGCGCCGACACGCGCAGCAAGCTCGCGAGCGCGGGTGGGATCGGTCGGCGCAGTGGTCAGCCCGAGGACCGTCCGATCGATCGAGGGGCTATCGAGCGATCGCCACGCCGACTGGACCGCCTCGAGCACGCGCTCGTCCGTCTTCCCCTCGCGGCTGACCCCCGGGACTTCGACGATCTGGGCGGTGTCCGACCACGTCGCTCGGATCGCCGACTGCCCACCATCGACCGCCAGCACGCGGCGGCGCGCCGACTCGACCTTACTGGCGACAGGGCTGGGCTGGGCAGGTCTCAGGATCGGGCCCCTCAGGTACGACCATGGCGGAGTCTATGGAGCGGTCTAACGCGCGGCAACGTTCGCGGCCGTGAGACTTGTGCGACCGCGGCGCGCGACAGCCGCCTTTCGCCGCCCATCATGTCGCGATGACGGAGATCCGGCGTGCCACCCTCCACGACCTCCCGGGTGCATACCGCGTGTGCCTACTCACCGGCGATGCAGGCGCAGATGCATCAGGGCTGTACCGCAACCCGGACCTGCTCGGTCACGTGTACGTCGGGCCGTTCATCGTCGGCGAACCGGACCTCGCGCTGATCGCCGCCGACGAGGACGGCGTGACGGGATATTGCCTCGCGGCACGCGATACCCGCGCCTTCGCTGCATGGGCCGAGCGGTCGTGGTGGCCGCCCCTCCGCGCCCAGTTCCCCCGACGGAGGGACGGCACCGACGATGCCGGACTGATCGATCTCATCCATGCGCCGCCGATCGTCGGGGACCCGGTGCTGGAGGCATACCCGGCGCAGCTCCATATCGACCTCATCGAGCGGGCGCGGGGGACCGGAGTCGGTCGGCGCCTGGTCGAACGCCAGGTGAGCCAACTCGTCGACGCAGGGGCCGCCGCCTGTCATCTCGTCGTTGCCGAGTCGAACACCAACGCGATCGGGTTCTACGAACACCTCGGCTGGCGCGTCCTCGAGCGGCACCATGCCGGATGGGTGATGGGGATCGAGTTGGCCTGACCCGGTCGCATCGCGGATGGTCGCGATGGCGTAGCGTGTGACCATGACCCGTGAAGCCGAGGACCTCAACCGGCGGCTGCTGCGCGCGCGCGACGCGATGGACCTGGCGTATTCGGACCCACTCGACGTCCGGACGGTCGCGGCGGTCGCCCACGTCTCGCCGGCGCACTTCATCCGGTCCTTCCGATCGGTCTTCGGCGAGACACCCCACCGCTACCTCCAGCGGCGGCGCGTCGAGCGCTCGATGTTCCTGCTCCGCGAGACCGACCGAAGCGTCACCGACATCTGCTTCGACGTCGGCTTCACCAGCCTCGG
This sequence comes from Chloroflexota bacterium, assembly GCA_046732155.1. GTDB lineage: Bacteria > Chloroflexota > Limnocylindria > Limnocylindrales > CSP1-4 > SPCO01. Next base: position 13,377 of record JBKPMM010000189.1, on the reverse strand, counting down.
GACGTTCAGCCGGATGTTCCGCGAGATCGTCGGCGAGACGCCATCGACGTATCGCGCCGGCAACGGTCCGATCGTCGCACCGAATTGCATGCAGATGATGTTCACAAGACCGCGCTTCGCTGCGCGCGACCTGGAAGAGACCGCGTCGGCGACGCATTCGAGCAGTTTCGGAGAAGCGCTCCCGTCGCCCGCTCCCTAGCCTGAGGTCATCCCACACACCACCCACGAAGGAGATCCACCGATGGCCCAGAAGACGGCGACAACGACCAAGAAGACGTCGACCTTCACCGCGGACGAGAAGGACGCGATGCGGGAACGCGCCAAGGAATCGAAGGCGCAGTCACGCCGCGATCCCGAGGCCCAGAAGATCGAAGGCACCAAGGAAGTCCTCGCGAAGATCGCCGACATGCCCGGTCCCGACCGCACGATCGCCGAGCGACTTCACACCCTCATCACCGAGACGGCGCCGGTCCTCGTTCCGAGGACCTACTACGGCATGCCGGCGTATTCGAAGGACGGCAAGGTCGTTGTCTTCTTCAAGCCAGCCTCGAAGTTCGGCTCTCGATACGCGACGTTGGGTTTCGAAGATGCCGCGATGATCGATGACGGCGAGATGTTCGCGACCTCGTACGGGATCAAGGAGCTGGTCCCGGCCGACGAGGCACGTATCGCTGACCTGGTTCGCAAAGCGGTCAGCTGACGGGCTGCGGGCTTGAGGAGAACACAGCGATGATCGAGAAGTTCAACGTCACGACGATCTACGTCCTCGACAAGGAGGAGGCGCTCTCCTTCTACGTCGACAAGCTCGGACTCGAGAAGGGCAACGACGTCAAGCAGGGTTCGTATCGCTGGCTCACGGTCCGCGTACCGAGCGATCCAGGTGTCGAGATCTCGCTCGAGCAACCAGGCCCGCCGCTCCACGACGAGGCGACGGCCGAGCAGCTCCGCGAGCTGATCACGAAGGGTGCGCTCAGCGGCCTCGTGTTCGTGACCGACGACGCCCGCGGTCTGTACGAGACGCTCAAGGAGCGTGGCGTGACCGACTTCACGCAGGAGCCGACCGATCATTTCTATGGGACCGACATGGGTCTACGCGACCCGTTCGGCAACCCGATCCGGATCCTCCAGCAGAAGCCGTCGCCGAAGGTGACGGCCTGAACGAGGCCGACGATCGAATCCCCACGCGAGCAGTCGACCGCCTGACCAAAGAGCCATTGCGGCAGGCTCGCCGCCCTTTTACGGTTCAGCTCATGTCGACCCAGGTCGAGGTCGCCGAGGGGACACCCGCGGATCGACCGTTCGTCGTCGCGCACCACCGTGCGCTCGTCATCGGATCGCGTACGGCGATGCTGATGCTCCTGATCGCAGCGCTAGCCGTACTCGCCCTGGGCATCATCGCCGTGGTCCGCGGTGGCCCCGAAGTCGAGGGCCTCCTGCGTACGCTCTTCGGCAAGGTGTTCGCCGTCGTTGCCGGTTCGATGGCCGCGGTCCTCGGCATCCCTGCCGCGATCGGCCTGGCAGCCATGTCCGGCGCGAACACTGACGGCGCCGTGCCGGCGCTCGGTGGGACGCCCAGGCGGTTCCTGGTCGCCGCCGCGCTCATCACGGTCGGTATCGCCGCCGTCTCCGTCGTACTCGGCGGCACGTCGTCGCTGCTCGTGAACCTCGGCCTGCTCGGCCTGGTCGCACTGATGCTGCTCGGCCTTGCCGGCGCTGTGTCCTTCAGTCCGCATCGTTGGCGAGCTACGTTCGCTGCGATCGCCCTCGTCGCAGCGGCAGTAGGAACGCTGTGGGTGATCTTCGCCGTCGGTAGCTGACGCGGACGTCGTGCGGGGAGCGGCGCCTACTGGGCGTCGTTGAGGCGTAGCAGCGCCGCCTTGCGCATCCACGGTTCGTAGACCGCGACACCGGACCCGAGGCTCTTCGCGCTATACATCGCCGCGTCCGCCTGACGAAGCAGCGTCTCCGGGGAGCCATCGGGGCCGACATAGGCGATCCCCACTGTGACCGACAGTCGGAGCGTGTGGCCGCCGACGTTGGTCGGCGCATGGACGGCCTCGCGGAGGCGGTGCGCGATCGTGACTGCCGTGTCCTGCTCCGACACGCAGGCAAGCACGCAGAATTCGTCGCCGCCGAAGCGCGCGACGATGTCACCCGGTCGTGTCGCGCCCGACAGCCGTTTCGCGATGATCCGAAGCGCCTCGTCCCCGACGGAATGCCCAAGACCATCATTGACGTCCTTGAACCCGTTGAGGTCGAGGAACATCAGCGCCCATGGCTCGGGCCGTCGGTGGACGCGTGCCAGCTCGGCGTCGAGTTGCTCCCGGTTCAGCAGCCCCGTCAGCGTGTCATGCGCGGCGCGGTACTCGAGAACTTCCTCGGTCCGCTTCTGATCGGTGATGTCGATCATCACGCCGACGAGTCGATGACCCGATCCGTCCGCCTTGCTGATGACGCGGATCACGTCCGAGAACCAGCGATACTCCCCGCTCGCGACGCGGAACCGGTACTCGGCTCGGATGCTCTTGAGCGCGCTGATCGCCGCGTCGGTCTCGGTGATGGCGCGCTGCCGGTCGTCGGGGTGAAGGTGGTTCTCCCAGAACTCAGGTTCCGTGAGCCAATCCTCGGGCGCGTAGCCGGCCACGTCCTTCGAGCGGGGCGACACGTACGTCATCTTGTAGTCGTCACCGTCCGCTTCCCAAACGATCGCGTCGAGCGAGCTGACGAGGTCGTCGAACCGGCCCTGGCTCAGGCTGGGCACGCCAGTCGCGGGCGGTTGCGTCGTCGTCGATGCCGCGATCGCCGACTGGCTGGCCATCGAACGCGGCGCGACGCGCTTCCGACCTCGCGAGGTACGCGGACCAGACCGGGCTATCCGGGTGGCGGACCCCGCTGATCCCCCTCGTCGCGTCACGACGACGCGACCTCTTCGACCAAGCGCGACATGTCCCTTCCCTCTTCCATGATCGATCGCGAAGCCTAGGCGACGTTGCCGAGCGGGTAACCCACCTATCGGTACCACCGCCGTCCGGACCAGGCGACACATGGAAAGAGCCCGACCGTTCGGTCGGGCTCTTTCGTCCCGCCGGATCGCTCCGGCGGGTGGGCCAGGGCGTCAGGCGGGGATCGGCTGCGGGATCGCCCGCACCTTCGGCGCCTTCTCCTCGGCCGCCCGGGTCGCCCACACGAGGCCGGCTCCCGCGATCAGGATCGTGAGGCCGATCCCGGCGAAGAGACCCGCCAGGCCGTAGCCCATCTGGAGGGTCGTGGCCGTGACGGTCCCGACACCCAGCTCGGCGATCAGCGCATGTGCGGTTCCGCTCCACGCCTGGTCACGTGCCGGACCCTGCAGCGGATCCAGGCGATCGAACTGGCTGAAGTACCGCCCGTCCACCGGCACCTGATACGTGCCAGCCGGATACGTCTTGCCGTTGTAGTCCTTCGGCTCGGTCAGGACGACCGTCTGGGTGCCGTGCATCGTGTGATAGGCGATGGTCGCCATCTGATACATATACTCGGTCGCCGTGTTGACGGCCGGGTCGTTCGGATTGAGGTCGCTCGCGACGACGGGATAGCCCCAGTCGTTCTGCAGGAGCGACAGGATGCCCTGGGCCTCCTCGGTCTTGCCGCGGTCGACGAGCTGTCCCTGATCGTTGTAGCTGAGCTTGATCTGCTGTGCGGCGCTGAATGCCTGCAGCGAGCGAGCGCCTTCCTGGGTCCGGATGAACGTGTACGCGCCACCCGCCATGAACGCCAGCCCGAAGACTGCCAGGACCACACCGAGGATCCGCAACCGTCCGGTCATCGTCGTATCCCTTTCCTCTACGTTGTGCCTTGATCTGTCTGCGTCAACTGTCGCCGTGACCGACGCTCGAAGGCGGTTGCCGAACGGACTCTTCGTCACGGCAATCGGCCCGATACCTCACAGGCCATTCGGCCCATCGGTTTCGGGTATTCGCCGCAGATCACCGGCACAGCCTTGAGCCTGTCGGCCCTCGACAGCTGAAAGCGGGAGCGCGACGTTGTCGTGGTGACGAACGTGATCAGCCCGGGCGACGTCGAGCGCTGGCGTCGGAATCTCCAGGGCGAGGTCGACGGCGCGCTGATCTACCGGGCGATGGCGGCCAAGGCCGGCGACGAGCGGCTGGCCGAGCTGTATCGGCGGATGGGCGAGAGCGAAGACCGGCACGCCGCGCTCTGGCGGGGACGCCTTGAGGCTGCGGGTGCAGCGACCCGTGCAGTAAACCCGACCGTCCGCGCCCGCATCCTCGGATGGCTGGCTCGCACCGGGGGTGCTGGCCTGGTCGCGCCGATCGTCGCTGGGCAGGAACGATCAGGGCAGTCGATGTATGACGATCAGCCCGAGGCGGCTGGCACATCGCTTCCAGCGGACGAACGCTCGCACGCGCGACTGCTCGGGGCCGTCACGGGCGGAACGAGCGGTTCCGTGCTCGCCCGATTCGAGGGTCGGCATCGCGCGGTGGGCGGGAATGCTCTGCGGGCGGCGGTCCTCGGCGCGAATGACGGCCTCGTTTCCAATTTCAGCCTTGTGATGGGAGTCGCGGGCGCGAGTGCGGGCGGCGCACCGGTCCTCGTCGCGGGCCTTGCAGGCCTGATGGCGGGATCCCTGTCGATGGCGCTGGGCGAATGGCTCAGCGTCCAAAGCGCGCGCGAGCTCTACGAGAGCCAGATCGCGACGGAATCCGGTGAGCTGTCGCAGTTCCCACAGGAGGAGGAAGAGGAGCTACGCCTCATCTACGAGGCGAAGGGGCTGGACAGCGAACGCGCCCGCGACCTGGCGCGACGCGTGATCGAAGGCGACCAGAGGACCGCGCTCGACACGATGAGTCGCGAAGAGCTCGGGATCGACCCGAACGAACTTGGCGGGTCGGCGTGGGTCGCCGCGGGGACGTCGTTCATCCTGTTCGCGGCCGGCGCGATCGTTCCGGTCCTCCCCTTCCTCGTGGGGGCGGGGAGCAGCGCCATCATCGCCTCCGCGGTCATGTCGGGTGTCGCGCTGTTCGCACTCGGCGCCGCGATCACGCTACTGACCGGTCGGCACCCGCTGTTCGCGGGCCTGCGTCAGGTCGGCTTCGGGATGGCGGCGGCAGCGATCACGTTCGGGATCGGGACCTTGCTCGGGACCGCGATCGGCTGACCCGGCGCCGGGTCAGCTCGGGACGATCTCGACCCGACAAGGCGCGCCTTCGGCGACCTTGCCCGAGACACTGCCGAGTAGACGCGCGACCCAGCGATGATGCCGAGCGCCGACGACGACCACGTCCGGCCGCTCGGTCCAGGCCGCCTCGACGATCGCATCGGCAGGGTCGCCATGCCACACGAAGGATGTCGCAAGGACACCCGCAGCACGGGCATGTCGTCGCACAAGCTGGATCCGTCGCTCGATATCGGCGCGCTCGCTGTGTGACTTCGCGACCGCCATGATCTGCAGCACGGCGTTGTCACGGGCCGCGAGGCGGATCGCCTGCTCGGTGGCACGACCGGACGCTTCCCCAAGGTCGGTGGCAAGCAGGACATGGCGCACGCGCCGCGCGTGCTCTTGCGTGTCGCGCGTGAGAGGAGGCATCTCCCGGGTCTCGACTGGAGTCGTCATCGTCGTATCCCTCGTGTGTTTGCAGCGATCGTGGCGCTCGCCCGCTGAGGCGAGACAGTGCCAGCCGGCCCGTGAGCAACGTCCGAACGGCACGCTCCGGCGGGGATGGTCGCGGGTACAAACCGAGAGGGCAGACACCCCATGAGTCACCGGAGAGTGAGCGCGTGGAGATCCTCGTCGTCTTCGGATCGCAGTACGGGAATACGCAGCGGATCGCGCGGGCGATCGCGCGCTCGCTCTCGTCCGAGCACCGTGTGCGGGTGGTCCCCGCCGCCGCAGCCTCAGAGATCGATGGGTCCGACATCGACCTGCTCTTTGTCGGCGCCCCTACCCAGATGCGCGGTCTTCGGCTTCTCGCAAAGCCGTTCCTGGACGGCTTGATGGAGCGTGGCTTCGTCGGAACGCGCGCGGCGGCATTCGACACGCGCATGGAGCTCGGCCCCCAACTCCTCGAGTCGACGGTGATCTCGCACCACCTGGCTGACGCTGGCTGCCGGCTCGTCGCCAAGCCGGAGAGCTTCCTTGTCCTCGGCCTGGAAGGCCCGCTCGCGGACGGCGAGGAGGAGCGTGCCGAGCGTTGGGCACGCGCGGTCGCTGGCGCCGCAGCCGCCCAGCAAGAAGACCTAGTGGCCGACGGCCTGGAGCGCTGACTCGGCGATCACGACGTCCTCCCTCGCGTGGACGACGAGGACGACCAGACCGTACGGACCACGGGCGATGACGCCCTCCTCCGTGTCCGCGGCTGGCGGCTCGGGAACGCCCAGGCCGCGTAGCCGAGCGCAGATACGGGCTCGGACGCTTGACGCATGCTCGCCGATCCCACCCGTGAAGACGATCGCGTCGACCGCGTCGAGCGTCGTGGCGGCCGAAGCGATCCCGGCAGCCGCCCGCCGCACGAAGATATCGACGGCGAGCGCGGCACGCGGGTCGTCATGCGCCGCGCGGTCCACGAGCTCTCGCATGTCGTCGGTCCCCCCGACACCGCGAAGCCCCGAGTCGTGCTCGAGCGCGCGCTCGATATCGGCCGGGACGAGACCGGCACGGACCAGCCGGAAGATGATCCCCGGATCGATCGAGCCCGAGCGGGTACCCATCATCAGCCCCTCGAGCGGGGTCATGCCCATCGAGGTGTCGACCGACCGACCGCCGTCGACGGCCGTGACGGAACAGCCGCCGCCGAGGTGGGCGACGACGATGCGGAGCTGCTCCACGGGACGTTCCAGCGCGGCGGCCGCAGCGCGGGTCGCCCACGCGACAGACAGGCCATGGAAGCCGAACCGCCGGATCCCGTGCTCGCTCACCCAGGACTCGGGAACGGGATAGCGGATCGCCGCCTCGAGCAGTGTCGCGTGGAATGCGGTATCGAACGCCGCGACATGCGGGACGGCAAGCCTCGAGCGCGCGGCGCGGATCGTCCTGATCGCGAGGGGGTCGTGGATGGGAGCGAGATCGGCCACCTTATCGAGCGCGGCGAGTGCCGCGTCGTCGATGAGCGTCGGGGCGGTGAACCGCTCACCGCCGTGGACCACGCGATGGCCGACGGCCTGCACCGAGTCAGCTGGGATACCCGCGGCGGCCATGGCCGCGATGGCTTCCTCGACCGTCCGTCCCACTGCCGCTTCCGATGTCGCGGACGACCATCCGACCGTTCGATCGAAGATCCGCTCGGTCGACGGCATGTCGAGCACCGTCGCCTTGAGCGTCACCGAACCCGCGTTGAGCACAAGGACGCGCGCCGAGCTCACCTGACGGTCGTCAGTACGGCCAGGTCCAATCGCGGATCTCGGATGGGTCCTCGCCGAACTGGCGCGTGTAGGCACGCGCGCGGAGGCGAGCGTCGACCAGGTCCTGTCTGAGCGCGGCCTGGGTGGATCCCAGGCTGGGGACCCGGTCGATCACGTCGATCGCGAGATGGAACCGATCCAGGTCGTTGCGCATGACCATGTCGAACGGCGTGGTGACCGTCCCCTCCTCCTTGTAGCCACGGACGTGGAGGTTGTCATGGTTCGTACGCCGATACGTCAGGCGGTGGATGAGCCACGGGTAGCCGTGATAGGCAAAGACGATCGGCTTGTCGGTCGTGAAGATGGCGTCGAAGTCGCGGGCGCTGAGACCGTGCGGATGCTCGTTCTCGTCCTGGAGCCGCATGAGGTCGACGACGTTGACGAAGCGAACACGCAGGTCCGGCAGGCGCTGACGGAGGATGTCGACAGCCGCAAGAGCCTCGAGGGTTGGGACGTCGCCGCATGCGGCGACCACGACGTCCGGCTCGCCGTCGTCATTGCTCGCCCAGTCCCAGATGCCCAGCCCGCGTGTGCAATGAGCCGTCGCGTCGTCCATCGACAGGTACGTGAGTGCCGGCTGCTTACCGGCGACGATCACGTTGACGTAGTCGCGGCTCCGCAGACAGTGGTCGGCGGTCGATAGCAGCGTGTTGGTGTCCGGCGGCAGGTAGACGCGGATGACCTCCGCCTTCTTGTTCACGACGTGATCGATGAACCCCGGGTCCTGATGGCTGAAACCGTTGTGATCCTGGCGCCATACGTGGCTCGTCAGCAGGTAGTTCAGCGACGCGATCGGTCGCCGCCACGGGATCTCGGCCGTCATCTTCAACCACTTGGCGTGCTGATTGAACATCGAGTCGATGATGTGGATGAACGCCTCGTAGCAGGTGAACAGCCCGTGCCGGCCGGTCAGGAGATAGCCCTCGAGCCAGCCCTGGCACAGGTGCTCGGACAGGACTTCCATCACCCGACCGTCCTGCGAGAGATGGGCATCGCCCGGCTCCGTCGCAGCCATCCAGCGCCGGTCGGTGACCTCGAAGACCGCATCGAGCCGGTTGGAAGCGACCTCGTCCGGCCCGAACAGGCGGAAGTTCGACGGGTTCGCGACGATGACGTCCCGCAGGAACTGGCCGAGGACCCGCGTCGCCTCACTGAACGTCGTGCCCGGCTTCTCGATGTCGACGGCGTACTCGCGATGGTCGGGGAGTCGCAGGTCGCGAAGCACCAGGCCGCCGTTCGCCCGTGGATTGGCACTCATCCGACGCGCGCCTTTCGGCGGCAGGTCAGCGAGCTCCGCGCGTAGCGCCCCACGCTCATCGAACAGCTCTTCCGGTCGGTACGACCGCAGCCACGTGTCAAGAAGCGCGAGATGCTCAGGATTGGTCCGGACATCGGCCATGGGGACCTGGTGTGCGCGGAACGTCCCCTCGACGGGTTCGCCGTCGACTTCTTTGGGCCCGGTCCAGCCTTTCGGTGTCCGAAGGATGATCATCGGCCAGCGCGGACGCTCGACGGGCCGGCGACCGCGCCGGGCGGCTGCCTGGATGCGGGCGATGTCGTCGAGGACGTCGTCGAGTGTCGCGGCCATCGCACGATGGACCTCGGCCGGATCGTCGCCCGCGACCATGATCGGCCGGTAGCCATAGCCCTCGAACAGGTCGAACAGTTCTTCGTCGGTGATCCGGTCAAGGACCGTCGGGTTCGCGATCTTGTAGCCGTTGAGCGCGAGGATCGGGATCACGGCGCCGTCCGTGACCGGATCAAGGAACTTGTTGGAATGCCAGCTCGCGGCGAGCGGACCCGTCTCGGCTTCCCCGTCTCCGACCACGCAGAACACGACGAGGTCCGGGTCGTCGAACGCCGCACCGAACGCGTGGACCAGCGCATAGCCGAGTTCGCCGCCCTCGTGGATCGATCCGGGTGTCTCCGGGGTGACGTGGCTGCCGACGCCGCCCGGGAACGAGAACCGACGGAACAGCTGCCCCATACCCGCCTCGTCGGGCGTCAGGCTCGGATAGACCTCGCCCGCGGTCCCCTCGAGATACGCGTTGGCGACGGCGGCGGGCCCGCCGTGACCTGGCCCGACGATCCAGATCGCGTCGAGATCGCGTGCCTTGATGACGCGATTGGCATGCGCGTAGATCAGGTTCAGACCCGGCGTCGTACCCCAGTGGCCGAGCAGTCTCGGCTTGGTGTCCTCGGCGCGCAGCGGCTGCCGCAGGAGCGGGTTGGCCAACAGGTAGATCTGGCCGACCGACAGGTAGTTCGCCGCGCGCCAATACGCATCGATCAGCCGGAGCTCGTCATCAGTCGGGTCGGGCCCACCGGTCGCCGGCGGTGCGGTCTGCGTCATGGATCCTCGGCGGTGGCGGGGGTCCGGATGGTCAGCCTACCCCTCCTGACTGATCGACGCGCGCGTCAAGCCGGAACCGCCCACTCCTCCTCACGCTCGCCGAGTGGGCCGACGCCCGGGCGGACGATGAGTACGGACGCGTCGGCGAGATGCAGCACGGACCGGGAGACGCTGCCGACGAGCCATCGATGCATCGTGCCGATGTTCCGAGCACCGACGACGATCAGGTCGGCGTCCCAGCCCTTCGCGTCCTGAAGGATCGCCGACACGACGTCGCCGTCTCGGACAGCGCTGGTCCCCGTGACGTGCAGGTCGCCGAGCCGCTCAGCCGCCTCGTCCGAGACGTGCTGGGCATGACGCTCGGATGCCTCCGCCTCATCGGCGTAGATGTCGATCGAGGTCATACCGTCGACCGGGGTGACCCCCACCCACCACGGGAGACCAGGGTTCCCGATCGAGATGATCCGGATCTGCGATCCCTCGAACAGGCCGCTCTGCGCGACGAACTGGGTCGCTTCGTTGGCCGACGGCGACCCGTCGGTCGCGAGCAGGACACGGTCGACCGTCGGGTGTCGCGCGATCAGGACGGGGCACGGCGCATGGTCGACCACCTCCGACGACACGGACCCGACTAGCAGGCGCTGGACGGAACTCAGACCACGCGCACCCATGACGATCAGGTCCGCCCCGGATCGCTCCGCCTCCGCGACGATCTCGGTCGCCGCACGACCATCGAGCACGCGGACTTCGACCGTGCGGTCGTTGTTGCGGACCCGGTCAGCGATCTGCATGAGGCGCTGCGACACATCGTCGTAGATCCGATCCCTGTCGTTCGGCGGATCGACCCTGACCACATTCGGCCAGACCGCGCCTTCGGGCGCGAAGCTGTGTGGGATCACGCTCACGATCTCGACCGTCGACCCGGCCGGGATGGGGAGCGCCGCCGTCGCAGCGACAGCGGACATCGAGGCATCCGAGCCGTCGATCGCGAGCAGGACCTTCATCACGAGCCTCCTTTAGGCTCACCTTCGCTCCTGGGGCCGAGTCGCGGATGTGCCAGACGCCATCTCGTCGCGTGACACCTGGCCCGCGGCCGATGCGGGGTCACGGTGGGACCATGTCGCCATGTCCGCGACCACCGGTGCCGTCGATCCCGGCACCGCCGCCCACGCACGCACTGCGTCCGACGTCGCCGCCTCCCTCGACGTCGATCCGGTCCGCGGCCTGTCGGCTCCGGTCGTCGCGGAACGGCGAGATCGATTCGGCGTCAACGAGCTCGAGGAGGTGGAGCGCCCGTCGGTTTGGGCGATGGTCTGGGAGGCCGTCACCGAGCCGTTCGTGATCCTGCTGTTCGTCGCTGGCATCCTCGCGGTACTCCTCGGCGAGGTGCGCGACGGGGCGCTGGTGCTCATCGGGCTTCTTCCGATCGTCGGCGCGGACGTCGCGACGACCTACCGATCCGAGAAGGCGATGGAGTCACTCCGGGCAGCGGCCGCCCCGATGGCCCGCGTCCGGCGCGACGGGGCGACGGACGATGTCATCGCAGCCGACCTCGTCCCGGGTGACGTCGTGCTTCTTCGGGGCGGTGAGATCGTTCCCGCCGATCTGCGGTTGACCCTTGCGGACCGCCTGCTCGTCGACCGCAGTGCGCTCACCGGCGAGTCGGTACCGGAGCTTTCTTCGACCGAGCCCGATCCGGCGGATGCCGCGGTCGCTGATCGGCGATCGATCGCCTTCGCGGGCACCGCCGTCGTCTCCGGGAGGGGTGAGGGTGTCGTCATCGCCACCGGCTCGACGACGGAGTTCGGCCGGATCGCGCGAGGACTCGCCGACACCGAGCGGCGCCGGTCTCCACTCCAACGCGAGCTCGATCGCCTCGTCCGCATCCTCCTCGTCGTCGCAATCGGGCTGATCGTCATCACGGTCGGGGCCGGCTTCATGCGCGGCAATCCGCTCGGCGCGAACGTCCTCGCCGGCATCTCCGCGGCGATCGCCGCCATCCCTGAGGAACCACCGGTCCTCCTCGCGGTGATCCTCGGGCTGGGCGCGTACCGACTCCTCCGGCGAGGCGTCCTGGTGCGCCGCCTGTCAGCCGAGGAGACGCTGGGCGCTGTCGACCTCATCGTCACAGATAAGACCGGCACGCTGACCGCGAACCGCCTCGCCGTCCGGGACGTCCTTGGCCCCGACGGCCCCATCACCGCCCCGGAGGCACGGGCCGACGTCATCGCGCAGGCACTCCGTGCAGAAGAAGATGCGTGGCATGTCGAAGCCGGCGCCCGACCGGGCTCGTTCACGCAGGCGCTGCTGAGTGCCGCTGGTCGATCCACGGGGCTCGACGGCCGGACGCTGCTGTCGGCGGAGGCACCGACCGATGGTCACCCCTACTCGCTGACGTGGTCGCGAGGCGGCAGCGGCGAAGAAGGACTCCTGATCGGCGCGCCAGAGATCGTCCTCGGGCTCGTCAACGATGGTGCGGCCGTAGGAGGGTGGCGCGCCATCGTCGAGAGCGAGGCGAGCTCCGGCGGCCGGCTCCTGCTTCTGGCCCGGGCGTCACGACCCGATGCCTGGCGGCCGACGGCGATCATCGCGTTCGCCGACCCGCTTCGCGAGCACATCCGCGACGCTGTGGCCATCGCCCGGGACGCCGGCATCCAGACGGTCGTGGTGACCGGCGACCACCCGGTGACCGCCGCGGCGATCGCCCGTGAAGCCGGGGTCGATGTACAGGAGGTCGTCGTGGGCAGCGATCTCGTGGGCTGGTCCGACGACGAGCTGGCACGGCGGCTGCCCGGGCTATCGGTCGTCGCGCGAGCGGTCCCTGAGGACAAGTTGCGGCTGGTCGACGTCGCGCGGCGTGCGGGCCGGACCGTGGCGGTGACCGGGGACGGGGTGAACGACGCACCGGCGCTGCAGCACGCCGACGTCGCCGTCGCGATGGGGAGCGGCACCGCCGTCGCCAAGGAGGCGTCAGACCTCGTCCTCGGTGACGACTCGTTCGCGACGCTGATGTATGGGCTGCGCGAAGGTCGACGGATCGTGGCCAACGTCCAGAAGGGCCTCGTCTTCCTGATCTCGACCCACGTCGCCCTCCTCGGCTTCATCCTGATCGCGACGCTCGCGGGCTTCTCTCAGCCGCTCCTGCCGCTCCAGATCCTGTGGCTCGAGCTGTTCATCGACCTCTCCACGTCCGTCGCGTTCGAGCGAGAGCCCGAGGAGCCCGACGCGATGACCCGTCCGCCGCGTCCGCGAGAGCGGCCGCTGCTCGACAGCCCGCTCCTGACGCGCATCACGTTCGCTGGTGGTTTCAGCGCGGTCGCCGCGCTCGCGGTGATGCTCGTCCACGACGGGACGCCCGACCACGTCCGTTGGCTGGCCTACACGACGCTCGTCGTGGCGCAGATCGTCCGGGCGTACGCGAACCGGAGCCTGGCCAGGCCAGTGCTGACGCTACGACCGAACGGCTTCCTGCTGCTGGCTTGCCTGACCGTCCTCGTGTTCCAGATCAGCATCCCGTACATCCCGCCACTCGCGGCGGCATTCCGCGCGACGCCGCTCTTCGCGAGCGACTGGGCGATCGTCGCGGCGATCGCGCTGGCGCCCGCCCTGCTCGCCGAACTGATCCG
>JBKPMM010000188.1:0-3157 GCA_046732155.1 Chloroflexota bacterium | reverse complement strand
ACGGATGCCCTCGTCTTCAACGGTTCCGGCGGCAACGAGTTCATGGCAGCCACGGCCGACCGTGGCCGGGTGTTGTTCACCCGCGATCTCGGCCGCATCGTGATGAACCTCGACGACGTCGAGACGATCGACGTCAACGCCCGGGGCGGGTCGGACACGATCTCGGTGAACGACGCGACCGGGACCGATCTCACGCGCGTGAACGTCGACCTCGCCGGGACAGTCGGACGGGTCGCCGTCGCGGGAACGGCCGGAAACGACACGGTCGCAGTCGATGCGAATGGTGGGGCTGTCGACGTCGAGGGCCTGCCGGCGACGGTTCGGATCACCAACGCCGACCCGGCCACCGATGAGCTGGTCGTCGGCGCCGATGTCGACCACGTCACGCTCGACCCGGCGCTTGCCGGCCTCATCCAGGTCGCCGTCCTGTAGTCAGGCCACGTACTCGGTGAGGAGCCGATCCAGGCTCCTCGCCGAGTCGAACACTACCCGGCCATCAACGGGCGGATCGCGTCGACTGCGCGGTCGACATCGTCCGTGTCGTTCCACACGTGGAGTGAGAAGCGGATCGCGTCGCCGCGGACGGCGGCTCGGATGCCGGCCGCTTCGAGCGCCTCCCGGACGGGCTCGGGATCGGCGATCGGCACGCACACCAGCGAGGAGCCCGTCGGCTCCTGGCCAAGCGCCAGCGCGAGTCGGGCGGCGAGCTCGAGCGGCTCGGCGAGCGTCCCGTCGCGGCACCACGCCGCGATCAACCGAACGGACTCGACCGTCGCGGCCCACGGCAGCCAGGCGAGCGACACGTCGAAGCGCGACGCGTCCTCGGCGAGTGTCAGCGGGCCACCGAAGAAGCGCGTCCACTTATCGGGCGCGCCATGCCAGTTCGCGTAACTCGGCAGCAGATCGGTGACCCGATCCGACCGGACGTAGAGGAACGCCGTCCCGCGCGCACCGAGCATGTGCTTGTAGGCGTGGCACACGAGGTAGTCGATGTCCGCGATGTGCGGTGCGACCGGCACGAACGGGATCGCATGCGTCGCATCGATGAACAAGCGCGCTCCGACGGCGCGGGCACTCCGGCAGATGCCGGCGAGGTCGGCGACCCGCCCGGTCTGCATCTGCACGAGGCTCAAGGCGACGAGCGTCGTTCGATCGTCGATCGAGGGGACGACCTCGGCGAACGGTACCTGGCGAACCTCGACCCCTCTGCGCTCCGCCACGAGCAGCGGGAACAGATCCGAGACGTGGTCATCTTCCGGGACGACCACGACGTCGTTTGCGTTGAGCGCCTCGGCTACGAGGCCTACCGCGACCGACGCGGAGGGCAGGAGCGCGATCTCCGCGGCCGTCGCGCCGATGATCGATGCGAAGTCGCCGCGCACGGCCTCGACCGGGCGATCCCAGTCGTCGACCCAGCGAGCCGAACCCGTCTGCCAGGCTCGAAGCGCCCGCTCCATCGCCTCCACGGCCGGCCGGGGCGGCAACCCGTAGGTCGCGGCATCCAGATACGTTCGACCGGGCAGCGGCTCGAACAACGCGCGAACGGCGGGATCGGGCACGGACAACCTCCGAGCCAGAGGATAAGCGCGTGCCGGAGGCGTCAGTCCGCGGGTCGCCTCAGTCCGTCGATCGCGACGGTGAGGAGGCGCTCCGAGATCTCGGACCCCTGGCCGGTCAGTTCGCCGGCGTGGCTGATGGCGCTCGCGAGGGTCAGGACGTCGCTGATCTCGACGTCGCCGCGGATCGTGCCCGCCTTCTGGGCCTGCTCGACGAGCCGGCCGCCGGTCGCGCGGACCATGGTCTTGCAGCTCGAGAACAGGTCCGACTCCTGGCCGAGGGCGGTCGTGAGTGGGCCCATCAGGCCGCGCTTCATCGCGCCGAACGAGACGTAGACGCGAAGCCACTCGGCGAGCGCCTCGCCGGGCTCGGTGTCGGACTCGAGGAGTCGATCGCCCTCTGCGCACAGGCGCGCGACCTCGTCGCGATACACCGCCTCGAGGAGCGCCACGCGAGTAGGGAAGTGCCGGTACAGCGTTCCGCTGCCGACCCCCGCGTCGCGAGCGATGTCGTCGAGCGACGCATCGGGGCCGTCCTTGGCGATCGCCGCGCGGGCTGCGTCGAGCAGGCGCTCGATGTTGCGCTGGGCGTCGGCGCGGAGGGCTCTACGTGGCTGGGTGGTCTGGTCGGTCGTCGCGCTTTGGGCGCTCATGGCGTTGGTGCCTCTATCGGTCCCGTCCGCTAAGCGGGGAAACTCCCCACTTGACGAAACGGAGACTGCCTCCGTATAGTACACCCACTGAAACGGAGACGGTCCCCGGTTCTCCACTCACCCATCAACGACCCAGGAGAACACCGAATGCCCCGCAAGCAAACCGCTCGACCTAGCCCCGCAGTCGCCCCACCCCCCGATTCGTCGGCCATCCGGACGAACGCGTCCCCGTATGTTCGAGATATTCGATGGGCCACGCCATCGTCACGGCGCCGCACTGATGTCTTCGTCGTCGACGTCTCTGACCGATCCATGACCGAATCGGCCCCTTCTGAGGGTCCACTCGCCCTGACCGCGTAGGCCGCAGGGACGCTCAGCCTCGGGGTTCGCGAGCCCGGTCCCAGGCTCGCTCGAGTCCAAGATGCTCAACCCAACCGCTGATGTAGACCGAGTCGATAGCGTCTCCCGCGACGTCCAGCATCCCGATCACGTCACGTAATTGTCGGTCCGAGTCGCTCGCCTGCGCCCACTCGAGCTTGGCGACGATCAAGTCTTCGAGTCTCGGGAGGAACGTCCGGGTGCCAAGTACTTGTGCGGATTGCCGCCGGTCGAATTCGGCGCGGGAGAACGGCCGATCGTGGCGGACGATGAAATCGACCTTGAACGCGTCTGGCCCGATGACATTGAATTGCGTGCGATCGCCGAGCGCAGCGTGTGCGACGTCTCGGTCGACATACCAGCGATCCGCGAGTAGACCGTCGACCAGCTGATCGAGCGCCGCCGGCGACGGATCGATGACGACGTCGAGGTCCTGCGTCGCTCGCGGTTCACCGTACCAAGAGCTCGCCATCGAACCCGTCAGCATGTGGGGGATGGCGGCAGCGTCGAGGCGCGCGACGACGTCCTCGACGAGCTGCTCGAAGGTCACCTGGGGCGTTCGGCCCGGTT
>JBKPMM010000187.1:0-4642 GCA_046732155.1 Chloroflexota bacterium | reverse complement strand
GTCCGGGACCAGGGCTTCGGAGTCGATGACGTCCCTCCCAAGGGCACGTGGATCAAGCTCGCGTTGACCGGGAATATGTCGACCGGCGGCACGTCCATCGACCGAACGATGGAGGCCCATCCGGACAACGTCGAGATCGCCGAGACGGCGGCCCAGGTCGTCGGCCTCGACGTCGCGGGGATCGACTTCATCTGCCCGGACATCACGACGCCCGTGCGTGAGACCGGCGGTGCGATCGTCGAGGTCAACGCCGCGCCCGGCTTCCGTATGCATACGCATCCGACCGAGGGCGAGCCACAGTACGTCGCGCGACCCGTGATCGACGGCCTGTTCCCACCCGGCAGCCCGTCGCGCATCCCGATCATCTCCGTGACCGGCACGAACGGGAAGACCACGACGGTCCGGATGATCGCGCACATCCTCAAGCTGATGGGCCGGCACGTCGGCATGACGTCGACGGACGGCATCGTCGTCGACGGTCGCCTTATCAAGAAGGGCGACATGTCGGGTCCGAAATCGGCCCAGATGGTCCTGCAGAACCCGAAGGTCGACACGGCCGTGTTCGAGGTCGCTCGCGGCGGGATCCTGCGCGAGGGCCTTGGCTACGACCGGAACGACGTCGCCGTCGTGACGAACGTGACCGGCGACCACCTCGGGCTGGGCGGCATCGACTCGATCGGGCAGCTCGCGAACGTCAAGGGCGTGGTGGTCGAGGCAGTTCCCCGTTCCGGGACGGCGGTCCTCAACGCCGACGATCCGCACGTGTATCGGATGGGGCGTCACTGCGCCGGGCGGGTCGTGCTGTTCACGATGGCCACGGAGAAGGGCGAGGACGGCTATGACCGCGTCGACGGCCACACATCCCGTGGCAATGCGGCGTTCTGCCTCGAGCCGACGAAGGAGGGGGAGCTCATCGTCCTGCGACTCGGCAGCCGCAAGATGCCGGTCCTGTACACACACCTGATCCCGGCCACGTTCGGTGGGCGGGCACGCATGAACGTGGCGAATGCTCTGGCAGCGGCGGCAGCGGCTTGGGCGTCCGGAGCCCACCTCCATGACATCCGCCAGGGTCTACGCACGTTCTCGACGTCGTTCTTCCAGGCGCCGGGTCGCCTGAACCTCCTCGACGTCGGCGGGGTGCGCGTCGTGATCGACTACTGCCACAACGTCGACGGCATGCGTCAGCTCGCGGATTTCGTCAAACGGATGATGGTCGAGCCTCAGACGAAGGCCGGGCGCATCGGCGCGAGCCCCCCGCAGGCGCGCAACGGCCGCGCGATCGGCGTCCTGGGCATCCCCGGCGACCGACGCGACGACGACCAGCGCCAGTATGGGGCGATCGCCGCAGGTGCCTTCGACGAGATCATCGTGCGCGAGGACAAGAACCTTCGTGGCCGAGCGACCGGGGAGACCGCGGCGCACGTCATCGAGGGCGTCCGCTCGGCGAAGGCCGATGGGACGGCCCGCGCGACCCGCGCCGAGAAAGTGCTGGACGAGATGACGGCGGTCCGCACGGCTCTTCGGCGCGCGATGCCCGGAGACCTCGTCGTCTGCTGCGTCGACGACGCGATCGCCGTGTACCGCGAGGCGATGTCGGCGACCGGTGCGTCCCGCGGTGGCACCGCCTTCGCAGACCCCGGTGAACTCGCGGCACCCGAGGGATGACCGACGCCGGGAAGTCGCGGCGGACGCCGCGCTATGTCCCGGAGGATTCGCTCAAGAGCCCGCGGTTCACCGGGCCATCGACCTTCGCGCGGCTGCCGTACGTCCGGACGCTCGAGGATGTCGACCTCGCCGTCGTGGGCGTCCCGTTCGACACCGGCGTCACGTACCGCGCCGGCGGCCGCTTCGGTCCGAACGGCGTCCGCGCCGCGAGCGTGATGCTGCGGCCGTACAACGCGAACCTCGACGTCAAGCCGTTCGACATCCTGTCGTGCGTCGACTACGGCGACGTGGCGATCGTGCCCGGCTACATCGAGCGCAGTTACGAGGCCATCGAGCGCGCGGTCGCGCCGATCGTCGAGGCCGGCGTCGTCCCGCTGCTCATCGGCGGCGACCACGCCTGCACGCTGCCGCACCTCCGCGCGACCCGTTCCAAAGGGCCCGTCGCCGTCATCGATTTCGACTCACACACGGACGCCTGGGACAGCTACTTCGGCGAGAAATACAACCACGGGACGTGGATGCGCCGCGCGATCGAGGAGGGGCTGGTCGATGTCGCGCGTTCGATCGAGGTCGGGCTGCGCGGGCCGATCTACGACCGCGAGGACTGGACCGGGCTGCGCGACGAGCTCGGCCTCGAGTACCTGACGACCGAGCAGGTCCTCGACATCGGCCCGGAGGCGACCGCCGATCGCATCCGCGAGCGGGTGGGGGAGGCGACCGCGTTCATCAGCTTCGACATCGACGTCGTCGACCCGGCGTTCGCGCCCGGGACCGGTACGCCGGAGCCGGGCGGGCTGTCCGCGCATGACGCGCTCGCGATCGTCCGCAGGCTGACGGGCATCGACTTCGTCGGCTTCGACGTGGTCGAGGTCATCCCGGCCTACGACCCGGCCGGCCAGACGGCGTTCCTCGCGGCGAACCTCGCCTACGAGATGCTGTCGCTCGTGGCGGTGCGACGCGCGGCCTCGTAGACGATCTCGCCACCGAGCAGCGTCAGCTCGACCGCGATGTCTCCGAGCCGGGCGGCAGCAGTCGTGAACGGATCACCATCGAGGACGATGACGTCGGCGAGCTTGCCGACCTCGAGCGTGCCGAGGCGGTCGTCGGCGAAGTACGACGCGGCGGCGTCGTGTGTACATGCGCGGAGCGCCTCGTCGACGCTCAGTGCCTGGTCCTCGCCGATGACCGCGCCACCGACCGTGGCCCGGGTGACTGCCGAGGCAAGTGTGTCGAGCGGGCGGTAGGAGGCGACGGGCGCGTCGCTGGAGAGGGTGAACCGCACCCCGGCTTCGGTCATCTCGCGGTACGGCTGGAGACGATGCACCCTGGCTGCATCAAGCGAAGCCAGCCAAGCGTCTCCCGCATCCCAGAAGTAGCGCGGCTGTCCGACCGCCCACACGCCTAGCCGAGCCATCCGCTCGAGTTGGTCGGGCCGCGGGCCGCCGCAGTGCTCGATCCGGTGTCGATGGTCGTCGCGCGGATGCGCGTCCAACGCCGCTTCGTAGGCGTCGAGGACGCGGTCGATCGCGCGGTCACCTTGCGCGTGGACGCCGATCTGCCACCCAGCGGCATGTGCCCGCGAGATCGCATCCCGGAAGTCGTCCTCTGACGGCCAGTAAAGCGAGCCGGTGAACTCGCCGTGCGGACCATAGGGCGTCGAGAACGCGGCCGTTCCGCCGGTCAGAGCGCCGTCCGAGTAGAACTTCATCGGCCCGATCGCGAGCCGGTCGTCGCCGAATGGCCCGGCCATCCCGATCGCGAGGTAGTCGTCAAGCTGCGACGAGATCGGCATCGCAGTGACGCGTACGCCGAGAAGGCCGCGCTCACGCGCCGCCCGGTACGCATCCAGCTCGCGTCGCGTCACCTGCGCATCGACGATCGAGGTGACGCCCGCGGCGAGGTAGGCGCGGGACGCTCGGTCGATGTCCCCGACGATCTCGTCAAGCGGCGCGTCGTCGTGGAAGCCCGGCCCGTGGTGCCCGATGTCGACGTCGATCGGGACGACGAGTGCCTGTGCCGCATCGAGGCAGTAGCCGGTCACGCGGCCTCGGTCGTCGCGGACGAGCCGCCCACCCGGCGGATCCTGAACGTTGTCATCGACGCCCCGCAGCTCGAGCGCCATGCTGTTCGCGAGGGCGTGATGGCCGCTCATGTGCTGGACGAGCACCGGATGGACGCGCGTCGCTTGGTCAAGATCCCAGCGGGTGGGCAGTCGGCCGTCCGCGAACTGTTCCGGGTTGACGCCGACCGCGCGGATCCAGGACCCGTCCGGGGTGCGCTCAGCCACCTCCGCGATCCGCGCCACGAGATCGGCGATCGAGGCGACGCCCGGATAACGCACGTCGACCGACGCCAGCTCGGCGCCCGTGAAGGCGAGGTGGTTGTGCGGGTCGATGAAGCCCGGCAGGATCGTGCGCCGGTCGAGGTCGACGCGGTGCGCGTCGGGAGGCGCGATCGCCGTGACGGCGGCATCGCCGCCGACCGCGATGATCCGGTCGCCGACGATCGCCACGCCGCCGTCGAACGGCGGCTCACCGGGCCGAGCCGTGAAGACGCGTCCGTTGAGGAGGACGAGCCCGCGCATCGGGCCATCTTCGCATCCGGGGAAACGCCTGGGGGGACGCGGATTCGCCTCTTCTTCCCGTTGCGCGCGGGGTCTACGATGCAGCGGTCCGGGTGGAGGAGTTCTTCAGGGTCGCCCGAACTTCGCCGAGGAGGAGGGTCTGAGCATGCGCTCGCGCACCATCTTCGCGTTCCTCGCGACCACCGCGATCGTCGTCGGTTGCAGCTCGGGAGGAGGTGGCGGCACGTCGGCCGCTCCGAGCTCGGCAGCCCCGGCGGCGAGTGAGCCGGCCGCCAGCGAATCGGCCGCCGCGTCGGAGAGCGCGAGCGCCGCAACGTCCGCTGCCTGCAACCCGCCGAAGCAGGACGGCGTGACGCTCAGCTTCACATCGTTCGGTGGCGTCTACCAGGAGGC
>JBKPMM010000186.1:0-14035 GCA_046732155.1 Chloroflexota bacterium | reverse complement strand
GCGGTCCCCGAGCTGAGGCCGAAGCCTCTGGTTGAGTGGTCCCCCCGTCGGCCGCTCTCCCCTTTCGGGGTGTCCGTGGACCGATCGAGGGCCGGATATTCACATGCGGGTACTGGCCGGTCTAGTACCTCTGGCGAGGCGCGACTACACCAGTCTCACCATCACCGCCCACGCTCCCGCGATTTCGTTGACGACCAGCAACGATGGGTCCTCCTGGACCCCAAGGACCGGCGACCCAGGACCTCACTGGTACCGACGTCCCAGGGTCGTGGCCGGTACGATGCCGCGGTGACCCCGCCCCCCTTGCGCACCCAGGTACGCCACGCCGTCGAACGCGCGTGGACGCGCGCGATCGAAGACGACGCACTCCCCGCGCTCGAGGCCGATGCGCGACCTGCGATCGAGATCGAGCGTCCGGCCGACGA
Source organism: Chloroflexota bacterium (assembly GCA_046732155.1). Lineage (GTDB taxonomy): Bacteria > Chloroflexota > Limnocylindria > Limnocylindrales > CSP1-4 > SPCO01. Next base: position 13,610 of record JBKPMM010000186.1, on the reverse strand, counting down.
GGCCCACGGCGACTTCTCGACGAACCTGGCGATGAAGCTCGCCCGGCCCTATCGACGCCCGCCGCTCGAGCTCGCGACGCTGCTCGCCGCGAAGCTCGTGCGCGATGCGGCGTCGCCGGAGAGCGCGTCCCCGGTCGAGGCTGCCGAGGTCGCCCCGCCGGGCTTCCTCAATGTCCGCATCAAGGCCCGTGCCCTCGAGGCGATCGTCGATGGGATACTGGCTGACCCCGGTGCGTGGGGACGCGTCGAGCCCATCACTCCGCGACGGGTCAACGTCGAGTTCGTCTCCGCGAACCCGACGGGCCCGCTCACGATCGGGAACGCCCGCGGCGCGTTCATCGGGGATCTGCTCAGTCGCATCCTCGAGGCTGGCGGGCAGCAGGTCACGCGCGAGTACTACTTCAACGACTCCGGTGGCCAGATCGACCAGCTCGGCGCCTCGGTCGCCGCCCTGCGGCGGGGCGAGCCGGTACCCGAAGACGGGTATCGCGGCGACTATGTCGACGATCTCGCGGCCGCTGTTCCCGCCGAGATCTGGGCTGAGGCCACCGCACCGGACGCGGACACCGCCAACGTGCTCGGCCGCTGGGCGGCGGCGCAGGTCCGAAGCGGGATCGAGGCCAGCCTCGAGCGCCTCGGCGTCCATTTCGACGTCTGGACCACGGAGCGGTCCCTCCATGAGGAGGGCTGGGTCGAACGCGCCGTCGAACGTCTGCGCGAGCGGGGATACGTCTACGAACAGGACGGCGCGGTCTGGTTCCGGAGCACCGACCTCGGCGACGACAAGGACCGGGTCATCTATCGCTCGAACGGTCAGCCGACCTACTTCGCGGCCGACATCGGCTACGTGACGGAGAAGTTCAGCCGCGGCTTCGACCACCTGATCTACATCTGGGGTGCCGACCACCACGGCACCGTGGCGCGGGTGAGGAACGCCGCAAAGGCGATGGGCTACGACGTCGAGGCCGTCCAGATGTTGCTCTACTCATGGGTGCGCTTCGTCCGCGATGGCGTGGAGATCTCGATGTCGAAGCGCGCCGGTGAGTTCATCACGCTCGACGAGCTGCTGGCGGAGGTCGGTGTGGACGCAGCGCGCTGGTTCTTCGCGTCGCGCGCGGCGACGTCGTCGATCGACTTCGACATCGAACTGGCGAAGAAGCAGTCGAACGAGAACCCGGTCTACTACGTCCAGTACGCGCACGCACGGATCGCGTCGATCCTGCGCAAGGCGACCGAGGCGGGTCTCGAGGCGGCATCCAGCGTCGCGGGCACGCTCGGTGACGGCCCGGAGGCGGCACTGGCGCGCGAGGTCGTCCGGCTACCCGAAGTCGTCGAGGACGCCGTCGTCGCCGAAGAGACGCACGGGATCACGGCGTACGCCACACAGCTCGCCACGGCGTTCCACGCCTTCTACCGAGATGCGCGCGTGGTCGATCCCGACGATCCCGACCGCTCGGCGTCACGCCTCGCCCTCGCGCGCGCGACGCAGGTCACCCTCGCGAGCACCCTCGCGCTGCTGGGGATCTCGGCACCCGAGTCGATGTAGTCGCGAGAGCCCGTCGACCCCGCTAGCCCGCCGGCCCCGCTAGCCCGCCAGACCGAGGACGTTCGCGACCTTCTGGAGCACGGCGTCGTCGCTGCCGATCACGACCCAGCGCGTCGTGCCGCCCTCGCCTGGGAGCACCTGGCCCGGGCCGCCCGCGTTCTCGACGGCCGTTTTCGCGGTCACGTCGAACTCGGAAGCATCCGACTTGCTGTCCCACACTGTGTGCCACGCGATCGCCCAGCTGTCGCTTGGGCCGCTCAGATACGTGATCCGATCACCGCCCCAGCCGGCCGAGGCATCCGTTGCGGCCGCGACCGTCCCGGAGCCGAGCCAGATCGCGGTCTGGTGTTCGCCCATCGTGTCGGACATCACCGTGGACCAGCCCGACCCCATCCGCTTCGCTAGGTCGGCCGGCAGGTCGACCGCGATCGGGGCTTCATGTGAGGCGTACTTGTCAGCGTGGAGGATCTGCTCCGTGGACTTCGGCGGGTCGCCGAATCCGCTGTTGACGGCTTCCCAGCCTCCGCCCAGCTGGACGCCCGTCACGAATTGGGTGCCCTGGATGGCCGAGAACGTGATCTGCGCCTGGACGATGGGCGGGATCCGGTTGAGGGCCTGTTGCGCCGTCGGATCATTCGAAGCCTGGATGACCTCGCCGATCTCCTCGGGCGTCAGGTTCTGCTGCAACCAGTACGACATCGTCAGATAGGCGTCGCCCTCGACGAGTGACTGGCGCGCGAGGGCCTCGTCGGTCTTGTCGTCGAGGCCGTCCTGGATCTTCTGCAAGTCGAAGTTCTGGTCCTGCAGGACGTGGTCGTACTCGTGTGAGTAATAGACCTGCTCGACGGCACCGACGCCGCCTTCCTTCGAGACGACGTACAGCTTCTTCTTGATCGGGTCGTACAGGCCCGCGACCTGGCTCGACAGGAGGTCGATATACAGATCGGCGAGCTTGTCCTCCTTCGGCAGGAGGCCGAGACCGTGATAGAGCTGCTCGTCGGCGGCGACCTGCTCCGGCGGGTAGTCCTCGCTGAACGAGTCCTTGAGGACTTGGGTCATCTCGTCCGGGGACACGATCGTGGGCTCGATCGGCTGCTTCTCCTGGAGCCCGCGGATGGCCCGGACCTGCTCGTTGATCTCGGCATACACCGCGGTATCGCCTCCCGACGCAGACGCGCTCGGAGACGCAGCCGGGGCGCTGGCGGACGGCGACGACGAAGGAGGAGACGAAGGGCTTGCGGATGGGGTGGACGAGCCGCACGCGGCGACGATGAGGGCGACGATCGCGGCGGTCACGACGGGTCGCATCAGGGGTCGATGCATGGCCCGATCGTACACGCGATGCCGGTCGGCGCCCGGCGAGGGATCGGTGTCCATTTCTTAATCGGATGCCGACTAGACCCGCAATCAGGGCGCCGTAGCGTAGCGATCGGACGAACCCTCAGGGTTCCATCCTCCCTCCCTCCGACCGGGAGCGCCGATTGGGCAGGCGCTCCCGGTCTTTCCATTTCCAAGCGCGGTGTCCGCGCGCCTATCCGCGGCCCACCGGACGTACGCGCACCGACGGGAGGGTGAGCGGCCGTGCAGGCCGCTATGTCAGAATCGCCGTCGATGGAGATGACGTGGTACGGCCGGACCTGCGTCCGATTGCGCGGCAAGGACGCCGTGGTGGTGGCGGATCCCTACCAGTCGGTCGTGGGACCGACGGGACGCGGGATCACAGGAGACATCGTGACGTTCAGTCACCCGGACGACGCGCCCGTCGCCCGCGGGAAGCCGAAGGGAAAGCTGTCGCGTGACGGCACGACCCTGATCCCGTCCAGCCTTGACTCGGCGTTCGTCCTCGACGGGCCCGGCGAGTACGAGGTCAAGGAGGTGCTCGTCACGGGCGTACGGACGTACCGCGACGACGCCAAGGGCGCGGAGCACGGCAAGGGCGTCTCGTTCGTCGTCGAAGTCGACGGCGTCCACACCATCCACCTCGGCGAGATCGGTCACCTCCTGTCCGAAGAGAAGCTCGCCGACATCGGTGAGATCGATATCGCGTGTGTCCCGATCGGCGGCGCGCTCAGCCCGACGAAGGCGGCTTCGCTGATGGCGCAGCTCGATCCCAAGATCGTCGTCCCGATGACGCTCTGCGAGGATGACGGCGACTGTGCCGAAGCATTAGCGAAGTTCTTTCACGAGATGGGCGCCGAGCCCGTCACCCAGCCGAAGCTCTCCGTCACGTCGTCGAGTCTGCCGGCGGAGACGATCACCGTCCTGTTGGAGTCGCGCGGCAAGCAGCCCTAGCGCGCTCGCGCCCCGGCTCTCAGGGGCGGTCCAGCACCACCCGACCACGCTTGATGACCGTGCGGACGAGGTCCGCCCCGGGGTGATATGGGATCCGGGCGCTCGTCGGGACGCGCCAGATAACCAGGTCGGCGGCCTTGCCTGGCTCGAGCGACCCGATCTCCTCCTCGAGGTCGAGCGCGCGGGCGGCGTTGATCGTCACGGCGGCGAGGGCTTCGTCGGGCGTCATCCGCAGGTTGATCACGGCGAACGACATCGCGAGCGTCAGGTTGGGCGTCGGCGATGTGCCGGGATTGAAGTCGGTGCCGATCGCGACGGGCACACCGGCCTGGATGAACGCTCGGGCCGGGGCGTGGTGGTCCTTCATCAGGAACCACGTCGTCACGGGCAGGAGCGTCGCGACGATCGGGTCGTCCGCATCGGCAGCCGCTCCCATGGCCGCGATCCCGTCGAGTGACGGCGTGGCGAGGTGGTCCGCCGACGACGCGCCGATCTCGGCCGCCAGCTCGGCTCCGCCCGAGGGCGCCAGCTCATCCGCGTGAAGCCGGGGTAGCAGGCCGTACGAGCGTGCCGCCTCGAGGATCCGCCTCGACTGGTCGGCGCTGAAGACACCCTCCTCGCAGAAGACGTCCGCGAACCGGGCACGGCCGTGCGCGGCGATGCCCGGAAGCTGCTCATCGAGGAGATGGCGGACGTAGGCCTCGACGCTGTCGCGTCGCGAGCGGAACTCGGCCGGGACGGCGTGTGCGCCGAGCCACGTGGGGACGACGTCGATCGGCCCTTCACGGCCGAGCCGGTACGCGACCTCGACGAGCCGGAGCTCGGTCTCGAGGTCGAGCCCGTAGCCGGATTTCGCCTCGACGGTCGTGACGCCGTGGGTCAGCATCTCGTCGAGCCACCGCCGCCCGTGCGTCAACAGGTCGGCCTCGGAGGCCGCACGCGTCGCCGCGACGGTCGAGAGGATCCCCCCGCCCGCCGCGAGGATGTCCAGGTACGAGGCGCCTTCCTGGCGGAGGACGAGCTCGTCCTCGCGCGATCCTGCGAACAGCAGATGCGTGTGCGGATCGATCAACCCCGGTGTGACACACCCGCCGGCAGCGTCGACCCTCGCGAAGCGCGCGAGCGGCAGACCATCCGCCTCGAGCTCGGCCTCGACCGACGCCCGCTCCCCCACGCCCGCGATCCTTCCCTCCCAGACCGCCACGACAGGCGACGATGGACTCGCTGCGTCCTCGGCCGTGAGTCGCGCCACGTCGCCTTGTCGAGAGCCGCGACGGACGCCGCCGGCGACGGTGACGATCTCGGACGCACCGACGATGAGGAGCCCGGGCGTCGGTTCGCCGGTCCGCCCGCCTTCGATCACGCGGAACGGGCCGCCGGTCATGTCGTCGGCCGCTGGCCGGGGGAGGTCGATCCGGCGGCCGAGCGGGCCGCATCAAGCCGCCGCTCGAGGATCTGCATGGGCGAGTAGTCGCGAAGTCGGATGTAGTCGGCCGCCGCCGCGAGTCGCCCGTCGAGCGACGCGTCGGTTACGCCGGCGTGATCGGCGATCGCCTCGAACGACGCCTGTGGGGCCAGCCCGATCAGCTCGGACTCCGCGAGATGGACACCGTCTTCGGCGGCCAGCTCGCGCACCGCGTCCCACACCAGCCAGAGCGGCGTGACCGCGAAGTCGAGCAGATTCATCGACACCTGCGCGCGCAGCGGATGGCCACGCTCGGGCTCCCGGACCTCGAAACCGTTCGCCTGCAGCTTCGGCAACCCGCCGCCCGACTCACGGACGCGACGAGCGATGCGCTTCGCCAGCTCGACGTCGTCCGAATCGAGGTTGATGTTGTAGGCGATCAGGAAGGGACGAGCGCCCACAGCGACCGCGCCGGCCGACGGATGCATCCGTCGAGGGCCGAAGTCGGGCTCCCGGCCGTTCTGGTCGATCTCGACCTTGAGGCCTTCGTACTGCCCGCGCCGGACATCGGCGAGGCGCTCGCGGTCGGGTCGAAGCGCGGCCCGCGCGTAGAGGTAGACCGGCATATCGAACCGGGTCGCGATCCGCTCGCCGAAGCTACGTGCGACATCGATGACGTCATCCATCGAGGTCGAGGCGAGGGGGATGAACGGGACGACGTCCACCGCCCCGATGCGCGGGTGCTCGCCCTCATGGGCATCCATGTCGATCTCGTGGATCGCCGCGGCCACGAGCCGTTCGAGCGCCTCACTGACCGCCTCATGGTCCCCGGCCATAGTGAATACGGACCTGTTGTGGCTGGCATCACTGGTCCGGTCGAGGAGGAACACGTCCGAGACCGACGAGATGGCGTCGGCGAGGCGGTCGACGACATCGAGCCGCCGTCCCTCGGAGACGTTGGGCACCGATTCGACGAGCATCGTCAGCCGGCGTCGAGCATCGGCACGCGGACGCCGCGTTCGCGGGCGACCTCGATCGCCCGCTCGTACCCGGCGTCGACATGGCGGAGTACGCCCATGGCCGGATCCGTCGTCAGCACCCGCTCGAGCTTCTGGGCGGCGAGTGGCGTGCCGTCGGCGACGACGACCATCCCCGCGTGCTGCGAGAAGCCGATGCCGACGCCGCCACCGTGATGGATCGAGACCCACGACGCGCCGGCGGCCGTGTTGACGAGCGCATTGAGGAGGGGCCAGTCCGCGACGGCGTCCGTGCCGTCGGCCATCGCCTCGGTCTCGCGGTTCGGACTCGCGACGGAGCCCGCATCGAGATGATCGCGGCCGATGACGATCGGCGCGCTGACCTCGCCGGATGCGACGAGGTCGTTGAAGGCGAGCCCGGCCTTCGACCGCTCGCCATAGCCGAGCCAGCAGATCCGGGCCGGCAAGCCCTGGTATGGGACGCGGGCCTCGGCCATGTCGATCCAGCGCCGGAGGCCGGCGTCGTCCGGAAACAAGTCGAGGACGGCACGATCCGTCCGTTCGATGTCGGCGGGGTCGCCGGAGAGTGCGGCCCAGCGGAACGGGCCACGGCCCTCGCAGAACTGGGGCCGGATGAACGCCGGCACGAAGCCTGGGTAATCGAAGGCGTCCTCGACGCCAGCTTCCTTGGCCTGCGCGCGGAGGTTGTTGCCGTAGTCGAAGACGATCGAGCCAGCACGCTGGAAGGCGAGCATCGCGCGGACGTGCGCTGCCATCGCGGCCCGCGAGCGGCGCTCGTACTCCGCGGGCTGCGTCTCGCGCAGGACCGCTGCGTCCTCGATGGAGATCTCGGCGGGCAGATAGCCGTTCAGCGCGTCGTGCGCCGACGTCTGATCCGTGACGAGGTCGAACCGCTCTCCGGCGCTGGCCCACGCGGGCTCGATCTCGGCCGCGTTGCCGACGAGGGCGATCGACGTCGCCTCGCGCGCTGCTGCCGCGGACCGCGCCCACGCCAGACCTTCCGCGGGATCGTGAGTCAGCCGATCGACGTACCCGATGTCGAGCCGCCGTTGGGCCCGAGCGGGATCGACCTCGATGGCGAGGCACACGCCCTCGTTCATCGTCACGGCGAGCGGCTGGGCGCCGCCCATCCCGCCCAAGCCGGCGGTCAACGTGACCGTCCCCGCCAGCGATCCGCCGAAATGCTGCCGCGCAGCCTCGCCGAAGGTCTCGTACGTGCCCTGCAGGATCCCCTGGGTCCCGATGTAGATCCAGGACCCGGCGGTCATCTGGCCGTACATCATCAGACCCTGGCGCTCGAGCTCACGGAACACGTCCCAGGTCGCCCAGCGTCCAACGAGGTTCGAGTTCGCGATGAGCACGCGCGGCGCCCACTCGTGGGTCCGCAGGACGCCGACCGGCTTGCCGCTCTGGATCAAGAGCGTCTCGTCATCGGCGAGCGTGCGGAGTTCGCGGACGATCGCATCGAACGCGGCCCAATCGCGCGCGGCCTTGCCCGTCCCGCCGTAGACGACGAGATGGTCCGGGTCCTCGGCGACCTCCGGGTCAAGGTTGTTCATCAGCATCCGGAGGGCGGCTTCCTGGGACCAGCCGCGGCAGGTCAGCTCGGGGCCGCGCGGCGCGCGGACGGGACGCGGGCCGGCATCGGTCGTCATGCCGGAAGGCTACTCGTTCAGACCCTCGACGACGCGCTCTCCGAACCGCTTCGGACCGCCACCCTGCATCGACACGATGACGTCCCGTGCGGGCAGATGGACGTGATAGGTGTGGATCCCGCCGGCACAGGTCCCGATGAACGTCTGACGCCCAGCGATCGTCGCCTCCGCGGCGCCCTGCACGCCGCCCGCCTGCTTGCAGACGGCAGCATCGAACGTGTCGCGCCAGCCCTGGAAGAACAAGTCGCCGAAGAGGCCGGGCTTGACCCTCGCGACCGTGACGACGACGTAGTCACCGACCGACCCCGAGGCGGGCGGACCGAACGCTGCCGCGAGGGCGAGCGAGCTCACGAACGGGGCGATCGACGGCTCGCGGGCGATCTCGGCGGCCGTCGTCCGATCGGGCTGCAGCGGGACGCCTCCGACGGTGGCAGGCAGGACGGCGAGCAGCGACGGATCCACGGCGACCCCAGCCGGAGGCGCGGTCGCGGCGGTCGCGGCGGACGCGACCGACGCGGAGGACGTCGTGGCGGCGCTCGACGTTGGGGTGGGCGAGGCGGCGCTTGGCGGGGCCGCCGACGGCGCCGCGGTCGTGCTCGGTGACGGGCGCGAGGGGATGCAGGCCGCGACCGTGAGCAGGGTCGCGGCTGTCAGCGTGACGAGGCGGATGCGCCGCCTCACGCCAGCTCGCGACGCATGACGGGGAAGCGTTCATCCGGCGCGGCCACGACGAACCCGACCGACTCCCAGAACGCCGGGGTGGCGGCACTCGTGGCATCGGGTCGTGCCCCGATCTCGGGATACGTCTCGATCGCCGCGAAGCCGCGCCGACCAAGATCGGCGCAGACGTCCTCGACAAGCATCCGGGCGAACCCACGATCCCGAGCCTCGCGCGTCGACGCGATGCACGTGATGACCGCGGGTAGGGGCGAAACCGGGAGCGCGGGGTAGAGGTCACGCGTCCGTTGCGCCCGCGGATAGGCGGTCAGTGGCCCGAATTGGCTGTACGCAGCCGGGACGTCATCGACCAGTAGGACCTTGGCATAGCTCCCCGCCACACCCAACCCGCGACCGAGCAGCCGCAGCTTCCGGTAGCCAGTATCGCCGACGGTCCGACGGGCGGGCCGCTGGGGAGCGAACGGGTTGTCGTCAGGGGTGTCGTCGTCGTCGAGGAACGGGTTGGATGCGCCCCCGGTGCTGCCCGGCGGGGCAAACGGGTTCGCGGTTCGTTCCTCGAGGTCGGCAAGGAACGGGTTCGACGGGGTCGGACGGCGCGTCGCCGGCTCCGGATCCGCCTCTCGCGGCTCCAGCCAATCGAGCCGGATGGCCTTGGATCCCCGGTCGGCATCTTCCCAGTAGTCGCACGACCGGTGATCGAATGACGGGTCCGCACACGGTGGGATGCGACCGAACGTCGATTCATCGGTGACGTCGACGATGGTGATACGACCCGTCTCGGTGACCATGACCCGCCGAGTCTACGGTGCCCGGCCGCCGAGCAGGTCCGGCCCAAGGCAGGTAGAGTGCCGTGCAGGATGTCCGGTGCCGTCCGAGCGGCACCGCACCGTACCGGAGGGGGAGTTGACGCATGCGCGTGCCGGACGCCCGCACCAGCGACGCCTACGCGATCCTGGGTGTCGCGCGGAACGCGGACGACACGACGATCGCACGTGCGCATCGGCGACTCGCGCGCCGTCATCATCCGGACCTCGCCGGTGAAGCGGCGACGCGCGAGATGATGCGTATCAACGCGGCGTTCGAGGCGATCCGCACCCCTGCGGCCCGGGCCGAGTACGACGCCGCCCGCAAGCCACCGCCGCCGCGTGACGGTACCGGCGGCGCTGGAAAGCCGCCCGGCCGACCGTCGGGCAGCGTCCTCGATTTCGGGCGCCACGTCGGCTGGTCGCTCGGCGAGATCGCACGCGTCGACCCGGGGTACCTCGTCTGGCTGGCCGATCGCGCCGAGGGGGAGCCGTACCGCGACGAGATCGACGACATCCTCATCGCGATGGGCGTACCGCGGCGGCGCGAGTACGCTGCGGCCGGCGGGACCTGGGGCCGTTTCAGCCGACCCTGAGGCGGGCTCCAGACCACCGCGAAAGTCCTGTTGCGTGGACGCCCCGAACCCCATCGAAACCTGCGCACCTCCGCGCTAGAGTCCGCGCAGGCGCAGTGCTCGGGGCGCTGCCGGCTCGGGGACTCATAGCATGCTCGAACGGGTCGAGGGCGACGCTTATGTCGTCCTGGGTCTATCGCGCGATGCCGACGATGCGGCGGTCGCGCGTGCCCATCGCCGCCTGGCGCGGCGGCACCATCCCGACGTCGCCGGCGAGACGGCAAGTCGACGGATGATGCGGATCAACGCCGCGTACGACGCGATCAAGACGGCGGAACGGCGCGCGACGTATGAGCGTGCTCATCGTGACGCAACGCCACACGACGGCACCGGCGCCGCAGGCGACCCTCCCGGCAACCCGTCGGGGAGCGTCCTTTCGTTCGGTCGACACGTCGGCTGGTCGCTCGGAGAGATCGCCCGCGTCGATCCCGGGTACCTGTTGTGGCTCACGGAGCGACCGGAAGGCGCCCGCTACCGGGACGAGATCAATGGGCTGTTGAGGCGTCTGGGGATGCGGACCGCGCGGACCGATCCGACTCCGCCCTGGCGCCGCGGCGTCCAGTACCGCTGACGCCGTCGCGACCTCACAGCTGGAGGTCGCCGCCCTCCGTCAGCCCGACGAGCGCGCCGTCCGCGACAAGCGCGTACGCGGCCGCGAGATCACGACCTGGTTCCCGGTCCCGGTCGAGATGAGCGACATGTTCGCGGATCCGGCGCTGCGCCTCGGCGACACCGACGCCCGGCGAAGGGGGAGCCGCGCCGACGCCCTCGGACATGGAAGCGAGCCGCAGATCGAGCGCCTGCGCCGCGACGATGAGCTCGATCGACACGATGCGCTGGACGCCGTCGAGCACGAGACGGGCGTGTCGCGCGGAGATCGATCCCATAGACACGTGGTCCTCCTGGTTCGCCGACGTCGGGATCGAGTCGACCGATGCCGGGTGCGCGAGGACCTTGTGCTCCGAGGCCAACGCGGCGGCGGTGTACTGGTAGATCATCATCCCCGACTCGACGCCTGGCGACGTTGCGAGGAACGGTGACAGGCCGCCGTTGAGACGCGGGTCGACGAGCAGCGCGATCCGTCGTTCGCTGATCGACCCGAGCTCCGCGACGGCCAGCTTCGCGTAGTCGAGCGCCAGGGCGAGCGGCTCGCCGTGGAAGTTCCCGCCACTGATGACGCGGCCACCCCCGGTGGCGATCGCGCTGTCGTCGGCGACGCCGCCGTCGGGGAAGACGAGCGGGTTGTCGGTCGCGGAATTCAGCTCGATGTCGAGCACCCGCCGCAGCTGGTCGAGGGCGTCACGGACGGCGCCGTGGACCTGCGGTACGCAGCGGAGCGAGTACGGGTCCTGCACCTTGTGGGCCGAACCGTGGTGCGCTTGCTGCAGTTCGCTGGCGCGGAGGAGGTGGCGCATCTCCGCCGCAACGGCCACCTGCCCGGGGTGCGGACGGGCAAGCTGGTACGCGGCCGAGAAGGCGACGTCGGTGCCGAGCAACGCCTCGACGGAGATCGCCGCCGCGACGCTCGCGGTCTTCGCCAGGCGGTCTGCGTCGGCGAGGAATAACGCCCCGAGGGCACCCATCATCTGGGTGCCGTTGAGGAGCGCCAGGCCCTCCTTCGCCTCGAGCGCGAGCGGCTCCAGACCGGCCTCGGCGAGGGCGTCCTTCGCGGACATGACCTGCCCCCCGAACTCGACCTCGCCGCGTCCGATCAATGGCAGGGCGAGGTGGGCCAGTGGGGCGAGGTCGCCCGACGCGCCAAGGCTGCCCTTCTCGGGGACGACGGGATGGATGCCATGGGTGAGGAACTCGATCAGCCCGTCGACCAGCAACGGGCGGCAGCCGCTGTGACCGAGTGCCAGCGTGTTCGCGCGAAGGACGAGCATCGCCCGGACGACTTCTCGCGGGAAGGCCGCACCCACGCCGGTGGCATGGCTCATCAGGAGATTCTCCTGAAGCTGGCCGGCCTGTCGCGGGTCGATGAAGGTCGTGGCAAGGTCACCGAACCCGGTGGTCACGCCATACACGACCTCTCCGGCATCGACGAGTGCGTCGATGACGTCGCGTGCCTCCTGCATCCGGCCGCGCGCATCGTCGTCGAGGGTGACGGAGGCCCCGTGTCGCGCGACCGCCTCGACGTCTTCGATCGACAGATCCGCCCCCGTCAGGACGACGAGGCGAGCGCGACCGCTTCCTGACGCGCGGCCCGCCCCGCCGTCTGGGACCTGTGGGGGACTCACCGCCCGAGGATAGTCGGCTATCCTCGGGCGCGCCGACCCCTTTTTTGACAACCCGAGGTATGCGTGCTCGCCTTCATCGACGAGATCGTGATCCCGTTCCTGAACAGCCTGTACGGCGCGGTCGGCTATGTCGGCGTGATGCTCGCGATGGCGATCGAGTCGGCGATGGTCCCACTGCCGTCCGAGCTGATCCTTCCATATGCCGGCTTCCTCGTCTCCGACAGGACCCAGATCGAGCCGCTGACCGGCGACGCCTGGTCGTTCTGGATCGTGGCGATCGTGGCGACCATCGGGAACACGCTCGGATCCCTGATCGCATATGCCATCGGCGCGTACGGTGGCCGCCCCTTTCTCGAGCGATACGGTCGCTATCTCCTGATCCGCCCGCACGAGATCGAGACCGCCGATCGGTTCTTCGCGAAGTACGGCGCGGCGACGGTCTTCATCGGCCGGCTGTTGCCGATCGTCCGCACGTTCATCTCGTTCCCGGCCGGCGTCGCCCGGATGCCGCTTGTGCCGTTCATCGTCTATTCGACGCTCGGAGCGTTCGTGTGGTCGATCCTGCTGGTATTCGCCGGGGTGCAGCTGGGCGCGCACTGGGTGGACATCCGCCACGCGCTGCAGCCGTTCGACCTGGCGATCGCGGTCGCCGTCGTGGCCGCGATCGTGCTGTTCGTGTGGTGGCGGCTCGGGATGCCCGGTCGACCGGGTCGCGCGAAGGCCTAGCGCGCGGCCTCTTCCTCGGGCCGCACCTTCCGGAAGTCTCGATAGATGAGGACGTCGTAGACGATCTTCAGTCCACCCGCGAGGAAGAACGGGAGTGCGGCCGTAGCAGCGGTCGCGACGAGCACGCTCGAGAACGACGGTGAGATCGCGGCGCCAACGGTCCGCGCGATGCCTGTCACACCCGCGGCCGCCGATCGCTCGTCGGGCTGCACGACGGCCATCACGTATGACTGCCGGGTCGGCACGTCCATCTGGCTGAGCGTGAACCGCAGCAGCAGCATCAGGACCGCGAGCGGCAGGGTCGGCATCAGAGGCACCAGGATCAGCAACACGTTCGATGGCAGGTGTGTGAACACCATCGTCTCGATCAGGCCGATGCGCGCCGCGATCCTGGCCGCCGATAGCGACGAGACCGCCGCGAGAAGATTCGCCGCGAAGAAGATCGCGCCAAGCGTGGCCGGGCTGACGCCGAAATGGACCGCGAACCAATAGGCCATCAGGCTCTGCGGGATGAACCCGCCCGCGAACGCATCGAGCGAGAACAGCGCCGATAGCCGGAGGACGACCGAGCGAGATCGACCGAGTCCGAGCCGCCGCGCGATGCCGTCATCCTCCGGTCGTGCCTCGGAAGC
>JBKPMM010000185.1:0-9602 GCA_046732155.1 Chloroflexota bacterium | reverse complement strand
TGGCTGGCCCGAAGCAACACCCGCGCCTGACGACTCCACTCCTACGAAGACCAAGGAGCTGGTGATCGTCAACTGGTCCGGCGAGCTCGACAAGATCTGGCCCGTCCTGATCCTCTCTTCGACCGCGGCCGCCAGCGGCGTGCGCTGCCGTGTCTTCGTCACGTTCTGGGGCCTGCTGCCGTTCGTGAAGGACGGCAAGCGCATCGTCGGCGACAACTGGATGCAGAAGATGCTGACGCTGATGCAGCGCCCCGGCATCGACCACCTGAAGCTCAGCAAGATGAACTTCATGGGGATGGGTCCCTGGATGATGGGCACCCTCCGCAAGCAGTACAACGTCGCGAGCCCGCGCGAGCTCCTCGAGGCGGCGACGGCGATGGGCGTCGAGTTCATCCCGTGCCAGATGACGATGGACATGTTCGGGCTGAAGCGCGAGGACCTCATCGACGAGATGGGCGAACCGGCAGGCGCCGCGACCGCGATCGAGATCATGACCGAGGCGGACGCCTCGCTCTTCATCTGAGAAAGAGGAAGGCATCGAGATGACGGAGCTTGCGACCGAGCAGCTCACGCGCACGATCGACGCTCGGGGCAGCTTCTGCCCTGGGCCGCTCATGGAATTGATCCGCGGCATCCGCGAGTCGGCACCGGGCACGGTGCTGGCCGTCTGGTCGACCGATTCGGGCAGCCGCATCGACATCCCCAAGTGGGTCGAGAAGGCCGGCCATCGGCTGGTCTCGGTCGACACCCGCGAGGGCTACGACGAGATCCTCGTCGAGAAGACCCACTGAGGTGGTGTGATGGAGCGGATCCTTATCCTCGGGGGTGGCGTCGGCGGGACGCTGACCGCCAATCTGCTTGCGAAGCGACTGCGCCGGCGCATCAAGTCCGGTGAGGTGACGATCACGGTCGTCGACCAGAGTGGCGAGCACGTGTACCAGCCGGGCTTCATGTACATCGCGATGGGCGGTGAGCGGGCAGCGAAGCTCCATCGTCCGGAGCGCGGGCTTCTGGATTCGCGCGTCAACCTCGTCGTCGGTGAGGTCGCGTCGGTCGATGAAGCAGCGCGGATGGTTCGCCTCGCGAACGGCGAGCGTCTCGCATATGACTACCTGGTGCTCGCGACCGGTTCCCGGATCGTCCCCGAGGAGATCGAGCACTTCACCGCGGAGGCCTATCACTTCTACACCGCGGAGTCCGCGGCCAGGCTGCGCAGCGGCCTCGATGCGTTCAACGGCGGGCGCATCGTCATCGGCATCGCCGGGATGCCGTACAAGTGTCCGCCGGCGCCCCTCGAGGTCGCGTTCCTGATCGAGGCCGAGCTGCGCGAACGAGGCCTGCGCGATCGGACCGAACTCCATTTCTGCTCACCGATCGGTCGAGCGTTCACGATCGAGTCGGTGTCGGAGATGGCCACGCCGATCCTCGAGCGCAAGGGCATCGAGCTCCACACCTTCTTCAACGTCGAAGCCATCGACCCAGTGAGGAAGGTCGTCCAGAGCCTCGAAGGCGAGGAGCTGGCGTACGACCTGCTGATCCTCGTCCCGCCCCACAAGGGCGCACGCTTCCTGATCGACTCCGGACTGGCGCCCGCGCCCGGCGGCTGGCTACCGACCGATCGAGCGACACTCCAGGTCGGCGGCAGGGCGAACGTGTTCGCGCTCGGCGATGCCACCGATCTGCCGCTCTCGAAGGCAGGGTCCACGGCTCATTTCGAGGCGCCCGTGATCACCGAGCGGATCGTCGCCGCGGTCGAGGGCCGGGAGGTCGACCACCGCAAGGGCGACTACCTCGGCAAGGTCATGTGCTTTTTCGAGATCGGTGACGGGAAGGGGACGCTGCTCCAGTTCGACTACGAGCACCCGCCCAAGCCACCCAAGCCGAACCAGCTCTGGCACCTGGGCAAGATCGTGTTCAACAAGACCTACTGGCACACGGTGCCCAAGGGTCGGGTGTGAGTCTGCGGCACGGTTAGATCGCTATCGCGACCCGAGGAAGTACGCGGCGTTCCTGAGGCCGGATCCGTCCGTCAGGAGGTGGGAAAGGCTGACCCATCGCAACGACCGAGTTCGCCACGCGACCCAGCCCCACGAGAGACCGAGGGCCGTCGCCGAGGCGACATACGCCGCGAGACCCATCGACGACCGATGGACGGTCTGTGGCGCGAGATGCCAGGCGCCGAAGCCAACGGCCGGCCAGACCCACCCGCGCCACGGATCCGCCGGCCAGAGCGTGACGAAGACGCCGCGCCAGAACAGCTCTTCGACGAGACTGTTCACCACCGCCACACCGGTGATGGTCGCGATCGTCGTGGGAGTCGCTGCTCGGAGCTCTGGGACGAACCGCGTGGCGATCGCTCCTGTCGGTGGCCACAGCAAGAGCGTGGCGCCGAGGATCGCCGGACGTCCAAAACGAGGCTCGGCCTCGCGAAACAGCTCGGAGACGCCCTTGCGCCCCAGCAGCGCGAACGACAGGCTCGCGCACGCAATCCAGTAAGCGCCGAACGAGGCGAGATATGCCCTGTCCTTGCCGAGTCGTTCACGCGTCACGATGAAGATGCCGGTCATCGCGACGGGCAGGGCGGCGGGCATCGCGAGCGCGAGCGCGCGCCGGATGCGTCCATCATCGACGGGCCGACCCCGACGTCGCGAGGAACGAACGAGCCCCGCCGCCCACATGAGTGTCTACACGTGGCTCAAGGCTCGCCGACGTGTCGACCGCAGCTCATCCCGGAAATCAGGATGGGCGATGGAGATGAGAGCCTCGGCGCGCTCATCGATGCTCTTGCCGAAGAGCTCTGCGACGCCATATTCGGTCACGACCGTACGGACGTGCGCCCGGGTCGTCACTACGCCCGCTCCTGGCTGAAGGGTCGCGGTGATCCGTGAGACCGTCCCGCCCGCCGCCGTCGACGGCAGCGCGATGATGGCGCGTCCCTCGGTCGCCAAAGCCGCGCCGCGCATGAAGTCCATCTGGCCTCCGACGCCCGAGTAGACGCGCGGGCCGATCGAGTCGGCCACTACCTGACCCGTCAGGTCGACCTCGATCGCCGAGTTGATGGCGATCATCCGATGGAAGGTCCGGATGATCGAGGAGTCGTTCGTGAAGTCGACCGGGCGCATCTCGACCATCGGGTTGTCGTCGATGAAGTCGTACAGGCGCTTCGTCCCGAGCACGAACGCCGTCACGATCTTGCCCCGGTTGCGCTCCTTGGCATCACCCGTGACCGCTCCCGCCTCGACAAGGTCGACCACGGAGTCCGTGAACATCTCGGTATGGATCCCGAGATCGCGCTTGTCACGCAGGAAGAGCGCGGTCGCAGCCGGGATGGCGCCGATGCCGAGTTGGAGCGTCGCCCTGTCGGGGATCAGGTCGGCGACGAACGCGCCGATCCGACGCTCGATGTCACCGAGGACGCCGACCGGATGCTCGTACGGTGGCACATCGACCTCGACCGCGAAGTCGATCTCATCGACGTGGATGAAGCTCTCACCCAGCGTCCTCGGCATCGCGCGGTTGAACTGCACGATGACGGTATCTGCGGCTCGCATCGCGGCGTGGATCGCCTCGACGGACGTGCCGAGCGAGCAGAAGCCATGGCTGTCGGGTGGCGTCGCATTCACGAGGACGGTGTCGAGTCGCAGAGCTCCCGACGTGAAAAGGTGCGGGACGTCGGACAGGAAGACGGGAACGTAGTCGGCCCGGTCCTCCTCGATGGCGCGGCGTGCGTTCGGCCCGACGAACAGGGCTCGATGGCGGAAGTGGCGCGCCATGTCCGGCGCGAGGTGTGGTCCGGGGCCCTCGATGTGGAGATGGACCATGGATACGCCCTGCAGATCCTCGGCCTGGGCACGGGTGACCAAGGCGTCGAGCAAGACGGACGGCGCTGCAGCGGCGCAATGGACGTAGACCTGAGCGCCACTGTGGATGCAAGCCACAGCCTCTTCAGGCGTGACGAGACGCATCGGAAGACTCTACGCCGTAGGGTCGACGGGCCAGGGCGGGATACAGACCCTGGCCCGTCCCCGGCTGCTCAGGATGGTGCCCCAGCCTGGGCAGCCGTCGCGAGCTCAGCCCCCCAAGTCCGAGCTCGCTCGAGCTCACCCGCCTTGAGCGGGCCGTACTTGCCGGTGACGAGGAACTTGTGTCCCTTTGTCAGCGAACGGTAGCCGGCCCGCTCAAGCTCGCGGGTGATCGTGCCGATGGCGCCGCCCGGTGAGAAGCGGAACCTGGTCTCGAACGCCGCCACCGGTGCATGGCCGACCGGCAGATGCTCGAGCCACGACCGCATCGACGGATGCAGCGTGTCCGCGGGCTTCGGCGCTCCAGATTCGTGATATAGCTCCTCGCGGATCTTGTCGGTCGGGAGCTGGAAACCGAGCACCGGCGCCCCGGCGACGATCATGTCGGCGCCCGAGATGACCTCCGCAGTGGCCTCGTCGGTCGTCATGGCGGTCGCCTCGGGCCCCATCCCCTCAGCGATCGCACGCGCGATCGCGGCCGTGTTTCCCCAGAACGATTCATAGACGACGACGGCGTGCATCTCGTACCTCCACCGTCGATGCTGCTCGCCGAGGCCTCAGGCCGCGAGTGCCGAACGGCCCGACATCCTTAGGCCGCCTGGCGAGCGACGGCCCGCCGGCGCTGCCGGCGGGCCGTGGGGACCGAATTGCCTGATGGATCACGCCGGGGTCGCGTGATGGGCATAGGTCCCGTGGGTGGCGTAGCGCGTCGACAGCTCCACGATGAGGCCGACGATCAGGCCGCCGACCAGCGCGGGCACGACGGCGAGGCCGTCCCACATAGGCCCAGTAGCCTGCGTGGCGACGATGAACTCACTGCCGATCAATGCGCCGATCCCGAAGGCGAGCGCGTCGATCGCGCCCTCCCAGCCCGTCCTGGTCTCACCGATGTACTGCGCGATCGCGCCGAACACCACTGATGCGAGGATAAGGAGAACCCACCCACCTAGGCCAAGGGTGATCGCGAGCTCCACCGATCTACCTCCTTTCGCGACGCCCGTGTCTCGTTAGGGACGCTTGGCGTCTCTACCGTGATGGTCCAGCGGGTCGAGGCTGGCGCATAGTGCCGGCCGTCGTGTGCGCGTGGGCAGCAGGGCACGTGCGCTTGGGCAGCGGGTGATCGGGTGGGGCCGAATGACCCGGCCGAACGCGCCGCCTCGTCAGGTCGGGTGTTCGGCCTTGTGCTTCGCGACGAATGCCGCAGCCTGAGCCCGCCGCTCGAGGTTGAGCTTCGAAAGGATCGAGCTGACGTAGTTCTTCACGGTCTTATCGGAGAGGAAGACGTCCGCCGCGATCTCCTTGTTGGTCTTGCCCTCAGCGACCAGCATCAGGATCTTCTGCTCTTGAGCCGTCAGGGCGGAGAGCTCGTCCTGATAGGTGCCGGACGCGATGCGTCTCACCCGCTCGAGGACCTTCTCCGTGACCGCTGGATCGAGGAGCGATTCACCGCGTCCTACCGCCTCGAGCGCGGCAACAAGGTCGCGTGCCCGGACTTGCTTGAGGAGATAACCCGACGCGCCGGCGACGATCGCCGACAGGACGGCGTCATCGTCCGGGTATGAGGTGAGCATCACGACCTTCGTGTCCGGAAGTTCCGCACGGATCTCTCGACACGCTTCGATCCCCGACCCGTCCGGTAGGCGGACATCCATGACGATGATGTCGGGCTCGAAACGCCGCGCAGCCTCGATCGACTCAGCGACCGTGCCCGCCTCGGCGACGACCTGAAAGCCGGGGCGACGGTCGAGCAGGGCGACCAGGCCCTGGCGGACCACCTCGTGGTCGTCGACGACGAGAAGCCGCAATTCGCGGCCTGGCGCGGTCCCTGTCCCTTCAGGCGATGTCACGCGTCGACCCCTCCTCCTCGAGCGCCGCGCTTCCGATACCCCCGTCGCGTACCGGCAGCATGACGATGATAGTCGTCCCGGCCGGACCGCTCCGGAGGTCGAAGCTGCCTCCGAGTGCCTCCGCGCGGTCGCGCATGTTCGCGAGTCCGTGATGGCCACTGGGCGAGCCGAGCAGCGGGTCGAACCCCACTCCATCGTCCGACAACTCGAGGCGCAGGACCGAGTCCTCCCGACGTACCGCGACATGAGCCGTCGTTGCGTGCGCGTGTCGCGCCGTATTCGACAGCGCTTCACGAACGATCTGAAGGATCTCGCCACGAACATGCGCCGGGAGATCGACGCGTTCGACCGGTAGATCCAGATCGACGGCCATGACGCGGTCGCGGCGGACCTGGTCGGCGAGCGTTGCCAGAAGTCCGACGAAGTCGGTACGGTCGATGTGCTCCGGACGCAGACCGACGACGAACTGGCGGAGATCGGCGATGGCCGCGTTGAGGCTGTCGATCGCCCGGTCGACCCGCGAAACGGCCTCGCCGGCGTCATCGGCCATGATCTCGGGCACGTCCTCGAGCGATAACGAGATGGCATATAGCGACTGGATGATCCCGTCGTGCAGGTCCTTGCCGATCCGCTCTCGTTCGTCCACGACCGCGAGATACTGGACCGCTTCGTGCAACCGCGCGTTCTCCATGGCGACGCCGGCATGCGCCGCGAACAGCTCGACGAGGCGCTGGTCGTCATCGGTGAATTCGGCAGCGCCGATCTTGTCTGTCAGATAGAGGTTCCCCATGATCCGGTTCTTGAGCCGGACCGGCACGCCGAGCAGCGACGTCATGGGCGGATGGTTCGGGGGAAATCCGTAGCTCGCCGCGTGAGCGCCGATATCGGGGATCCGCAGCGAGTGTCCCTCCTTGATGATCAGCCCGAGGAGGCCGTGACCCTGGGGCGGATCTCCGAGCAACCGGCGCTGCTCAGGCGTGATCCCGCTCGTGATGAACCGCTCGATCCGCCGTCGGTCATCCGCCAGGATGCCCAGCGCGGCGTAATGCGCCCCGACCAGCTCCCTGACCCGGTCGACGATCAGTTGCAGGACGTCCTCGACTGCCAGGACGCCGGCGATGCCGCCGATCGCATCACTCAGCGCCTGGACCGCCGCTTGGCCCGTTGGGTCCAGCGGCCTCGGGGTCGCCTGGCCTGTCTCCATCATCCTCGCAGCCTACCAAGGCGCACCCGGCCCTGGTCCACGCGGCCCGGGATATCGGGCCGAATGTCCCTACTCGGGGATCTACCGCGAACGGAGACTCCGATGAAATGCACGAAATGCAAGTCTCGAATCGCCAGCTGCACGACGGCCAGCCTCGGCTGGCGAGGATTCTCCTCGCGACCGACCTGTCGCCGACGACCGACCTTGCCACCGAATGGGCCTTCGAGCTCGCGCGGCGGAACGAGGCGGCCCTCCTCGTCGTGAGCGTGATCGACCCGGATGACCTCGTCCTTCCAGGAGGCGGGTTCCGCGTCCGTGTCGACCAGGTCCGTGAACGACGGGAGGCCGTCGCCCAACGCCTGGTCTCACGTGGCCGCGAGGTCGGCGTCAAGGTCGACTTCCTGGTCTGGACGGGCGCACCGGGCGAGTCGATCGTCGCGGCGGCCCAGGCCGAAGGTGTCGACATGGTCCTGGTCGGCGCGCACTCCCGCGGTCGCATCAGCCGCCTGGTGATGGGCAGCGTCTCCGATTACGTCGCGCGCCACGCCACCTGCCCCGTCCTGATCGTCCGCGAGCAGCCGACGACGTCAGGACTGGCCACCGCCGGAGCTGCCTGAAGATCCGTCCGGGAACACGAAGACCGCCCGCCGGATCGGCGGGCGGTCTTCGTTGTCGTTTCGTTTCCGAGCGACGCGATCAGCTCGACGACTGCCCGGCGGGAGCACCTCGCCTGAACGCTGTCCCAGGCCGCCAGGGCGCACCGAGGGCCGGCAACAGGTACCGGTCGAGGCCGTAGTAGCCGGCCACCCGCCACGCGAGCATCAAGCCGACCGCCATGGTGAACAGCACGGGGTTGGTCGAAGCGGACCCGGCGAGCAGGAACGACATGTTCATCAGCGCGCCGAAGAACGCCGCGAAACCGGTCAGCGCGCCCAGGATCAGCCCGATCCCGACCGCCAGCTCCCCGAAGGTGACGACATACGCGAACCAGCTCTCGTGACCGCCGTTCAGGAGGAACTGGATGAAGTCGCGGTACCACTCGTAGGTGATCGGCGGCCGGCCGCCTTCGGGAGTCGCCACCGCGCGCTCCCAGAACCCACGCAGCGCGGACCCGCCCTGCAGCCACGCTCCGGTCGGGTCCGTCAGCTTGTGCCAGCCGGCCTCGATCCAGGCGAAACCGACGAACAGCCGGATCGGCAGCCAGAACAGCCCAGCGCGCGTGTTGTGGAAGAGGAACCGAACGAACCGCGGACCGTCGACCTCCATCTCGTCGGCGGCAGGCTCATTGCGATCCTCGAACAAGGCGATCAGCAGGATGATGAAGCTGATCCAGAAGGCCACCGTGAGGACGACACGGATGGGGCCTTCGTCGATGACTACCCAAGGGTTGAACAACAGGACCAGGAGAACGGCGGCGACGACCCCGATGGGCATCGCCAGCCCGCGTAGTGTCGCCACGGGATAGCCTCCAAGCGCTTCGAGTCCGGTCTCGGCTCGGCCCCTCGACCGTGCCGGCCACCTCTGCCGCGACTGTCCGGGATTCTACGCCCAGGGTGTAAGGCACCTTGTCACGAGATACCGGGCCATTCGGCCCGCGTATCTCCGCGTCACGCGGCGAGGCGTATGTAGGCGCGAGCGCCGAACGACGTGACCGGCGCGGCGTGGCGTGGACCGTCCGGCCGATGGCAACGCCAGTGCTCCGGTCATCGTGCGAGTACGGGCCGTCGCAGCACGACATGGAGACCACGCGCAGAGCCATGATGAACATCCACCCGGCAGACGCCACGTCCGCGCTGAGGTACGACGATGGGCGAGCGATCGCTTTGGGTCATCTGATGTGGAACTGACGCCTTCCGGAGCTCGCCCGACTGATGCCGCCTGCCACTGATCCACTCATCGACTTCGCGCTGCGCGCTCTGATCACCCTCTTCGTCGTCGTCGATCCGGCCGGCCTCGTGCCGGCCTATATCGCGCTCGTCGGGCGACGCAGCACCCGAACCGACGTCGCCGGCCGTGCCGTGGTGATCGCAGGTGTCGTGTTGCTCGCCTTCGCCGTCATCGGCGGGCCACTCCTGTCGTATCTCGGCGTGACGCTCGGCGCGCTCCAGGTCGCCGGCGGTGTGCTCCTGTTTCGGATCGCGGTCGACATGGTCTTCGCGCAACTCCGTCGTGAGACGCCCGAGGAGGCTGCCGAGGCGCGAGCCCGCGAGGACGTGTCGGTCTTCCCGCTGGCCATCCCGCTCATCGCCGGCCCGGGCGCCCTGGCCAGCGCGCTCATCCTGACGAGTGAGGCTGCGGGCACGCCGGCTGGGTATCTCGTCCTGCTCCTTGCCGGCGCAGCCGTCCTCGCCATCGCGTACCTGGTCCTACGCGGATCTAGCCAGGTCGCTGAGCTGCTCGGCCAGACGGGGATCAATGTCGTGACCCGCGTCCTCGGGCTGGTGTTGGCGGCGCTCGCCGTGCAGTACGTCGCTGATGGCCTGTTCGGGCTGGGGCTCGTTCCGGTCTGACCGCGTCGGTCAGGCGGTC
>JBKPMM010000184.1:0-10542 GCA_046732155.1 Chloroflexota bacterium | reverse complement strand
GTCGGCAAGCGACCTACCGCGCAGGCACAGCTCGTGGTCGGCCTGCCGGCGCTCCGCCGCGACCATCCCGACGCGTGGGCGCTATCGCTGCTCAATGCGGTCCTCGGCGACGGGATGAGCAGCCGTCTCTTCCAATCGGTGCGCGAGGAGCTTGGGCTCGCCTACGACATCTCGTCCGGGCTCGTCGATTACGCCGACGCCGGCGCCCTCGAGATCTCCGCCGGCGTCGATCCCGACGCGGTGGATGACGCGCTCGAGGCCATCCTGGCCGAGCTCGCCCGCCTTCGCGACGAGGTCGTCCCGGTCGACGAGCTCGAGCGCGCGAAGCGCTACCTGTCGGGCGGTCTCGAGCTGCGGATGGACGAGACCCGTCACGTCGCGTCCTGGATCGGCGGTCAGGAGGCGCTCCACGACCGTGTCCTCACCCTCGATGAGGCACTCGCCGAGGTCGCAGCAGTGACCGCCGACGATATCCAGCGCCTCGCTGCGACGCTCGTCGTCGACGACGGGTTGCGCCTCTCGGCCGTCGCCCCGGGTCGCGCCCTGCGCGGGCTCGACCGCCATCTTCGGCTCCCAGCGTGAGCGATCCGTCCGCGACGACGACGCAACGCGCACCCGACCTCGTCCTGGCTCGATTACACCTGCGCCTCGGGTCACTGTCGCTCGCCCGTGCGGAGCTCGAGACGCTCGCGGGCAAGGACATGCTCGATGCCGAGGGCGTCGTGGATCTCGCGGAGGCTCGCTGGCGGACGGGCGACATCGCCGGAGCAGGCGAGGCCGCCGCGCTGGTCATCGATGACGATGAGGGCCCCGTGCTTGCGCTGGTGGTCGCGGCCGAAGCCGCGGCGGCGCGCGGCAGGCCGAGCGAGGCGCGACGTCTCGCGACGAAGGCTCTCGCTGGGGCTGACGGCTCGATCGACGCGATCTTCGCCGGGATGCCGCGAAGCCCCGTGTGGCCACCGGACCCGGCGGCGCCCCCTCCCTCGCCGACGACGATGTTCGACAGCCCGCACCCCGGGCGGGGCACTGGTGGTCGACCGCCGCGGTCCTCCGGGTCCGCCACTGCGGCGTCGACGCCGGCGCCCGCCGTCCCTCCCGAGCAGGAGCCTGACGGCGGAGCCGGTCTGTGGGACGAGGATCTCGCTTCTGCTGCCGAAGCCGAGGCCGAGTCGGCGGCGGCGGTCGACGCTTCGCTGCCAACGGGTGACGAGGCGCTCGAGACCGGTCGGCAGCTGCTCGAGGCCGGCGACACCGCCGGCGCCGCGCTCCAGCTGGCGCTTGTCCTACGCATCACGCCGGCGCTTGCACCTGCCGTGATCGACCTCACCGCCGACCAGCAGGACCCCGGTCTCGCGTTCGTCCGCGGCGATGCGTATCGTCTCGTCGGCCGAGAGCTCGATGCGCGACGTGCCTACGCGGACGCCGCCAGACCTTCGGATACCGCCACGTCCCCGGAGGCGCAACGCGCCGACCAAACCCCCTCGTCAGAAGGAGACCCCGCGTGACGGAACGCACCCTCGTCCTCGTCAAGCCGGATGGCGTCCAGCGCCAGCTCGCCGGTCGCATCCTCGCGCGGTACGAGGAACGGGGGCTCAAGATCGTCGGGCTGAAGCTCGTCCAGGTCGACCGGGATCTCGCGGAGCGCCATTACGCCGCCCATCGCGAGAAGCCGTTCTTTACGGGACTCGTCGACTTCATCACCTCCGCGCCGCTCGTCGCGCTGGCGCTCGAAGGGCCGAATGCCATCTCCGTCGTCCGCGCGATCAACGGTGCGACGCGACCGCATGAGGCAGCCCCGGGCACGATCCGCGGCGACTTCGCGCTCGAGACCGCGCAGAACATCGTCCATGCATCGGACGGTCCGGAGGCCGCGGCGACGGAGCTCGATCTGTGGTTCCGCGCCGACGAGCTGCTCGAGTACGACCGAGACGTCGACCATTGGGTGCTCGCCTCGGAGGACTGATCCCGCGCGGCGACCCGACGCTAGAGGCTCGGCGAGGCCGTCGGGAAGGGCTCGAACGACGGCTCCGGCGATAGTCCGGGGGGTTCGCCGGAGGACGGCGCCGGCGACTCGGCGCCCGGGGAGGGCGTGACGGTCGGCTCGTCGGAGGCCGCCGGTTGCTGGGACTCGCCGGGCCCGAAGGATTCGGAGCTTTCGCCGACGAGCGGCGGCAGCCCAGCCGCCGCCTGTGGACCCCCGAACGCACCGGCCGACACGAACAACGCAAGGATCGCCAGCAAGGCCGCGCCGGCTGTCGCGGTCACATTCCGGTTGTCGGTCCACGCACGTCTGAGCGAAACACGGAGATCGGTCAGGTCGACGCGCTCCAACACCGGTCGCCAGCCCACGCGTTCCACGCCGGTCGATCGGTCGACACCGACCGCGAACAATCGTCCGTAATAGAGGAGCGGACTCAGCGTCCCGATCATCACCACCAGCGCGACCGGACCCGCGAGCACGAGCGTGATGAGCTGGCCGCGCGCCTCCGCTGCCGCGAGCCCCGGCAGCCCGATGCTTGCGACGACGACCAGGCCGAGGACGAGACCGAGGATCGGGGCGCGCAACAGCCAGCCACGCAGCTCGGCGACACGGCCGGTCCCGAACGTCGCGCGCGTCGCAGCGGCCCAGGCGGCGAACGCGCTTCGCGCGACGACGAATGCGAGGATCCAGATGCGAGCCGGCGCCCATGCGGCCGGGTCCAAAGCGGCGACCGCGAGCATCACGACCCCGGCATCGCCGACGATCGCGTACCCGACGATGTGCTCGATGTCGTCCTGGATGAGCGCGGCGAGTGACGCAAGGAAGATCGACGCGATCGCGACGGCGAGGACCACGAACCGGACCGACGTCAGGTCGAGCGCAAGGGGAGCGATCGACGCATCCGCCCAGGCCAGCGCGATGATCGCCAGCGCTGCGGGCGCGATCGCGGTGACGAGTGGCAGCGTCGTCTCGGGCACAGCGTCGGTGAGGCGCGCGGCCCATCGGTGGGCCGGGATGGCACCGAACCGGATCGCGACCGCCAGCGCGAACGCCAGGTAGGCCAGGCCGAACACGATCGGCTGCGCGGCAAGTTCGCTCAGATCGCGCCCGATCCACGCCGTCGCAGCGATGGCCATCGTCCCGGACACCGCCGTCGCTCGGAGGACGCGGGTACCAACGGTCGCACCGGTGCGGCCGCGATCCGGCACCAGCGTGACCAGCGCTCCGAACGCCCCCGCTGCGGTCGCGGCAAGGACGGCGACGCGGGCGTCGGGAAGGGACAGCGCAAGCCCACACGTCGCGAGGATCCCGAGCGCGACGGCGGGCGCGTCACCCCTGTCCTCCGTCGCCTCGGCGACGATCGCCAGCACCAGCGTCGCAGCCGCGGCGAGCAACAGGAAGATGCGCAGGTACTCGGTCGTCGCGATGCCGGATGCTCCTATCGCGATCGATTGACTCGGCCGGATCAGGGCGGCCGCCACCACCGCCAGGAATAGAGCCCCGACGCCGACTGGTGTGGCGATCCGTGGACGCGCCCGGAGCGCGACCACGGCGATGGCCCCGAGGCCGGTCAGCAAGAGGAACGGGAGCAGGCTCACCGCGTCATCGAAGGATGTCGCCGACGCGTGGCTCGATCGGATGGGCATCCGGTTCGCGACGGCGGGGCCCGCGACCATCCGCGGAGAAGTCGAACCCACCCGACCCATCGGCGAGCGCGGCTCGAGCCAGCGTCGCGATCGCCGCCGCGACGACGACGAGGGCGCCCGTGGTGACGAGCTGCTCCAGCTGGTCAGGCGTGCCGCCGAGGCCGGCACGGACCAGGAGCGCGCCATCGATGAGCAAGAGTGAGCCGATCCCGACCCGTAGCACGTCGACGCCGGTCACGGTCGCCGAGACCGCGAGCGCCGCGACAGCGAAGCCGGCGGCACTCGACAGCGACGACCCGAGCGCAGGAGCGCCGAGGCCGTGCGCCGCGTAACCGACCACGAGGGCAGACGCGCCCATCAGGGCCTCGGCTGGCCAACCGATGCGTGATCCGCCGGTCAGCGGGCTTGGTCCGCGGATCCGTCCGCGGTCCCGAGCCGCGATCCATAAGAGATATGCCATCAGGATCGCCCCGACGAACCGTGACGCCAGACCGAGCGGCGCCGGCAGCGGATCGGCGAGGACGGGCGAACCGATCAGGACGATCGCGAGCCCGAGGATCGCGACCCGAGGCGGTCGAGCCGCCACGGCGACAACCGTTCCCGCGACCACCACGAGGGCGACCGCTGCGAGGATCGGGTTCACGCCCGGGTCCCGGACGGCGTCATGGGGCGGCGGGTTGGAGACTCGGGTAGGTCGGTGTCTGAAGGATCCCGAAGGCGCTGAGCGGCCAGTATCGGAGCCACGCCCGGCCGATCACGCGGTCGATCGGGACGGGGCCAAACGTCCGTGAGTCGGCCGAGTTCGCGCGGTGATCGCCCATCAGGAAGAGTTCGCCCTCGGGAACGGTCCATCTCGATTGCTCGAGCGGCGCCGTCGTCGGCTGAGGCTCGCCGCCGGGTTCCTCGGCGTAGAGGTACGGCTCGTGGATCGCGGTGCCGTTGATGTACACGAGACCGTCGTCGCGGATCTCAACGGTGTCACCAGGCTCGCCGATGACGCGCTTGATGAACGGCGTGTTGGCCTCGCCCCATTCCTCGGGTGGCTCGAAGACGACGATGTCGCCCCGGTTGTACGCGTCGAACCGCGGGGTGAGCTTGTCGACGAGCACGTACTGGTCCTCTTCGAGCGTCCGCTGCATCGACTTCTGCTGGACCTTGTAGGGCTGAGCGACGAAGTTCTGGATGACGAAGAAGATCAGGAGCGTCAAGACGAGCGTCTCGACGATCTCGAAGAGACACCCGAGCGCCGGTCGTTGACTCACAAGTCCGGCAGTATAGGGGGGCACGTCGGGATGGCGGCCGCTGGCGTCGACCGCGCCTCACGCCTTCTCGCCCATGCACACATGAGCACGCACGCGCGCGCTCCAACGCATAGCGAGGGCCCCCGGCAGTCACGGCAGCGAGGGCCCCCGGCGATCACGGCAGCGCCGCGAGTGTCCCGCATCTCCCCCGAGTTGCGTTTGATGCAAGCACGCGACGCCCGTCGGCCGCGGAGGGCCGCATCTTGGTCGATCCTTTGCATCTGACGCCCGTTCTACCTCAGGAATGCCCTGTTTCGGCGCAACCACGCGCGAACCCGTCATCACATGTCGTCCCGAGCCGCAGCCGCAGCGCCGAAGCGCCCCGGTGCTTGTATCGAATGCAAGCGATGTCCGCAAACACGGCATCGGGTGACGCATCCGGCGGGAGGGCGGATCCATCGGAGCCGCCGAGCACCGGCGGGGGACGAACCGCGATGCATATCGGGCGCGGCCGGCGAGTTTGACCCGCCGATCAGCGCCTTGTTACACTCGCCCGCGGCCTGAAAGGTCCCACCCAGCGGTGCATGCCGAACGGGACCAGCGGCCTCTCCCCCGGACTCGGTGGCGATGGCGCACGCTCACGCGCCAGCACCGGGTGCCGACCACATCTCCCAGTGGAGGACCCGACGACCCTGATGGATGCGAGTGCGCTCCAACTGTTGATCCCGATCGCCGGGATCACAGCCGTACTCTTCGCGCTGTACCTTGCCCGCGACGTGCTGTCGCGCGACACCGGGACGCCTGAGATGCAGGCCGTCGCTGGCACGATCCGGGAGGGCGCGGACGCATTCGTCAAGCGCCAATACACGACGATCGCGGCGCTCGCGATCGTCGGCGCCGTGATCATCGGCATCGTCATCGCCCTGGTCGAGACGCCGGACGTCGCGGACGTCCGGGCGCTCGCCGGCGTGCCCATCGGCGTCCTCACCGCCATCGCCTTCCTCGTGGGCGCGATCTGCTCGATGGCTTCCGGCATCATCGGCATGTTCATCAGCGTCCGCTCGAACGTGAGGACCGCTTCGGCAGCACGCCGGAGCCTCGTCGAGGCCGTCCAGGTCGCGATGCGCGGTGGCGCCGTGTCCGGGTTCCTCGTCGTGTCCCTGTCACTCCTCGGCGTGTGGGGCATCTTCACGCTCTACTCGTCGCTCTTCGCTGACATCACCGTCTCCCAGGCACCGTTCCTGATCGTCGGGTTCGGGTTCGGCGCCTCCTTCGTCGCGCTATTCGCTCAGCTCGGCGGCGGCATCTACACCAAGGCCGCCGACGTGGGGTCCGACCTCGTCGGCAAGGTCGAGGCGGGTATCCCAGAGGACGATCCGCGCAACGCGGGCGTCATCGCTGACCTCGTCGGCGACAACGTCGGCGACTGCGCCGGTCGTGGCGCGGACCTCTTCGAGTCGACGGCGGCGGAGAACATCGGGGCCATGATCCTCGGCGTCGCGGCGTTCGCGATCGCCGAATCGGCCGGTTGGCCGAACCCCCAGGCGTGGATCTTCTTCCCGCTCGTCGTCCGCGCCTTCGGTCTGCTGGCGACCATCGTGGCGATGTTCTTCGTCCGCGGCAGCGAGACCGAGGATCCGATGAACATCCTCAATCGTGGCTACTGGGTGACGACGCTCCTGTCGGTCGTCGGCCTCGGCATCACGACCTACGTGATGATGCAGACCAACGGAGCCACGGGTCTGATCGGCGGACTCCCGACCTGGGTGTACTTCTTCTTCTGCGGCGTCGTGGGTCTGGCGACGTCGGTGGTCTTCGTCTACATCACGCAGTACTACACGGCCGGCTCGTTCCGTCCGGTCCGGGAGATCGCCGAGGCGTCGAAGACCGGCCCGGCGACGAACATCATCAGCGGCACCGCGGTCGGCTTCGAAACGACCTTCGTGACGGCCATCACGATCGGCGTCGCGCTCATGGTGTCGCACTGGCTGGGGTCACAGGCCGGACTCGTGAACACCGAGGGCAAGGATGTCGGCGGCATCTTCGGGACCGCCGTCGCGACGATGGGCATGCTCATGACCACCGCCTACATCCTGGCCATGGACACGTTCGGCCCGATCACTGACAACGCCGGCGGTGTCGCCGAGTTCAGCCGCGCGGAAGCACACACCCGCGAGATCACCGATCGCCTCGACGCGGTGGGGAACACCACAAAGGCCCTCACCAAGGGTTACGCGATCGCCTCGGCGTCGCTCGCGGCGTTCCTGCTCTTCAGCGCCTACATCGACAAGGTGAACCTGATCCAGACGAACCGCGGCGGTCCGTTGCTGACCGCCGTCAACCTGGCGGACGTCAGCGTGTTCGTCGCGGCGCTCGTCGGTGCGATGCTCGCCTACTTCTTCAGCAGCCTTGCCATCCGCGCCGTCGGCACGACTGCGCAATCGATCATCGTCGAGGTCCGGCGCCAGTTCCGGGAGATGCCCGGGATCATGGATTACACCCAACGCCCGGACTACGCCCGCGTGGTGGACATCACCACCCGTGCCGCCCTTCGCGAGATGGTCGCGCCGGGTCTCGTCGCTGTCGCGACGCCGATCCTCGTCGGCCTCCTGCTCGGGTACCAGGCGGTGGCCGGCCTGCTGATGGTCGGCACGATCGCGGGCGTGATGCTCGCGACGACCCTGAACAACGGCGGCGGCGCGTGGGATAACGCGAAGAAGTACATCGAGTCAGGCCAACTCAAGGGTCCTGATGGCGCGGTCATCGGCAAGGGGACCGATGCGCATGCCGCGGCCGTCGTGGGCGACACCGTCGGCGATCCGTTCAAGGACACCGCCGGGCCTTCACTCCACGTGCTGGTCAAGCTTCTTGCGACCATCACGCTCGTCCTTGCCCCGCTCTTCATCCGGTAGGAGGCTGTCGCCTCCAGCGCCCTATGCGTTCGTTGCCCGGTCTGCGCCTCGCTCACGCACCTGCAGGTGCGCTCGCTTCGGTGCTCCCGGGCGCCTTCGCCTAGGCCGCCGGATGCGACGAACGCAGTAGCAGTCGACGGTGGACGCGGTCGTACAGGCCCTCGTCATGGGGATCGTGCAGGGACTCACCGAGTTCCTGCCGGTCTCATCATCCGGCCACCTGATCATCGTCCCGTGGCTGTTCGGCTGGGACGACGCGTTCATCAACTCGCTCGCGTTCAGCGTGATGCTCCACCTGGGGACGCTGATCGCACTGCTGATCTACTTCCGTCAGGATTGGCTCCGGCTGATCCCCGCGGGATTCGCCACGATCCGCGATCGCGCGTTCAAGGACGATCCCGATCGGAAATTGGCGTGGCTCCTGGTCGCCGCCACCATCCCGGCCGCCATCGTCGGTGCGCTGTTCAGCGATTTCTTCGAGACACAGGTCCGGGAGATCGGCCTGGTCGCACTCACGCTCGTCGTCGGCGGGGTGATCCTGTGGGTCGCGGACCACGTCGGCCGGCAGACGAAAACGGTCGCTGACGTCACGTTCCCGCTCGCGGTCGGCATCGGCGCCGCACAGACGATCGCCCTCATCCCGGGCATCAGTCGATCGGGCATCTCGATCTCAGCCGGACGGTTTGCCGGTCTCGATCGCGAATCGGCGGCCCGGTTCGCCTTCCTGATGGCGACCCCGATCACCGCCGGAGCGATCGTGTTCGAGGCCCGCAAGCTGCTCACGGGCGAGGCGGGGGTCGCCGTCGAGGTCGTGCCGCTGATCGTCGGTCTCGTCGCGTCACTGGTGTCGGGCGTGATCGCGATCCGGTTCATGCTCGGCTACCTGCGAACCCGTTCACTCGACGTGTTCGTGTTCTACCGATTCATCCTCGCCGCGGTCGTGCTGATCGTCTGGCTCGCCCGCTGACCATCGCCCGATGGAGGTGATGAAGCAGCTCCGCCAGCGGCAGATCCGCGACCTCGTCGCGCAGCGGCCGGTGCGCACACAGCTGGAGCTCGCGGCCGCGCTTCGCGAGCGCGGCTTCCGGACGACTCAGGCCACCATCAGCCGTGATGTCGCGGAGCTCGGGTTGATCAAGGTGACGCGCGAAGGCACGACGGCGTACGCCCTCCCACCACGCCTGATCGAGGCCGAGACGTCCGGCGAGGACCGTCTGAAGAAGCTTCTGTCAGACCTTCCCCTCGAGATCCACGAAGCCGGATTGCTGCTCGTGCTGCGCACCCTTCCGGGGTCCGCGCATGCCATCGCCGCCGCCCTCGACCGGACCCGGTGGCCCGAGGTGGCGGGGTCGATCGCGGGCGACGACACGCTGTTCGTCGCGGTCCCGGACCGTGCCTCGCTCCAGCGCGTGAAGCGCCGCCTGGACCGCCTTGCCGGGGGCAGCTGACGACGCCTTTCGAGCGTCCGCGAACCCTTTTGACACCCACCGGGGACCCGACTACCATTCGCGTCCGGCTGGGACCTTCAGGCGCGCGGAACACCCGCGCATCGCGCCTGAAGTCCTTTTTGTTATCAGCTGACCGACCACCGGTCGTGCCCGTGAGCGCGACCTCGCTTTAGCGGGGACCGATCGTGAACAACAAGCCCACCTACCTGTCGAAGGATGGCCTCGAGAAGCTCCGCGCCGAGCTCGAGGAGATGACCAACGTCCGCCGCCCGGAGATCGCGGATCGCATCCACGACGCAAAAGAGCACGGCGACCTCAGCGAGAACGCCGAGTACGAAGACGCCAAGAACGAGCAGGCGTTCGTGGAGGGTCGCATCCAGACGCTCGAGGCGCTCATCAAGAACGCCGTCCTCATCGATGAGAACCACTCGACCGACCACGTCCAGATCGGCTCGACCGTCAGCGTCGAGAGTGAAGACGGCAAGGAGACGTTCACGATCGTGGGCTCCGCCGAAGCAAAGCCGGCCGAAGGTCGGATCTCCAACGAGAGCCCGGTCGGCCGCTCGCTGCTTGGCCGCAAGAAGGGCGAGAAGGTCGTCGTGAAGGTGCCGGCCGGCGACTTCACCTACAAGATCACGAGCATCACCTAAGCCACCCCGTGGACTGGGCGGACGAGCTCGCGCAGCGGGTCCGTGACTCGGGCCCGCAGGTCGTCAACGACTCGAAGACGCCCTCCGGCACCGTTCACGTCGGGAGCCTGCGCGGCCCCGTCATCCTCGACGCCATCACACGCGCGCTTCGCGCGAACGGCATCGACACGACCTTGCTCTATGGGGTCGATGACCTCGACCCGATGGACGCTCAGGCGCTCCTGACCCCCGACGCGGTCGAGCACGAGATGGGCCGTCCGCTCGCTCACGTGCCGGACCAGGTCGACGATCTCCACGCGTCATACGCGCGCCACCACGCGCAGACCTTCATCGACACGTTCGCCGGCCTCGGCATCTTCCCTGACCGCTACTACTGGATGAGCGAGCAGTACGCCGCGGGCGACATGGATCCGTTCATCCGGACGGCTCTCGACCGTGCCGGCCTCGTGCGCGACATCTACAAGCGCGTGGCCAACGTCCAGCACCCCGCCACATGGCATCCCATCAGCATCATCTGCCCGAACTGCGGGAAGGTCGGAACGACGATCGTCACCGATTGGGATGGTGACCGAGTCTTCTATGAGTGCCGCCCGGATCTCGTGACGTGGGCGAGGGGATGCGGCGAGAGTGGCTGGGTCTCGCCCTTCGGCGGGAACGCGAAGCT
>JBKPMM010000183.1:0-39839 GCA_046732155.1 Chloroflexota bacterium | reverse complement strand
CTCGTCGAAGCGGTCGCCGGTCGTCCTGGGAGCGACAGGGACGGCTGGCCGGTCGCCGCAGACCTGGCCGCGACGGGCTGGCGCGGCATGACGCGCCTTGCGAAGGGCGACGTCGAGATGGGAGCCGGGATCCTGTCGACGAATGCCGGGCCGATCGCCGATCGGATCGGTGATCTGGTCGCCGTACTCGAGGGATGGCTCACAGAGCTCGACCGCGATGGCGGACCGGACACCGAAGCCATCGCGTCGCGGCTGCAAGCGGCACGCGACCGCCTGGACGAGACGTCCGGATGAGCGATCGGGACTACGAACGCATCCTGGTCGTGCCGCGTGACGTCGTGCCCGATCGGGCGTCGTGGTACGGGCTCCGGACCGACGGCATCGACGCCTTCCTCGACGTCGTTGCCGAGCACGGTCGATACGAGCCGCGCGCCGCGATGGAGATCGACCCGAGCTTCAAGCAGATCATCCCGTACCTCGTGTTGCGCGACGGCGAGCGCTACTTCCTGATGCGCCGGACGAAAGCGGGGGGTGATGCCCGGCTGCACGATCGCTGGTCGATCGGCGTCGGAGGGCACGTCGACCACGGTGATGAGGATCTGGCGGGCGGACTTCGTCGCGAGTGGCACGAGGAGCTCATGGCGGACTTCGAACCGATCTTCACTCCGTACGCCCTGCTGAACGACGACACGACCGAGGTCGGCGCCGTGCACCTCGGTGTCGTGATCCTTGCCGATGCTGACGGGCGCGCGGTCAGCGTCCGCGAGACCGAGAAGTTGTCCGGCGCATTCGCGACGCCTGCCGAGGTCGCGGCCAGCGCCGAGCACCTCGAGACGTGGAGCCGGATCGTGTTCGACGCGCTCGAGACGGCCCGCACGGCACCGGGTCGATGATCAAACGAGCGATGGCGGCGTCCGCCGCTGCGGCCGCTTCGGTCATCGGGTTGCGCGCGCTCGGGAAGCGCGCCGGGGACCGATTGCTCGATGCGCCTCGGGTCGCCCCGGGCGAGGCGGCCATCGCCGGCGACCTCGACGCGCTCGGCGGCGAGGTGATCCGCCTTCGGTCACGCGACGGACTGCGGCTCGCTGGTCGCTGGCTCCCGGCAGAAGGCGGCGACGCCGACTGGTCGCCCGACCCCTACGAGGCGATCGTCGTCCTCCATGGCTATTCGGGTTCGGTCGCTCCCGATCTCGTCGAGTACGGACCGTTCCTGCGACGGACGGCGAACATCTTCGGCCTCGACTTCCGCGGGCACGGGGACTCGGATCCGGGGCCGTCGACGTTCGGCATGCTCGAAGTCGAGGACATCGCGGGGGCCTTGGCGTGGCTCGGTGAGCGCGGGATCCGGCGGGTCGCGCTGTTCGGGACGTCGATGGGCGGGATGGCCGCGATCAGCGCCGTCGCGGTGCTCGGCGACGGGTCGCTGCCCGCTGCGGACGCGACACCCGACGCGCCGCGCGCGGACGTGAACGCGCCACGTCCCGTGGTCGTGGGCATCGTCGCCGAGTCGGTCAGCCCGGAGGCGGAGCTCGCGGTGGCGAACAGGATGGGCACCCCGTTACGACACTTCCTCGCCGCCCGCGCGTTCGATGGCGCGGCGCGCCGCCTGGGGGCCGACCCCCGCGACACGGAGCCGATGCGGGTGGTCGGGCTCGTCGCACCCGTGCCGTTGCTGCTGATCCAAGGCGAAGCGGACACGACCGTGCCGCTCGAGGATGCCCGGCGGCTCGCTGCCGCAGGCGGGCCGACGACCGCGCTCTGGACCGTGCCTGGGGCCGATCACAGCCGGTCGCACGCGGTCGCGCCACAGGACTATGAGCGTCGCGTGACGGACCATCTGCGGATGGCATTCCGCACTGCCCGCGACCACGATCAGCGCGACGAGGGACGCGACCTATAATCGCTCCTCCGGGGTGGCTAGGGTCGACCCCGGTGCCCGTCGCGGTGATGCCCTGGAGGTCAGATGGCAGCCAAGATCCTCGTCGTCGATGACGACCCGAACGTCCAGCGCCTGCTTCAGTACACCCTGAAGCAAGAGGGCTACGACGTCGTCATCGCCGGGGACGGCGCAGAAGGCTTCCGGCTCTGGGGCCAGGAGATCCCGGACCTCGTCCTCCTGGACGTCATGCTGCCCAAGCTCGACGGCTATCAGGTCGCCCAGAAGATCCGCGAGCAGGAGGCCGGCGCCTCGCACGTGCCGATCATCATGCTCACTGCGGAGCGTGAGGTCGAACAGAAGGTTCGCGGTCTGCGCGCGGGCGCGGACGACTACCTCATCAAGCCGTTCCATCCCGCGGAGCTGCTCGCCCGCATCAAGAGTCTGCTGGCACGCTTCGCGCCGCGTGACACCCTCCTCGCCCGCCCGCCGATGGGGCGTATCCTCGCGTTCTACGGCGCGAAGGGCGGCGTCGGGACGACCACGATCGCGATCAACGCGGCGATCGCGTTCCACCGCGAGCTAGGCCGCAAGGTGTGCCTCGTCGACGGCAACCTCCAGTTCGGCGACCACCGCGTCTTCCTCGACCTCGGGCTCGACCGCAAGAGCATCGTCGACATCGTCACGGCACCGTCGATCGATGCGGACCTGATCCGCAATGTCATCGTCAAGCACGACTCGGGCATCGACCTGCTGCTTGCGCCGCCGTCGCCCGAGACCGCCGAGCTCGTCCGGCCCGAGCACCTGCCCTTCATCACCGATCAACTGACGTCGATGTACGACTACATCCTGGTCGACGTCGACAAGCGGCTCGATGACGTGAACCTGGGTGTATTCGAGGCTGCCGAGACGGTCTTCGTGGTGATGACCGCCGATCTCTCGTGCCTCAAGAACGTGCGGCTGATCCTCGAGACGATGGGCCATCTCGGGTACGGACCCGAGAAGGTCCAGCTGGTCCTCAACCGCTCGAACGCGTTCACGGGGATCAATGTCAAGAACGCCGAGGGTGCGTTGCGCCGCAACATCGACCATCAGGTCGTCAATGAGTACCGCGGCGCGATCAGCGCGCTCAACTCGGGCGCCCCGTTCATGTTCACCAAGGCGGACTCGCCGCTCGGCGGGTCGGTGCTCCAGTTCGTCCGCGCTGTCGACAAGATGTCGGCAGCCGCTCAGGCGCAGCCCGTCGGGGCTCGCTAGCCGCTCCACGCAAGCTCGGGTTTCGCGGGCGGTAAGTCGCGCGTAAGCCCCAGGTGAGCGGTCGCCGGTAGCGTGGCGGCATGTTGGCCGTCGTCCCCTCCGCCACGCTCTTCGGCCTCGATGGGCGTCCGATCCGCGTCGAGGTGGATGTCGCACCCGGGCTCCCGGGCTTCACGGTCGTCGGCCTTGGTGACACCGCTGTCCAAGAGGCGCGCGAGCGTGTCCGCGGCGCGATCAGGAACTCGGGGTTCGTATTCCCGCCGCGGCGCTTGACGGTCAACCTCGCGCCCGCCGAGCTGCGCAAGACGGGTGCCTCCCTCGATCTCGCGATCGCGATCGGCATCCTGTTGGGCTCCGAACAGGTCCGTGCTGGCCCAGCGGCCGTTGGATTCATCGGCGAGCTCGGACTCGACGGTGACATACGGGCCGTGCCTGGGATCCTGCCGATGGTGGCGGCGTTGGCCGACCGCGGTATCGAGCGGGTCGTGGTCGCCACCGCTGCCGTCGAGGAGGCTCGGTTGGTCGCGGGGATCGAGACGATCGGCGCCGATTCGCTTGCCGTGGCGACGACGATGGTCCGACGCCGACGGCCGCGCAAGCCGCCGGTCGCCATGCCCCGCGTCACGGTCGCCGAGGCCGAAGCGGGCGCCGCTCAGCCTCTCGCGGCCACCGTCAACGCCGTTCCGGATCTCCGCGAGGTCCGCGGACAGGCGGGCGCACGTCGCGCGCTCGAGATCGCGCTTGCCGGCGGGCACGGGCTGCTCATGACGGGCCCACCGGGCGTCGGCAAGACGCTGCTCGCGCGGACGATCCCTGGGTTGCTGCCGCCGCTCGACGACGCTGCCGCTCTGTCGGTCTCGATCGTGGCCTCGGCGGCCGGCGAAGGGCCGATCACGGAGCTCCGGCGACAACCCCCGTTCAGATCCCCTCATCACACGCTGTCGTACGCCGCGATGGTCGGCGGAGGACCCACGCTGTCACCG
This sequence comes from Chloroflexota bacterium, assembly GCA_046732155.1. Classification (GTDB taxonomy): domain Bacteria; phylum Chloroflexota; class Limnocylindria; order Limnocylindrales; family CSP1-4; genus SPCO01. Next base: position 35,723 of record JBKPMM010000183.1, on the reverse strand, counting down.
GGCGAGATCACGCGCGCCCACGATGGCGTCCTTTTCCTCGACGAGCTCGCCGAGTTCGACCGCGATGTCCTCGAGGCGCTCCGTCAGCCGCTCGAGGAGGGTCGGATCCTCATCGCGCGGGCGGGACGGGTCATGACGTTCCCCGCCCGCTTCCAGCTGGTCGCGGCGATGAACCCGTGCCCCTGCGGCTTCGCAGGTTCCTATCCCGAGGATCGTTGTCGTTGCACGATCCCCGAGATCGAGCGGTATGCGCGACGCGTCTCGGGGCCGCTCCGCGATCGGATCGATCTGTGGGTCTCGATGCCACGGGTCCCGTCGGCCACGCTGATCTCCGGACAGGATCCGGAGGATTCGGCGACCGTGAGTTCGCGGATCGCGGACGCAAGAGCCCGAGCGGCACTCGACCGCGGGCGCATCAACGCGCGCCTTCGCGGTCGCGCGCTACGTCGCGCATGCCGTCTCTCCGAGGCGGCAACGCGACGGGTCGCGGACCTCGCCGAAGCTGAGCTCGCGAGCGGGCGCGGTACGGAGCGTTTGCTCCGGGTCGCACGGACGATCGCCGATCTGGACGGAACGATCGGGGTCGAAGTCGCGCACGTCGAGGAGGCCGCCTGGTATCGCTCACCGATGCTGAAGCACGCCGCATTGGCATCGTGACGTGATCGGCATCGGGTCGCCACCCGGCGCTACCGCCGCGAGCGAGCTCGACAGCTACGCGCCCGAGCGGGACGCGTGGGCGGTACTCGCATCGGTCCACGGACTCGGCCCGATCGGGTTCGCGGCGCTGCTCCAACGGTACGGATCGGCCCGAGAGGTGCTCGTCGAAGCGTGCCGACCGCGTGCCGCGCGGCGGCTGGTGGATACGCCGCAGGCCGACATCGGTGTGCGCGTTCGGCCGATCGGGGATGACGTGGCACGACGGATCGTCGATGCGGCGCAGGCTTCGGGGCGGATCCTCGGTCGGATGCGCGCACTCGGCGTGCATGTGGTGACCGTGGAGGAGCCGGCCTACCCCGCCCGACTCGCGGCGATCGCGATGCCTCCGCACGTTCTGTACGTACACGGTCCGCTCGCGACGTTGTCGCGCGACCGTTCGGTGGCGGTCGTGGGTACACGACGCGCGACGGCGACCGGTCGGGACATCGCCGGGCGCATCGCAACGGCGCTGGTCGCAGCCGATGCGACCGTCGTGTCAGGGCTCGCCTTCGGCATCGACGGGGCTGCCCACGCAGCGAGCCTCCGCGCGACCGGCACGACCGTCGCCGTCATCGGTGGGGGTCACGCATCACCCGGTCCGCCAGCGCATCGGAGACTCGCTGACGCGATCGTCGCGCGCGGCGGCTCGATCGTGTCGGAGCACGCCCCGGACGTCGCGCCGACGCAGGGCACCTTCCCGCTGCGGAACCGGATCATCAGCGGGCTCAGCGATGCGACCGTGGTCATCGAAGCGCCCGCGAAGTCCGGCGCGTTGATCACGGCGTCGTGGGCCCTCGAACAGGGGAGGGGCTGCTTCCTCGTGCCGGGGCCGCTCGACGGACGGGCGTCCGCCGGTTGCCTGGCATTCCTCCGCGAGTTCTCGCCCGTCGCGCAGATCGTGACCGGGATCCCGCAGCTGATCGCGGATCTGGGCTATAGCGCAGTCGCGAGATCGGACGTCGATGCGCTGGCCAGCGCCTCGATCCAGGACCTCGGCCGGACGGAGGCGCTCATCGCTTCCGCGCTGCTGTCGGGTCTCGCCACCGTCGATGAACTGGTCGCGACGACGGATCTGCCGATCGCCACGGTGCTGGCGGCCCTCACACTCCTCCAGAGAAAAGGGCTGGTCGCGGGTGCTCACGGGCGGTATCGGCCGGCCGGCACGATGCTCGGATCCCAGACATCCTTCTGGGAAGGGGCGAGTGAGGGTCGGAGACGGGTGGTTGCCCGCTCTGGACAGGCTTTGCTACCCTGACGGGCGCATCTGCCCCCCAGGTGATGCGGGCGAAGACGTGGAACCCCCATCCCGATCGCCCCCGCCCAACGCAGCCGGGTCCTGTATTGCGGAAGTACCTCATCGCGATCCTGGCCGTGCCTGTGCTGCTCGGCGTGTACGCGTCGACAGTCCTTGGCCGATCCAGGTTCATCCGCGCCGGCGTCGCGATCGGCCTGGGCGGGGTCATGGCACTCGGCGCCATCGCATCCGCTCGTCCCGCGGTCACCACCGCCTCGCCGACGAGTGACATCGTTCCCCTGACGCAGGCCGCGTTCAGGATGGCCGTCGCGACCAACATCGATCTTCGGGCGCCTGCCAGCATCCTGTTCAGCGCCCCGATGCAGCGCGAATCGGTCGGATCGAGCGTGTCGATCCAGCCGGCGGTCCCGTTCCAGCTCGAGTGGAGCGCGGACGACACGCGCGTCTCGATCGTCCCGACCGGCGCGTGGCAGCCATCGACCTACTACACGGTCACGGTCGGTGCGGGCGCGCTTGCGACCAGCGGACGACCGATGACGAAGCCCGCGCGCGCCGCGTTCCTGACACGTGATACCGCCACCGGTCTCCTGGCTGCGACCGGCATGCTCGACAAGCGAGCCAAGGTCGATTCGTCGTTCACGATCGCGTTCGACCAGCCCGTGGACCTCGCCTCGGTCGGTCCGGCGATCAAGATCGAACCGCCGGTCCAGGGCGCACTGACTCGGACGACCGCGGCAGGCGGCGCCTCGACGTACACCTTCATCCCGAGCGAGCCGCTCGCGCCCGACACGAAGTACCGCCTCGTCGTCGATGGCGTGAAGGACGCCTCCGGGATCGCGCTCGCACCGTTGACCATGGCCATGCGGACGGTCGCCGCTCCGGGAGTCGTGCGCTTCCGGCCGCGGGACGGGTCGAGCGACATCCTGCGCGACGCCATGATCTCCGTCCGCTTCACCGAAAGGATGGACCACGCCTCGACCAGAGCGGCGTTCTCGGTGACCGCCGATGGGAAGCGCGTCCCGGGCACGATCCAGTTCGTCGAGGACGACCATGTGCTCGTCTTCGACCCGTCCTCGAACCTTCCGTACGGTGCGTCCGTGGTCGCGACGGTCGCCGCCACCGCGACGAGCGCGACCAAGATCCCCCTCGGCGCGGCCGAGAAGGGCACGTTCACGGTCGTACCCAAGCCCGCAGCGACGAAGCAAGCGGCCGCGACGACTGCGCGGGCGGCGACGAGCCACATCCCGCGGACCGGTGGCGGGACCGTCGGAAGCGGCAGCTGGGGCGCCGTCGAGCGCTACTACCTGCGATTGATGAACTGCACCCGGACGGGCGGCTGGGTGACCTCGGGCGGCGACTGCAGCAGCCCTGGTGGACGGAACGTCGCGGCGCTGAGGCTGGACGCCGGGATCAGCACGAAGGTGTCGCGGCCGTACGCGAAGAAGCTCGCGGTCAACAACATGTGCACGCACTTCAGCGGCGGGAACCCGGGCGACCGCCTCCGCCGAGCCGGCTACCACAGCTATCGCTGGGCCGAGAACCTTGGCTGTCGCTCGGGCAACCCGTACAGCGCGGTGCTCGGCAGCCATCTGTTCTTCCAGAGCGAACGGCCGTACAGCGGCGGCCACTACGTGAACCTGATGAACTCTGCCTACGACCGGGTCGGGATCGGCGTGTGGGTGTCGGGCGGCCGCGTCCGCCTCGTCATCGACTTCTACCACCCGTAGGGGGACCTTCGGGCCATCCCTTTCGGCGGTGGCCGTCGGCACGATGCGGCCATGCTCCGCAACGCTGTGCTGCATATCTCCAATGAGCAGCCGCTGATCGCCGATCTCTTCGAGCTTCCGAATCCGACCGACGTGGCGGTGCGGTTGACGAACCTCCGCTCGCTCGACGGGAAGCGGCCGGTCTTCGTCGACGACTCGAAGTCCGTGTTCCTGTTCCCGTACCACCGCGTGTCGTTCATCGAGATCCCGCAGGCCGCGATGGCCGCCGCAGGGGTCGGTGGAGCGGTCGAGTCGGTGGGCGTCGGCGACGTCCCCGGGACGCTGCCGATCCCGGTCGGGGCCGGCGTCCACGCCCCGTTGCCGGCCGAGACGCCCGCTGACGACGACGAGCTCGAGATCGATGAGGACTTCCTCCGCCGCATCCGCGAGGTCTGACCGACCCGTCGGCGCTGCGTAACGGCGTCGCGTCAGCGCCTACGGCGCTGGCACCGAGATGATCCTTCAGCGGGTCGAGCGATAAGGGTGCGCGAAGAAGCCGGTGCTAATATCCCGGCCGTGTCCAAGAACCTCGTGATCGTCGAGTCGCCGGCAAAGGCGCGGACGATCGAGCGATACCTGGGCGACGACTATCGCGTCCTGGCCTCCTATGGCCATGTCCGCGACCTCCCCGAGAACCCCGGTAAGGGCAAGTTCGGCGTGGACGTCGACCACGGGTTCCTTCCCGAATACGTCATCAACGAAGACCGGCGCAAGCAGGTCAACGACATCGCCAAGGCCGCCAAGGGCTCCGACCTCGTGTACCTCGCGACAGACCTCGACCGCGAGGGAGAGGCGATCGCCTGGCACGTGGCCGAGGCAGCGAACGTCCCTTCGGACAAGACCCGGCGCGTCACCTTCAGCGAGATCACCGAGCCCGCCATCCGAGAAGCCTTCGCCAATCCGCGCGACATCGACAGGAACCTCGTCGATGCGCAGCAGACGCGACGGATCGTCGATCGGCTCGTCGGCTACACCCTCAGCCCGCTGCTCTCGCGCAAGGTCCGCGGCGGGCTGTCGGCCGGCCGCGTCCAGTCCGTCGCCGTTCGCCTCGTCGTCGAGCGGGAACGCGAGATCGAGGCGTTCACCGCGCGCGAGTACTGGACGATCGAGGCGATCCTCGCCACGGCCGCCGGTGACACGTTCGCCGCGGAGCTCGTCCGGATCGACGGCGAGGCACTCGACCTTCCCGACGAAGCAACCACCGACCGCCACGTCACGGCGCTGCGCGAGGCGCACCCGGTCGTTCGCAAGGTCGGCGTCCGCACCCAGAAGCGCTCGCCGGCTCCGCCATTCACGACATCGACCCTCCAGCAGGAAGCGAGCCGCAAGCTGTCGTTCAGCCCGAAGCGGACGATGTCCATCGCGCAGCGGCTCTACGAAGGCGTCGACGCGCCCGACGGCCATGTCGGTCTGATCACGTACATGCGGACCGACTCCACGTCGATGGCCGGCGTCGCGATGGGTGAGGCCCGTGACGTGATCGCCGGCCGATACGGCGACGACTTCACGATGCCCAAGGGCCGCGTCTACAAGACCACGTCCAAGGGTGCCCAGGAGGCGCACGAGTCGATCCGGCCGACCAGCTTCCGACGTGACCCTGACTCGCTCGAGGGAATGCTGAAGCCCGAGGAGTTGCGGCTCTATCGGTTGATCTGGCAGCGGGCCCTGGCGTCGCAGATGGCCCCGAAGGAGCTCGAGACGACGACCGTCGACCTCGTCGATGGACCGTACGAGCTGCGCGCGAGCTCGACGCGGACCCTGTTCGAGGGCTTCGCGCGCGTCTACACCGAGGGCCGCGACGACGATGCCGAGGAGGACGAGAACGCGCGTCGGCTGCCGCAGCTCGCGGAGGGCGATCGGACGGACGTCCGCGACGTCACGCCGACCCAGCACTTCACCGAACCCCCGCCGCGCTACACCGAGGCGACCCTCATCAAGGCGCTCGAAGAGCACGGCATCGGTCGTCCATCCACGTACGCGGCGACGATCTCGACGATCATCGATCGCGGCTACGTCCGCGTCGAGGAGCGCCGGCTCCACCCCGAGCTGGTCGCGGGCATCGTGACGGATCTTCTCGTGGAGCACTTCGGGGACTACGTCGACCTCGAGTTCACGGCCCGGATGGAGGAGGAGCTCGACGAGATCGCACGCGGCGAGCGAGCGTGGGTCCCGCTGCTCGAGGCGTTCTACGCACCGCTGCGCGACCGTGTCGCCGAGAAGCGGCGCGAACTGCGCCGCAGCGACTTCACGACGGAGGCCACCGACGAGGTGTGCTCGGAGGGCCACCCGATGGTCATCCGCCTCGGGCGGAACGGACGCTTCCTGGCGTGCTCGATGTACCCCGAGCACAAGGAGACGCGGCCACTCCCCGGCGACGAGCCGCCGCCCCAGGAGGGGACCGGCGAGGTCTGCCCGAAGTGCGGCGAGGGGACGCTCGTCGGCCGGCGGGGACGCTTCGGGCCGTTCGTCGGCTGCTCGCGCTACCCCGAGTGCGACTACATCAAGCGTGAGGGCCCGCCACCGCCCGAGCCGTTGCCGTTCGAGGTCGCGTGCCCCAAGAACAACGACGGTCATCTCGTCCCGCGTCGCGCGCGGCGGACCGGGAACGTCTTCTGGGGATGCTCGAACTACCCGAAGTGCGACTTCACGACGAATTACGAGCCGCTCGGCGGTCTGCACGATGTCGATCAGGGACCGCTCGCGCGCAAGGGCGATGCGGCGATCTGCCTGAAGTGCGGGTCGACGAGCGAGGCCCCGGCCGACGACGTCCTCCCCGGCGAAACCTACCCGGGCGGTCCACCCGACCCCGAGGCGCTCGCTCGGCCGGCACGTGGCACCGGCGCCCGGCGTGGCGCCACGACCCGCGGCCCGTCACGTCGTGGCGGTCGTTCGAACGGCACCAGGCGATCGACCGAGCCGGCCGCGGAGGCGTGACCGGGCGTCCAGCCCCCCGAGACGGACGCGTCAGCGTCCCGAGTGACCCTCCGAGCGACCCACTCCCACTCGAGCGGTATCTCCGTGCTCTCGCGGCACGCGACGCGTCGCCGCACACGGTCCGGGCATATCGCACGGCGGTCGGCGCGTACCTCGACTGGCTCGGTGAGCAGGGCATCGATTGGACGCGCCCCGCGCGTCATCAGCTGCGCGCCTACCTCGCCCGGCTGGGCACCGGCGCGTCGCGGTCGACCGTGGCCCAGCGCCTCGCCGCGATCCGCTCGTTCCATCGCTGGGCCGCACGTGAGGGCCTGACGACGGGCGACCCGTGGGGCGCGATCGCGACCCCGCGCCTGCCCCGGCGCCTTCCGCGCGTCCTCGAGGTCGACGAGGTCGATCGCCTGCTCGCCGTCATCGACCACGAGCTCGAGGTCGCCGACGCAACGCCGGATGGCACGTCGCTGGCGACGGCCCTCGCGCTGCGGGATCGGGCGATCGTCGAGGTCGCGTACGCCGCCGGGTTGCGCATCAGCGAGCTCGCTGCGGCGGATCTCGGGTCGGTCGATCTCCGGCGCGGCGAGATGCGGGTCATCGGCAAAGGCAGGAAGGAGCGGATCGGGCTGCTCGGACGACCCGCGATCGCGGCGCTCGAGGCGTATCTCGACCACGGCCGGCCGCTCTTGGCCGACCGGCGATCCGCCGGCGGCCCCGCCGACTCACCACGGCCGAGCGCGATCTTCCTCAACCACACCGGTGACCCGCTCGGGGTGCGTGGTCTCCGCTACCGGCTGGATCGCCTCTGCCGAGCCGCCGGCCTCCCGGAGGGCGTGTCGCCACACACGTTGCGGCATTCGTTCGCGACGCATCTTTTGGACGGCGGCGCGGACCTCCGCGTCGTGCAGGAGCTGCTCGGCCACGAGAACCTCGCCACGACGCAGATCTACACGCACGTGTCGCCGGGCCGCCTGGCCGCCGCGTATCGTGAGGCGCACCCTCGCGCTCGGCGGCCTACGACGACGTGACGGCCGCCGCGACATGACCGCCGCCTCGACCCTCGCCCGCGCCGGGCTGATCGTTTCGGGCGCATTCCTCATCTCGCGTGTGCTCGGCTGGCTGCGGCTGGTCGTCGTCGTCAACGCCGTCCCCGATCCGCACGAGCTCGACGCGTTCTTCGCCGCGTTCCGGATCCCGGACCTGCTCTTCCAGCTCGTCGCGGCGGGTGCCGTCTCCTCGGCGCTCATCCCGGTCGTCGCCAGCCTCATCGCGAGTGACGGTCACGAACGGGCGTGGCGGGTCGTGTCGACCGTCACGAACCTGATGCTCGGGCTCCTGCTGATCCTTGCTGCGTTCGTGTTCGTGTTCGCCGACCAGCTCGTGCCGCTGTACACGTCCGGCTTCGATCCGGTGACGATGGCACGGACCATCGAGCTGACACGGATCATGGTCCTCAGCCCGATCTTCCTCGCGCTCGGTGCGGTCGCGACGAGTGTGCTCAACAGCGAGGGTCGGTTCGCGGCCGCCGCGATCGCCCCGATCGTCTACAACCTCGCCATCATCGGCGCGGCGCTCCTGCTGACGCCGGCACTCGGCGCCGTCGGCCTCGCGGTCGGCGTCGTCTCCGGATCGCTCGGGCACGTGCTCGTCCAGATCCGCCCGCTTCAGCGCCTCGGGTTCCGCTACACCGCGCGGATCGATTTCGCGGACTCCGCGGCGAGACGGGCCCTCGGGCTCATGGTCCCGCGAGCGATCGGTCTCGGCGCGAGCCAGATCACGTTCGTCGTGACCACGGCGCTCGCGACGACAGTCGGGCTCGGCGCCGTGACCTCGTTCACGATCGCCTTCACGCTGCTGCAGATACCGATCGGCGTCATCGGTGTGCCGCTCGGGGTCGTCCTGTTCCCATCGCTGTCCCGCGGGGCGGCCGTCGGCGACCGTGACGCCTTCATCGGGCTGCTCAACCGTGCCCTGCGGCTCCTGGCGGTCGCGATGATCCCGGTCGCGGCGCTCGCTGGGATCCTGCGCGTCGAGACCGTCGCGCTGCTGTTCAACGACTTCTCGGCGAACGCGATCCGCATCACCGCCGACACGTTCCTTGCGTTCCTGCTGGGCGCCCCTGCGCACGCGCTCATCGCCGTGCTCGCCCGCGCGTTCTACGCGCGTCAGGACACCGTCACGCCCGTCCTGGCGGCCGTCGGCGCCGTCGTCATCAACACGACGCTGGCGGTCGCGCTCGTCGACCCGTTCGGGCTCCCGGGGATGGCCTTCGCGATCGCGGTCGCAGCGTGGGCGGAATCGCTGGCCTTGATCGTGCTCCTTCGCCGGCGCGAGGGTCCGCTCGGGCTCGCGAGCGTCGGTTCGGTGGCCCTGCGCACGCTCGTCGCGACGGCACTCGCCTCGCTCGTCGGGGTCGTGACGCGTCTCTTCCTCGAGCCCACGCTCCTGCCGGATCCCGCGTCGCCCGGGCCAGGTGGTTCGCTCCGCCTCGTGATGATCATCGTCGTCGTCTCCCTCGTGTTCGGGGCGATGTTCGTCATCTCGGCGCTCGCCTTGCGGATCGGGGAACTGCGCTCTATCGTCGCGATCATGGTCGAGGCGCTCCGCCGACCCCGCACGGCGTGACGGCCACCACCGATCCCGACGCCTGGGACGCGCTCGTCGACACCAGCGAACCGGGCTCGTATCTGCAGACGACCGGCTGGGCGCGGGTGAAGGCCGTGAATGGCTGGTCGTCGCACCGCCTCCTCGCCACGGACCGCGTCGGCGCGCAGATCCTCGTGCGCCACCCGCGACCGTTGCCGTGGGCCTTCGCGTACGCGCCTCGTGGGCCACTCGGAGGCGGCTGGTCCCCGGATGAACTCGCGGCCTTCACGAACGCCGTCCGCACCGAGCTGCCGCGTGTCGCCGGGCGTGTCTCGCATCTGCGCATCGACCCGGAGGTGGAGATCGACGGCCCGCACGACCCCGACGGGGCGACCCGACGGGCCCTGGAGGCCAACGGCTGGCGACCTGCGCCGGCGATCCAGCCGAGCTCGACGCGCGTCATCGACCTGCGCCCGGATGAGGATGCCCTGTGGGGTGATCTGCGCAAGAAATGGCGTCAGTACGTGAACAAGGCCCGGTCGGCGGGCGTCGTGGTGGTCGACGCTGAGGGCGATCGCCTCGGCGACTTCTATCGGATCTATCGCGAGACCGCCGATCGCGCCGGGTTCCTGATCCGTGCCGAGTCCGCCTACCGCGACGTCTGGGAAGCGTTCCGACCATCCGGCCGCGCACGGGTGCTGTTCGCCCAGTCCGCGGATGGCGAGCCGCTCGCGACGCTGTTCCTCGTCCGGTCCGGAACCCGCGTCGTCGAGCCGTACGGCGGCATGACCCAGACCGGCGCCGACACGCGAGCGAACTACCTTCTGAAGTGGGAGGCGATCCGCTCCTCAAGAGAGGCCGGCGCGGAGGCGTACGACCTGTGGGGGCTCGCGACCGGCGGGATCGCCCACTTCAAGACCGGGTTCGGCGGACGCGAGGTCCGATACATCGGGGCCTGGGATCTGGTGCTCGATCGGCTCGGTCGGCAGGTCTACGGCGCGGCCGTCGGCGCGCGGACGTGGTGGGCGCGTCGCAGTCACGGGCTGAGCGGCGGATCGAGCGCGAGCGCGTACACGGGCGAGGGTGCGGATTGACCGCCGTCTCCGCTCCGATCCGTGAGGCGACCGAGGACGAGATCGCCGATTGGGACCATCGCGCCGTCCGCTCCCCGGGCGGGCACGTCTACCAGTCCCGCGTCTGGGCGGCGCAACGCGCACGGCTCGGCTGGCAGCCGCGGTTCGTGATGATCGATGACGACCATCCGGCGCTCGTCCTCCTCCGGTCGTTCCCGATCGTCGGCGGTTCGAGCGCGTACGTCCCGCGCGGGCCGGTGGTCGATCCACACGATCGAAGCGACGGTGGCGAGGCGGCAGCGGAGCGCGTCAACGCGCTTGCGAACTGGCTTGTCGAGGCTGGTGTGGCCGTCGTCGCGACCGATGCCGAGGTCCCGGCATCCGATGCCCTGTACGGCACGCGCCTTCGTCGGCTCGGCTTCCATCCGATCGCCGAGATCCAGCCATCGCGTCACCGGGTGAGCGTCTCGCTCGCGAGGGGCACGGACGACGCCGCGGTCCGCGCCGGTTTCACGAAGAGCACGCGGCAGCGGATCTCCGGCGCAGAACGGGATGGCGTCCTCGTGGAGCGATATGACACGGCGGGCGCCGTCGCGAACGACATCTTCGAACGGCCGGCCGGCGCGCCACGCGAGGCATTCGATGCGTTCGCGACGCTGCTCGAGGGGACGGGCCAGCGACGCGGTTTCCGCTTTGGTCCGCGTGACGTATTCATCGACTGGTGGTCGGCCGCCCTCGCCGCCGGGATGCTCGTCTATCTCGATGCGCGCGACCCTCGCGATCGATCGCGCTCGCTCGGCGGCCTGATCTTGTACCGCCATGGGACGCGGCTCTCGACGGTCCACTCGGCCGACCCGCGCGGCATCCGCGATACGCACCCTGGCGTGATGCACTTGCTCCGCTGGCGAGCGATCCAGCTCGCGATCCGCGAGGGATGCGATGAGATGGACCTCGGCGGGGTGGACACTGCTCCCGATCACGTCGAGCCCGGCGAGGGCCACCCGATGGCGGGTCTGTACGAGCACAAGCGCTCGTTCGGCGCCCACTGGGTCGCGATGACCGGAGCGCACGAGCGCGTCATGCGACCGTCGCGCTATTCGATCGGCCGCGTGGCCGCGCGCGTCGATCGGATCGTCGGGCGGTGAGCGCATGACCGCGGACCGGGCGTTACCCGCGCAGCGGCCGCTAGCGACCCTTGTCGAGCGGCTGTCGTCCGAGGGCCGCTTGCGCGGGACGCGGGCCGGTGGCCGGCCGGTCCCGATGAGCGAGATCGCGTCGGTCGAGGTGACCGGCGTGACCCACGATTCGCGAGCCGTTCGGCCCGGGATGCTGTTCGTCGCCGTTCCCGGGCTTCGCGTCGATGGGCATGACTACGTCCCGGCGGCGATCGAGGCCGGCGCGGCGGCTGTGATCGTCGACCGGCCGGTCGCCGGGGTCGCCGCCCCGCAGATCGTCGTCGACGCATCCCGGCCCGCGCTCGGCAGCGCGGCGGCGTGGTGGTTCGGCGACCCGTCGCGCCAGCTGACCGTGATCGGCATCACGGGTACGGACGGCAAGACGACCACGTCGTACCTGGCTGTCGCGGCGCTCGAGGCCGCAGGTGTCCGGACCGGCATGATCGGGACGATCGCGACGAGGATCGGCGGCCGGACCGACGACCACGCCGAGCACGCGACGACACCCGAGGCGCCCGAGCTGCAAGCGGCCCTGCGCGCGATGGTCGGTGCCGGAGATGAGGCGGCCGTCATCGAGACGACATCGCATGCGCTCGCGCTCGAGCGCGTCGTCGGCGTCGTCTATGACGTCGCGATCCTGACGAACATCACCCACGAGCATCTGGAGCTCCACGGCTCGTGGGAGGCCTACCGTGAGGCGAAGCTCTCGCTCTTCGACCGCCTGCGCGAGGCTCGTGGCGCCCAGAAGCCCCGCCACGTGCCCGCGACGGCGATCGTCAACCTGGACGACCCATCAGCCGGTCTGTTCATCGGGACGGCGCGCGACGCAGGAGCGCGCGTCATCACGTACGGCACCGAATCGGCGGCCGACGTCCGAGCCACGCGGGTCAGTGAGGATCGCGACGGTGTCCAAGCGGACATCGTCACGCCCGCGGGCGACGCGACGATCGAGCTTCGGCTCGGGGGGCGATTCAACGTCCACAACGCGCTGGCGGTCGTCGCGTTGGGCGATGCCCTCGGGCTCGATGCCGCGCGTGTCCGCGACGGCCTGGCCGGGCTCGACGTCGTGCCCGGGCGCATGGAACGCATCGACCTCGGGCAGCCGTTCGGCGTCGTCGTCGACTTCGCGCACACGCCGGCATCGCTCACGACGGTACTCGACCTGCTCGCCCCGACCGCCGCCGCACGGGGCGGCCGCTTGATCGCGGTGTTCGGATCCGCGGGTGAGCGCGACACCGCGAAGCGTCCGCTGATGGGGAGGATCGCCGGCGAGCGAGCGCGGCTCGTCGTCGTGACCGATGAAGACCCACGTGGTGAGGACCGTGAGGCGATCCTCGACGACATCGCCCGAGGCGCAGAGGCCGCGGGTCGTCGCCGCGGACACGACCTCCTGCTCATCCCGGACCGGCGCGAGGCCATCGCGGTGGCACTCGAAGCGGCACGCCCCGGAGACATCGTTCTGCTCGCCGGCAAGGGCCATGAACGCTCGATCATCGGCGCCGCGGGCGAAACGCCCTGGGATGAACGTCGCGTCGCCAAGGAGCTGCTCAAGGGGGCAGGGTTCACGGGTCGGTGACCTTCCGTCGGATGGCAGCGAGCACATCGCCCGCGAACGCGGTCGCGTTCGCGACCCTGGTCGTGCTCGTCGCCACGAATCTCGTGGCCATCCGCTTCACGGATCGAGAACTGGCGCCCTTCTGGAACGCCGGTGCCCGCTTCGCCCTTGCTGCCGGGATCTTCGCGGCCATCATCGCTGTACGGCGCCCGGCGCCTCCGCACGGTCGCGCGATCGTCGGCTCGGTCGTGTACGGCCTTCTGGCGTTCGCGGCGTTCTTCGCGCTGGTCTACGTCGGTCTCGTCCATGCCACTGCGGCGCTCGGCCAGACGGTCCTCGCGCTCGGGCCGCTGATCACGCTGCTTCTTGCCGCGTCAGTCGGGCTCGAGCGGGTCCGCGGGCGATCGATCGCCGGTGCGCTGCTCGCGCTCATCGGGATCGCGGTCGTGTTCGGAGCACAGCAGCATCTCGAAGTCCCGGTGACGTCGGTCCTCGCGTTGGTCGGCGCCGCAACCTCGTTCGCCGCGGCCGGCATCTTGTCGAAGCGCCTGCCGCCCATCGATCCGCTGTGGCAGAACGCGGTCGGGACCGCGGTCGGCAGTGCCGTCCTGCTCCTAGTCTCCCTGAGCGCGGGCGAGGCGTGGGTCCTACCGCGGGATCCCGCCACGTGGCTGTGGTTCGCCTACCTTGTGATCCCGGGCACCGTGCTCGTGTTCCTGCTGCTCCTCCATCTGCTCCATCGCCTGCCCGCGACCGTGGTCTCGTACCAGTTCGTCCTCGCCCCGATCGTTTCGATCACGCTCGGAGCCATCGTGCTGGGTGAGCCCGCGGGACCCGGCACGCTGCTCGGCGTCGGCATCGTCGTGGCCGGCGTCTACCTCGGCGCGCTGGTTTCGGATCGCGACGATGGGCGACAGCCGCAGAGTCGCGCTGGGCCGCCCTCCGAGGGACGTGATGACCAGGAGGGTCACATCTGACCTGATCGAGCGGGACCCGCTGCTATCCTTCGGCCCATGGCCGCCACACGAGGGAAGAGTCCAGCGAGCGCGTCCGCGGCGTCGACGACGAGCGCGGAACGTGCATCCGCGCCCGCTCGACACGCGGCGGCAGCCAGCGGCGCTGTCGTGCCTCCGGCAACGGCCAAGAAACCCGCGAAGACGCCGGCGCGACGCGGGCCTCGCCGCACCGTCCCGTCTCGGCCCGGGACCACCGGTGCGACCGATCTCGAGGCCCTTCGATCGGCGCTCAAGGACTCGGTCGCGGAGCATCACCCGACGGCCGACCCGTCCGGGATCGATCGGGCGTTCGACCTCGCAGTCGAGGCGCACGAAGGACAGCGCCGCGCGACGGGCGAGCCCTACGTCACGCATCCGATCGCTTCGGCGCAGATCCTGGCAGAGCTCGGCATCGACCCGACCGCGATCGAAGCCGCGCTCCTCCACGACGTCCCCGAGGACACCGAATACAGCCTGACCGACATCGAGGAGCGGTTCGGCGCTGAGGTGGCCCACCTGGTCGACGGCGTGACGAAGCTGTCGCGCTTCTCGACCCACAGCCACGAGCAGCAGCAGGCGGAGAACATCCGGAAGATGCTGCTGGCGATGGCGGAGGACATCCGCGTCGTCCTCATCAAGCTGGCTGACCGCCTCCACAACATGCGCACGCTGTACGGCCTTCCGTCGGAGAAGCAGGTGCGGATCGCACGCCAGACGATGGAGATCTACGCCCCGCTGGCGGAACGGCTCGGGATCTGGCAGATCAAGTGGGAGCTCGAGGACCTTGCGTTCAAGGTGCTCGAGCCGGAGCGGTTCCGCGAGCTGGCACGGCTCCTGGACACCCGTCGGAAGGGGCGGGAGACCTACATCGACCGCGCCATCGGCGAGCTCCGGCCGCGCCTGGAGGCAGCCGGCATCGAGGCCGACCTCCAGGGTCGACCCAAACACATCTTCAGCATCTGGAAGAAGATGCAGCGCAAGGGCGCAGAGTTCGGCGAGATCTACGACGTCTACGCGATCCGCGTCCTCGTCGACGAGGTCCGCGACTGTTACGCCGCGCTCGGCATCGTCCACAGCTTGTGGCGGCCGATCCCGGGGCAGTTCGACGATTACATCGCCGTCCCGAAGAACAACCTGTACCAGTCGCTCCACACCGCCGTGATCGCGCTCGACGGCAAGCCGCTCGAGATCCAGATCCGTACGCACCAGATGCACCAGGTGTCCGAGGTGGGCATCGCCGCGCACTGGCGGTACAAGGAAGGGACCAAGTCCGACCGCGAGTACGACGCCAAGCTCGCCTGGCTGCGCCAGCTCATGGACTGGCAACGCGACGTCTCCGATTCCGACGCGACCGAATTCGTCGAGGGGATCAAGCTCGACATCTTCCAGGACCAGGTCTTCGTCTTCACACCGAAGGGCGATATCAAGGACCTGCCGGCCGGCGCGACACCGCTCGACTTCGCGTACCGCATCCACACCGACGTCGGGCACCGCACGATCGGCGCCAAGGTCAACAACCGTCTCGTGCCGCTCGACTACCGGCTCAAGAACGGCGATATCGTCGAGATCGTCACGACCAAGGGCGAGCACGGGCCGTCGCGCGACTGGCTGAACGTCGTCCGAACGTCGCACGCTCGCGAGAAGATCCGCCAATGGTTCAAGCGCAAGGACCGCGACGAGAACATCGTCCACGGCCGCGAAGCGCTCGAACGGGAGCTGCGCCGGCTCGCCCGGGCGAGCATCTCGTCGGTCGGAGCGGACAAGATCCTCGAGGTCGCGCGGCAGCTCAACTACGAGACGATCGACGACTTCTACGCCGCGATCGGCTACGGCGCGGTCGGTCCGCAGTCGGTCGTCATGCGGCTCGGTGTCGTCGACGATGGTCAGAGCCAGCTCCCGACCGTCGCGCCTCCCGCGCAGCTCGCGCGAGCGGGCGGCGTCCGCGTCAAGGGCGTCGGCGATCTCCTGGTGAGGTTCGCCAAGTGCTGCCACCCGATCCCGGGCGACCCCATCGTCGGGTTCATCACGAGGGGCAAGGGCGTGACGGTCCACCTGCGCTCGTGCGGGACCGTCGCCAACGAGCGCGAGGTGAGCCGGCTGATCGAGGTCGAATGGGAGGCCGCGCCGGCGCAGACCTACCCGATCGCGATCCGCGTCGAGGCGTACGACCGGACTGGGCTGCTGAATGACATCACCCAGGTCGTGGCGGAGAACAAGGTCAACATCGTGGCCGCCAACGTCGGTGTGAGCCAGGACCACACAGCGGTCGTGACCGCGACCCTCCAGGTCGCGTCGGTGTCGCAGCTGGCGCGCGTCATGAGCCGCATCGAGAATCTCAAGGATGTGATCACGGTCCAGCGCGATCTGGGGTAAGCGCCAGACCATTCGGGAGGTCGGGAGGGCATGACCGACGTCTCCGCGATGATCGAGCAGGGGAGGGTCGATGCAGGCGCGCGCAACGCGCGCTGGCTGGCTCGGCTCGCGACCGGCCTCGCTGTCCTCGGGGTCTTCCTCACTCTCGTGATCATCCGTCTCGGGACCGCCGGCGACCAACGTTTCTACGTGGGTCTCGACATCGGCAGCATCGCGCCGGTGATGACCACGTTCCTGTACCCGGTCGTCGGTGCGCTGATCGTCCAGCGACGCCCCAGGACCCGCGTCGCATGGCTGATGATCGTGATGGGGATCGGTCTCGGTCTCGGCTTCGTGACGTATGGCTACGGCGCGATAGGGATGCCGCCGCCGCCGGTGTATCCGTACGCCTTCGAAGCGCTTGTCATCTCGCAGTTCTTCATGGTCCCGGTCCTTTCGACGTGCACGACGCTGCTGCTCCTCCTCTTCCCGACTGACCACCTGCTCGACCCCCGCTGGCGGTGGGTCGTCGTGCTCGCGTTCGTCGGCCTGGCCATGTTCATGGTTGGCTCGACCTTCCACCCCGGAACGCTCGGCGATCAGAACTTCCCCGATCTCCCGAACCCGTTCGGCTTGCCGGAGCAGTACACGGCGTTGTGCGACGCGCTGACGGTCGTCGGGAATATCGGCATGTTGGCAGCGGCCCTGCTGGCCGCGTTCTCACTCGTCCTGCGCTATCGCCGCGGTGACAGGGTCGAGCAGGCGCAGATCCGCTGGATCGGGCTTTTCGGCTCATTCGTCGCGCTCGCATTCATCGTCGCAGCGCCGCAGCTGGGCTGGATCAGCGACCGGGCCTGGGAGGTCGCCTTCGCCTTCCTGTCGCTGCTGCCGATCGCGGTCGGCGTCGCGGTGACGCGCTACCGGCTCTACGAGATCGACCGATTGATCAACCGCACGCTCGTGTACGGGTCGCTGACGGCGATCCTGGCCGGGATCTTCACGGCGGGGGTCGGGCTCGCCCAGCGCGTGTTCATCGCGACGACGGGCGACAAGTCCGACGCGTCGATCGTGCTTGCCACCCTGGTCGTCGCGACCGCCTATGCCCCGATCCGGAAGCGGCTCGAGGCGGTGGTCGATCGGCGGTTCAAATACGAGCACCTCGAGTTCGGCGCGTACCGCGAAGAGATCGTCAAGGTCCTCGGTGTCCTCGAGCCGAAGCACGCCGCGCAGAGGCTGATCCATGAAGCCGTACGCGAGCTGCAGGCTACGGGCGGCGCCGTGGTGGACGGGGACGATGCGCCTGTGGCGACGGCTGGCTCGTGGCCGGTCGCAGCGGTCGTCCGCCTGCCCATCGCCGGTCACGGCCCGTTGCGTGCCATCCTCCTGGGGCCTCGCATCGACGGACGACTTCATGATCCGTTGACCCTGGCCCGGCTAGAGGAAGTCGCTGAGCTCGCGGCCTCGGCGCTCGACCTCGCTCGACCCTCCCGCGCCGCAACGCCCGGCTAGACTTCCGCCGATGCCCGCCTTCCGTGCCGCCCGGGGCACGCGCGACCTGCTGCCGGACGAGACCCCGCGCTGGACACGCCTCGCGCGTCTGGCGGCGGACGTTGCGACGCGCTACGGATATCGCCGGATCGAGACGCCGATGTTCGAACAGACGGCCGTCTTCGAGCGCGGCGTCGGCGAGGTCACGGACATCGTCGAGAAGGAACTCTTCCGGCTCGCGCCCCGGACCGAAGAATCCGAGTCGTGGTCCCTACGCCCGGAACCGACGGCGGGGATCGTCCGGGCCTACGTCCAGCACGGGATGCAGACCTGGCCACAGCCGGTGAAGGTCTACGAGATCGGCCCGATGTTCCGCTACGACCGGCCGCAGGCCGGGCGCTACCGCCAGTTCTGGCAGTTCGACGTCGAGGCGATCGGCGACCCGGGTCCTGCCGTCGACGCCGAGATCATCGAACTCGGGATGCGCTACTACTCCGCCGTGGGCCTGACCGGCGTCAAGGTCCTGCTGAGCTCGATCGGCGACGCCGTCTGCCGTCCCGCCTACATCGAGGAGTTGACCGCCTATTACCGCCAGCACCTCGACGCGCTGCCGCCGACCGAGCGCGATCGGCTCGAACGGAACGTGCTGCGGCTGCCCGACTCCAAGGATCCGGCGATGGCGGCCATCAACGCGCGAGCGCCGCGCATCACGGACCGCCTGTGCGACGCGTGCGCGGCGCATTTCGACGCGGTCCGGGCGCATCTCGACGCCCTCGGCGTGCCCTACCGGCTTGAGCCCGGGCTCGTCCGCGGCCTCGATTACTACACACGCACTTCGTTCGAGTTCTACATCGAGGGCCGCGAGGGCCAGCAGCAGGCCCTCGGCGGGGGAGGGCGGTACGACGGGCTCGTCGAGCTCCTCGGTGGCCGCCCGACACCGGGCATCGGCTTCGGGATCGGCCTCGATCGACTCTTGCTCGCGCTCGACGAACAGGGCGGGGCCGCTGACCACGCGACCACGCCTGATCCACCGACGGCCGTCGTCGTCGGCGCGGATCCCGCCGCGACCATCGACCGGCTCCGGATCGCGACGCTGCTCCGAGCCGACGGCATCGCCGCTCGAGCAGAGCTCGGTCAGCGCAAGCTCGGCAAGCAGCTCGAGGCGGCCGCGCGCGACCAGGCGCATTTCGCGATCATCGTCGGCGACGAGCTCGCGGATGGTGAGGTGCAGCTCCGCGACCTGCCTGCCGGGACGCAGAAGGTGGTCGGCCTCGCGGACCTTGGCCGGGAGGTCGCACGCGCCCACCAGGCCCACCACCACGGCACCTGACAGGTGATCGAGGCACTCGGCGTGGCCGCCGCGGGCTGGGGCGTGCTGATGGCGATCTCGCCGCTCCTCCAGATCCGGCGGATGCTGTCGCGCCAGTCGTCGGCGGACGTATCGATCGCCTACCTCGCGGTACTCGAGTTCGGCTTCCTGCTCTGGGTGGGCTACGGCATCGCGCTCGGCAACCCCGTCATCCTGGTGCCGAACACGGTCGCATCTATCATAGGTGCCGCCACGATCGCGGTCGCGTGGTTCCTCCGGAGAGGCCCGACACCCGCCTGAGCCGGCCATTCCCAGGGCGCCCGCTCCCGCGCCGAGGTGCCGCGCGGCCACCAGTGGCGAGGACCGGCTAGCTCGCGGGAGCGGCCTCCGACGGCGCGGCCGCTTCAGCAGCCGCTGGTGCTGTTTCGGTCTCCGCTTCGGGCTTGGCCTTTCGTGCAGCGCGGGCCCCGTCGCCGCTCGCGGGCGCGCCCGACGCGGCCGCCATCTGCTTGCTGAAGAACTCCAGCGCGGTCCGCGTCTTCGTCGCCTGTTGCCCCCCCAAGTCGACGCCGTGTTCCGAGAGGTAGACGCGGGCCTCCGCGGCGACCTGGAATGCCTCGTTCGGCAGGCATTTTGTCGATAGCTCCAGGATCCGCGAACCGTCCTGGTACAGCCACAGCTCGGCGATGATGCGCCGTCCGAACTCCTCGGGCGTGAACGTCGCCTTCAGGATGAACGTCGGCCCGAGCGGGACCAGGCTATCGAGGTCGACCGACGCGGGAGCGTGGTCCTTGAAGAATGCACGCTGCTCCTTGGAGAAGAGCTTGCTGATCGGCCTCTTGCCGGCTACCGCCTCGCGGATCTTCAAGCCATCGCTGACGCCCTTGAACGACCCGGAGACCACGCCGATCCCGCCGGGCAACACGTCGAGCTCGACCTTGAACATGGCCGACCTCCGGAGCTCCTTCGGCAGCTCCGCCGGCACGACCGGTCGCAGCTTCACGACGGTGTCGCCGCGGCCGCCCTGGATGCGTCGTGCACGCACGACGACGCCGGCCTTGTCCAGGGCAAGATCCGGCGTGTCGAAGAAGAAGACCTGGCGCGGCTGCGTGTTGACGGGATCGAGCGGAAGCCGCGCGATCGTCGCCCGGTGCTCGTCCGTCGGAACGGTCAGCTTCAGCTCGACGCTGTCGGTGCCCTTCATCGCCGCGAGCAATGCGGCGAGCTGTTCGGCGTTCGCGGCCGGCGCCGCTGACGGAGTCTTCTCGGTCGTCACGGTCGGTTCTCCTCTCGTCGTCAGGCGCCGAAGCGCTCGAACAGGACACCGTCGCGCAACCCGCGGTCGGTGACGGTCAGGGATCGGACATCGAGCTTGTCGAGGACGGTGCGCACGATCAGTGCACCCGCGAGGATGACGTCGGCTCGTTTCGGCTGGAGGCCGACGATCGATCGACGCGCATCGGCGGCCTGGCTTCGGTATAGCTCGATCTGCCGGTCGAGCTCGGCCGTGTCGAGGACCGTGCCGCGGACGACGTCCGGGTCGTACGGATCGAGGGAGTGCTTGACAGCGGCCATGTTCGTGACCGCGCCACCCATTCCGACCACGGCGTCGGGTCGAGGACGACCTTCGAGCCGGGCGAGGTCGCGCGAGATCGCGGCTCTGGCCTCTGCGAGCGTCTCGGGTGACACCACGTCGGCGAGCCCGAACGCCTCGGTGTAGCGCACGGCGCCGACTGGCTCGCTGAACCGTTCGTCGACGCCTGCCTTGCTGCCGAACGTGAACTGGCTGCTCCCGCCGCCTGTATCGAACACGACGAGCGAACCACCGCCGAGATCGATCCCGGCCCGGACACCCTGGTAGGCGAGGCGGCTCTCCTCGTCGCCCGCGATGATCTCGATCGTGACGCCCGTCCGCTCGCGGATGGAGTCCACCACGGCGGCCCCATTCCTCGCCGCCCGCAGGCCTGCGGTCCCGACGGCCACGATCGCCCGCGCGCCCGCGGCGGTGGCTGCATCGACCATCGCCGCGATCGCGTCCGAGGTCCGGGTCTGCGCGTCCGCCGTGATGTCACCGCCTTCGGTGAGTCCTTCTCCCAGCCGCGTGATCTCCGCCCGGTCGGTCACGGTCCGCCAGCCGTCGGGCGTCCGCTCGCCGATACGGAACTTGACGGAGTTGGTCCCGACGTCGATCACCGCGAACCGCTCGGGTTCGCCGTCGATGATCGACGCCAGCCCCGCGGTGTAGTCCATGTTCCGGTAGCCGCCGAGGCCCATCTGCTGGACGGCCTCGAGGACGGCGCCCTGATCGGTCGATTCGATCGCGATCGTTCGGCTCGGCCGGCCATTCGCCGTGATGTCGCTCAGTTCGGAGGTGCAGCCGTTGACCGTGTAGCGGACGCGCCGCTTGTGGACGTCGACGCGGCGAAGCGGGCCGGCGGGCCCGGCGACGTCGGCCAGGAACTCGTCGAGCGTCGAGCTCTCACGTGGAAGATCCGGTGCGGGCGTCTCGAGCGTCTCGAATGCGCGCCGCGCGTCATCCGCGGACAGCGGGAACGGCGCTTTCATGACGGGCTCCCAGCGCTGGAGCCCATGCTGGGTCTCGCGCAACAGCTTGATGTCCATCAGGTCCGCGCGGATCTTGGCGTTGCCGGTGCCGGCACCCAGCAGGTAGATCTCGTCGCTTTCCTGGATACCGCTGGACTCGAGAGCCGCGAAACGCTCGTCGGCCAGCCCGAAACGGGAGCCGAAGGTGCGCCACTCCCAGCGCGGGATGATGGCCGACATGCCCCTCCTCGACCGGGCGGTCTCGGATCCGCCGCGGGGCGCCGACTATAGGCCGTCCTCGTTCACGCGAGCATCACCCGAATCGGGTGGGAAGGGCCCGGGACCGAGGCGGGTGATCAGGCGTTGAACTGGATCATCCCGATGAGATTCCCTTCGGGATCCCGGAACCACGCAGTCCGTCCGATCGGGATCGTTGCGATGCCATCGACCGTCTTGGGCGTCTCGTACTCCTCGAACGTGACGCCGCGGCTTTGGAGGTCGCGCACCTCCGTTTCGATGTCCGAGACGCGAAAGGCCATCTGCGTGTGCGACCCGGACGCCTTGCCGCTGCTGCGCGTCAGGACGAAGTAGGTCCCGCCGCTTGCGTCGTAGTAGATGCCGGCCGGATTCGCCTCGCGGGGTACGAACCCGAGGACCTCCTCGTAGAACCGGCGCGCGGTGTCTAGATCGGCGGTCGGGATCGCCGCGTACACCTGTTGGTCGGACAGCATCGGACGCCTCCTCGGCAAGACGGTTCCCGTACGATACGCCGGCCATGTCAGCGTCCAGTCCGGGTCTCGCCACGCCCTATCGCACCCATACCGCCGGTGAGTTGCGTGCCGCCGACGCCGGGATCCACGCGCGCCTGGCGGGCTGGGTCCACCGACGCCGCGATCACGGCCAGCTGATCTTCCTCGACGTTCGTGACCGCCACGGCATCACCCAGGTCGTGATCGACAAGGCGGACGCGCCGGAGGCGCACGAGACCGCTAGCCGTGTCCGGAACGAGTTCGTCGTGACAGCCGCTGGGCAGGTCGCGCCGAGGCTGCCGGGGACCGAGAACCGGCGCATGCCGACGGGTGAGATCGAGCTCCAGGCGAGCGAGATCGACATCCTGTCCGAGGCGAAGACGCCGCCCTTCTACATCAACGAGCCGGACAAGCCGGTCGACGAGAGCCTTAGGCTCAAATACCGCTACCTCGACATCCGGCGCCAGCCGATGACGGAGCGGCTGCTCCTGCGGAGCCGGATGGTGCAGGCGATCCGCGAGGCGCATCACGCCGCCGGTTTCGTCGAGGTCGAGACGCCCACGCTGATCAAGTCGACACCCGAGGGGGCGCGCGACTTCATCGTCCCGTCGCGGCTCCAGCCCGGGAGCGTGTACGCGCTTCCGCAGAGCCCGCAGCAGCTCAAGCAGTTGCTGATGGTCGCCGGGA
Source organism: Chloroflexota bacterium (assembly GCA_046732155.1). Classification (GTDB taxonomy): domain Bacteria; phylum Chloroflexota; class Limnocylindria; order Limnocylindrales; family CSP1-4; genus SPCO01. The sequence continues at coordinate 12,565 of JBKPMM010000183.1, read as the reverse complement.
TCGACCGCTACTTCCAGATCGCCCGCTGTTACCGCGACGAGGACCTGCGCGGCGACCGGCAACCCGAGTTCACCCAGCTCGACCTCGAGATGAGCTTCATCGATGAGGACGCGGTGATGTCCTTCATCGAATCGATGGTCATCGACGTGTCGCGCGCCACCCGACCGGACCGCCCGCTCGCCGAGGTGCCGTTCCCCCGGTTCACGTACGACGAGGTGATGGAGCGCTTCGGGTCGGACAAGCCGGATGTCCGCTTCGGGATGGAGCTGATCGATCTGGGACCGCCGCTCGAGGGCGGGTCGGGATTCCGCGTGTTCGACGAAGCGCTCGCCTCGGGCGGACGGGTCAAGGCGATCGTCGCCCCAGGCCTCGGCGGCGCGAGCCGGCGGGAGACCGACGAGCTGACCGAGCTGGCGAAGCGCTTCGGTGCGAAGGGCCTCGTCCACCTGAGCGTGTCGCCCGAGGGGCTGAGCGGGCCTGCGGCGAAGTTCTTGTCGGACGACATCCAGCGAGCGGTCATCGACGCGACGCGAGCTTCGGATGGGGACCTGATCCTGATCGTCGCCGACGCCGCGCCGGTCGTGGCGGATGTCCTCGGTCGCCTCCGAGCCGGTCTCGGTGAGCGCCTCGGGCTGGCGGACCCGAACGTCCTCGCCTATGCGTGGGTCAATCGCTTCCCGATGTACCAGTGGGACGCCGAGAACCACCGCTGGGACGCGACCCACAACCCGTTCAGCGGCGTCGTCCCGGAGGACGAGGCGCTGCTCGTGACCGCCTCGGGTGATCCAGGAAAGCCGTCGCCCGACGATCCGGCGGGTCGTGCGCGCGCGATGCAGTACGACCTCGTGCTCAACGGCTGGGAGCTCGGCGGTGGGTCGGTCCGGATCCACCGACGCGACCTCCTCGAGCGCAGCTTCCTCCTCCAGGGTCAGACGCTCGAGGGGATGCGCGACAAGTTCGGCGCCGTCCTCGACGCGTTCGAATACGGCGCGCCGCCGCACGGTGGGATCGCGCTGGGTATCGATCGCTGGGCAGCACTGCTCGCGAGCCAGACCAACATCCGCGAGGTCATGGCGTTCCCGAAGACCCAATCGGGCAGCGACCCGATGCTCGAGGCACCGTCACCACCGGAGACGGAGCAGTTCGAGGAGCTCGGCCTGAAGTTCGTCGGCGTCCCGCCGAAGCCGACCGGGACGTGAGCGGCGCCGGCGAGCCGGCCACTGCCCGCGAGACCGGACTGGGGATCCCGCCGCTCGACGCGATCGCTCATCGGCCACGCCTCGCGGCGCTCGCGGGCGCGCTGTGCATCGCCTTCTCCGGGATCTTCTATCTCTGGGCGGATGTCACACCGTCGACCGGGACCGTGTTCCGTGCGCTGTTCGGACTGCCGTTACTCGGTGCGGTCGCGTTCGCGGAGCAGCGGCGCTACGGGCCGCTGCCGCGTCGTGCCGTCCGGCTGGCACTGATCGCCGGTGTCTTCTTCGCCGGTGACCTCACCTTCTGGCACCACGCCATCGAATACGTCGGGGCGGGTCTCGCGACGGTCCTCGGCAACCTCCAGGTCCTTGTGGTCGGCGTCGTCGCGTGGCTGGTCTTCGGGGAGCGGCCGTCGCGCAATACGCTCATCGCGGTCCCGATCGTTCTTGCGGGGGTCGTGCTGATCAGTGGCGTGATCGGTGCGGGAGCCTACGGCAGCAACCCCGAGCTCGGCGTCCTGCTGGGCATCGCCACCGCACTCTGCTATTCGGGGTACCTGCTGATCATCCGCCTCGGCGGGCGGGACCCGCGGAGGCCGGCGGGCCCCGTCGCGATCGCGACCGTCGCGACCGCCGCCGTCGCCACCGTGGTCGGCCTCGCCATCGGCGATCTCGATCTCACACCGCCGCTCCAGAGCCTGTTTTGGCTCGCCGTGCTCGGGCTTACGTCGCAGTCGCTCGGCTATCTGTTCATCTCGATCTCGTTGCCGCGACTACCCGCCGTCGTCACGTCGCTGATCCTGCTCGTGCAGCCGGTCGTCTCGGTCGGGCTGAGCATGGTGCTGCTTGGCGAGCGGCCATCGCCGGCCCAGCTCGCGGGCGTCGGGCTGGTGGTGGGTGGGATCGCGGTGGCGACGATCCCGATCGCCCGCCTCCGCGACGCGATCCGTGCGCGCTCGGAACAACCGGTGACCGCCGTCGACTAGCATCGCCGGGTGAGCGAGCCAGCGACCACGCCCGGCGCGGCGGCAGACGACCTGCGTGGCCTCGACCAGTACCGACGCTGGGCGCGGTTCCTGTTCGCGATCCTGGCGATCCTCGCCGCCATCGGGCTCGTGCTCGTCCCTGTGACCACCGGCGGCATCCATGCGGAACGCGTCGCCGCCGTTTGGCCGCTCCTCCTCATCCTGACGGCAAACGTGGCGGCGACACTGATCGTCATGGTGACCCTCATCCGTGGGCTGACGCGCTGGTCGGCCTGGGCGATCCACGCGATCCAACCTGTGTGCATCGTCCTCATCGTCATCGGTGGTATCCGTGCCCTCATCGCGATCACCCAGGGCCAGATCCTCCTCCCACTCGAGACCGTCGGTGGGGTGCTCGTCTTGACCCGGCCGCATCCCGCCGATCTCCTCCCGCCGGCGACGCCCGACGACCGCCGACGCGTCGCGATCGCTGCCGCGGCGATGTTCGCGAGCTACTTCGTCCCGCTGGTCCTGCCGGTAGCCCTGGCCTAAGGAGAGGTCGGGCCGAGTTCCAGAAGCAGCGCGACGGTCGCCGCGATCACCCGATCCTGCTGGGCCTGACGGCTGATCGTCGCGGGCAGGTCGTTCGGCTGGCCGGTGTACCAGCCCATCTGTTCGTGGTTGCCACCGTCGATCAGGTCGACGGTCACGTTCGCCCCGAGCTGCGCAAGGTTCTCCGGGTCGGTGTACGACGCGGCGCCGGCGTCGAGCGATCCATATGCGACGAGCGCGCGCAGCCCGTCTCCTGAAAGGTCCACCGACGAGTACGACGCCCAGAGCACGAGTCCGCGAACGACGCCAGGATGGCCGTCCACGAACAGGGCCGCGGACGAGCCACCGAGCGAATGCCCGCCGACGGCCCACGACGCGATCTCCGGATGGTCCTCGATGACCCGGTCCGCGGCATTCGTGTCGAGGATCGCGAGGTTCAAAGGCGCCGGCACGATCGACACCAGAAAGCCCTGCTCCGCGATCGACCGCGCAGCGGGCGCGTAGGCGGCGGGCGGCACCTTGCCGCCGGTGTACAGGACGAGGCCCGTCGTCGGCGCGGCCGCGGTCGGCGTCCACGTGAGCCGGCCATCCGTGCCGGCCTCGAACGTCGCGGCTGGCGTGGATGCCAGGGCTGCGTCAGCTTCAGGAAGCAGTGCCTGCGGGCGCGCCCACCACAGGAACGCGACCACGGCGACGGCGGCGACGACGACGACCGCGGTGAGACAACCGACGGCGACGCGTCGGCGCCGCGAAGGGCTCAGGTCAGCCTTCAGTCGAGGTCGACTGCGGCGTCATCCTCGGCCTGCGGGTACGGCGCGAGGCCCCGACCTTCGCCCGGGACGTCCTCGTCGACGCCGCGCTCGTCCACTGCGTCGCCCCACTCGTGCCGGTGTCCGCCTGGCGGCTCGGGTGGCCCCTCGTACGGCGGCAGTTCACCGATGGGCGTGTCGGCGTCGAAATGGACGCCGGGATCGCCGACGTCGACGACCTGGGTCGCGACGTAGCTCGACACCTCGCGGACGACATCGTCCGGCATCCGTTCGGGGGCGACGGCTCGCAGATGATCGAGCGCACTGAGCGGCAGGAGCACCGGCCAGCCGACCTCGCCCTGCCAGCCCGGTCGCAGCATGGATCCGGGCGACATGCCGTGCGCCTCGATGAGCGACGTGACGGTCTCCGGCCCGACCCAGGTCATCCGCCCGGGCCACAGCAGCACAGCGCTGATGTCGCTGACCTCGGCTCGTGCCACCTCCGCGCCACGCACCATCTGACCCGCCGGGCCCGCTTCGGGCGGGGCAGGCGTGCCGTAGACAGCCTCGCTGCCGACAAGGCTCGCGGCGACCGCGCCATCAGGGTCCGGCGCAACGACGACCACAGGCAACGCGCCACCCGACCACGCGATATCCACCAGCCGCCGGACACGAGGCTGGCCGAGCGTGTCGGCGAGGGCGGCCTCGGTGGTCGCGGACAGGATCACGGCGGCGACGGTCACGGACTCGATGCTAGCAGTCGTCAGCCTCGCGGTATCTCGATGCGGCGCACAACCGCTGCATCGGGGCCGCGGCGCCCACGACCGACTGTGTGCGACACTCCGTCGCCATGCCCACCCGCACCCGCGACGACATCCGCAACGTCGCGATCGTCGCCCATGTCGATCACGGCAAGACGACGCTCGTCGACGCCATGCTCCGCCAGACCGGCGCCTTCCGCACCAACCAGACGGTGGTCGACCGCGTGATGGACTCGATGGACCTCGAACGCGAGAAGGGCATCACGATCCTGGCGAAGCAGACGACCGTGGATTACGGCGACGTGCGGCTCAATATCGTCGATACGCCGGGGCACGCCGATTTCGGCGGCGAGGTCGAACGCTCGCTGCTGATGGTGGACTCCGTGCTGCTCCTCGTCGACGCCGCCGAGGGACCGCTGCCGCAGACCCGCTACGTGTTGCAGAAGGCGATGGCCCGCCATCTGCCGGTCGTCGTCGCGCTCAACAAGATCGACCGCTCGGACGCGCGCCCGGCGGAGGTCCTCGACGCGATCTACGAGCTGTTCATCGATCTCGGGGCGACCGACGCGCAGATCGACTTCCCGGTCGTCTTCACCAACGCGAAGGCCGGGACGGCAACCACATCACTCGATGACCCGGGCGAGGACCTTCGACCGCTCCTCGACCTCCTCGTCGACGTGACGCCCGCTCCGACGTACACGCCCGATCATCCGCTCCAGTTGCTCGTCACGAACCTGTCGGCGAATGAATACGTGGGGCGGATGGCCGTCGGGCGGGTGTGGAACGGCACGATCCGCGTCGGGCAACGCATCACGGTCGTCCGTGACGAGGCAGACGACACCTCCGGCGCGGTCGAGCCGGGTCGCACCGTGACGCTCAGCGGGACCGTGACGACGCTCCAGACCGCGCATGGCATCGATCGCGTCGACATCCCGGACGCGGGTCCGGGCGACATCGTCAGCGTCGCCGGCCTCCCCGACGTCACGATCGGCGACACCCTCACGGATCCCGACGCTCCGAGCCCATTGCCGAGGCTCGATGTCGACGCCCCGACGCTTCGGATGACATTCGGCGTCAACACCTCGCCGCTCGCGGGTCGCGAGGGACGCTACGTGACCAGCCGCCAGATCAAGGCTCGGCTCGACAAGGAGGTCCTCGGCAACGTCTCGATCGAAGTACGACCCGCCGAGGGCACCGACGCCTTCGAAGTCCGCGGCCGCGGCGAGCTCCAGCTCGCGGTGCTGATCGAGCAGATGCGTCGCGAGGGCTACGAGCTCACCGTGTCACGCCCCGAAGTGCTGCTCCGCACGGTCGATAGCGAAACCCACGAGCCGTACGAGCGCATCACGATCGACATCCCGCCCGACTACATCGGCGAGGTGCAGGGAGCCATGGCCGGCCGCAAGGGGCGCCTGGAGCAGATGACGACGGACGCGGACGGTCGCGTCCGGATGGAATACGTGCTTCCGGTACGTGGCCTCATCGGCTACCGGGGGCAGCTCCTCACGGATACCCGGGGGACGGCGCTGCTGCACCAGATCGGCGAGGGGTACGGGCCGTGGGCGGGAGACGTAACGCATCGCACCAGTGGTGTCCTCGTCGCGGACCGCTCGGGAACGAGCAACGCCTACGCGCTGTTCAACCTCCAGGAGCGCGCGGAGCTGTTCATCGGGGCGGGCATCGAGGTGTACGAAGGGATGATCGTCGGTGAGAACAGCCGGTCGGGGGACATGGACGTGAACCCGACCAAGGAGAAGAAGCTCACCAACATCCGCACCCACGCGCACGATGAAGCGCTGCGGCTGACCCCGCCGCGCCCGCTCACGCTCGAATCGGCGCTCGAGTTCATCGCGGCGGACGAGCTCGTCGAGGTCACGCCTGAGTCGATCAGGCTCCGGAAACGGTTGCTTTCGCAGCACGACCGGCGGCGAGAGGCTGGCCGTGCCGAGGACCTGCGCCGGGCCACAGAACCGTCCGCTGTCGGCTGACCGTCGACGTGTAAGGTCCGCGGCATGCGTCGCCGGGGCCGCTACCCGATCCTTCGCCGCATCTGCGTCCTCATCGGGCTGGCCGGAACGCTCGTGCTCGTCGCACCACCCGCACAGGTCGCGGCCGCTTCCGATCTGCTACCGGACCTCCGGGCGGACCGCATCGCCGACCTGCGGGTCGTCCGGACCTCGAGCGGCCGCAAGGTGCTCCGGTTTACGACGATCATCCTCAACTACGGCGCCGGGCCGTTCGAGGTGCGCGGCCGTCGGTCCACCACGAGTCAGCCGTTCGCCGTCGATCAGGTCGTCTACCGCAGCGACGGCACGGTGCGTCGCGTCCATACGGGAGCGCAGCTCGTGTACGCCGGTGACGGGCACGACCACTACCACGTCAAGCGGATGGCGAACTACCACCTCTGGTCGACGCGGGGCACCCTCCGCGATAGCAAGATCGGCTTCTGCTTCTTCGACACCACGCCGCGATTCCTCTCGCTGCCGCGCGCACCCGAGACCCCCCATTACGCGGAATCAGGCTGCGGGACACGGTCATCGACCTCGACGCGCACCGGCATCTCCGTCGGCTGGGGCGACAAGTACCCGTGGAACTTCGCCTACCAATGGATCGATATCACCGGGCTGCCGTCGGGCATATACACGCTGCGCTACGCCGTCGACCTCTGGCGACTGTTCACCGAGTCGAGCGAGTCGAACGACTGCGCGTACGTACGGTTGTCGATCAGCGGCAGCACGGCGCGGGTACTGAGTCGAGGCTCGACCTGCGTCAACGATTACGGCTCGACGCCCTTCGCCGTCGACGCCGCGTGGGGCCTGAGCGTCGGCATGGCCGCGGGCTGCGACCCATTGCTTTTCTGCACGTACAACGTCACGCACCGCGATGAGCTGGCGGTGTTCCTCTCGCGACTGATGCGGTTGCCGGCGACGACACGGGACTTCTTCGATGACGACGAGGGGTCACGCTTCGAGACCTACCACGACAGGGTCGCCGCCGCCGAGATCATGAACGGGTGTGGGACGCGCCGGTTCTGTCCGTCCGCGATGGTGACGCGGCAGTTCCTGGCGGTGATCCTGGCCCACGCGTTGGAGCTGCCTCCGAGCGCGACCGATCACTACACGGACGATGACGGGATCGGCGCCGAGGCGTCCATCAACGCCGTTGCGGACGCGGCCCTCATCGACCGATGCGGGGTTGGCCTGTTCTGTCCGACGCGGACGGTGAACCGCGGCGAGATGGCGCGGATCCTGCATCGCGCGTTCGGATCAGACTGATCTCGTTCCTTATCCCGGGCCGACCGATGTCTGGTGGCGAACGGCCTCGACCGCGGTGTAGGGTGACGGCATGACCCATCATCGACCGCGCCACGCGCGGCTGGCGGCCCTCGCCGGCCTGACCGCCCTCCTCCTGATGACGATCGTGCCCGCCAGCGTCGCCCGTGGAGCCACGACGATCGGGCTCCCGCTCCGCGCGAGCGGCCTCCAGGCGCTCACCCAGGTCACGAACGCCGGGGACGGGTCGAACCGGCTGTTCCTCGTGGAGAAGCGGGGCGTCGTGCGCGTCTACCAGAACGGTGCTCTCAATGCCGGCACGTTCCTCGACCTACGAAGGCTGATCGGCGACTCGTCCGGCGAGCGCGGCCTCCTGGGGCTCGTATTCCATCCCCAGTTCGAGCTGAACCGCCGGTTGTACGTCTACTACACGCGGACGGGCGGCGACATCGTCGTCGCGCGGCTGCGCGCGAACGCGTCCGGTAGCTGGACGTCGCGCTCGACGCTCGAGCCGATGCTGGTCATCGAGCACAGCGCCCACTCGAACCACAATGGCGGCGGGATGGCGTTCGGCCCCGACGGATACCTGTACATCTCGACGGGTGATGGCGGCGGCGCCGGCGATCCCGGGCACAACGCCCAGAGCAAGACCAAGAACCTCCTCGGCAAGATCCTGCGGATCAACCCGGGCGGCAGCGGCTCGGGCCCCTATCGCCGCTACGCGATCCCGACCACCAACCCGTTCCGCGGCGCGACTCCAGGTCTCGACGAGATCTGGGCGTATGGCCTGCGCAACCCATGGCGGATCTCATTCGACCGGGCGACCGGCTCGCTGTTCATCGCGGATGTGGGCCAGAGCCGGTACGAGGAGATCGACCGCGAGCCTCCGGCCTACCACGGCGGGCGGAATTACGGCTGGAATGTGATGGAGGGCAAGCACTGCTACAACGCGACCAGCTGCAGCACGTCGGGCAAGACGCTCCCGGTCGCGGAGTACGGCCACACCGGCGGCAACTGCTCCATCACGGGCGGCTACGTCTACCGCGGATCGGCCTATCCGGCGCTCGCGGGACTCTACGTCTTCGCCGACTTCTGCAGCGGGCGGTTCTACACGATGCCGGCCGAGGGCGCGAGTCTGTGGATGCGTCGCGACACGATCCTCAACGTCACGTCCTTCGGTGAGAGCGAGGCCGGCGAGCTCTACGCCGTGACGATCAACGGGCGGCTGTACCAGGTGACCGCGACGACCACATAGCGACCCGCCGCGCGGAGGTCGCCCCGCCCCCGACCCCTCCACGGAGGGGCGGCGACGAGCGGTGTACGATCGGGCGCGATGCCGATCTACCTCGATCACGCGGCGACGACCCCCGTCCGCCGCGAGGTCGTCGACGCGATGCTGCCGTTCCTCACGGAGTCTTTCGGGAACCCGTCGTCAGCGCACGCGTTCGGGCGCGTGGCTCGTGCCGCGCTCGACGATGCTCACGACCGACTGGCAACGGATCTCGGCGTCGAGGCGCGCGAAGTCGTCTTCACCTCCGGTGGGACAGAGGCGAACAACCTCGCCCTGAAGGGCGCCGCGTGGGCCGGCAAGGCGCGCGGCCACAGGATCGTGACGTCGTCGGTCGAGCATCACGCCGTCGGCCACGCGCTCCGCTACCTCGAGAAGTTCGGGTTCGAGATCGTCGAGCTGCCGGTCGATCGCTACGGCCGGGTCGACCCGGACGAGCTCGACGCCGCCCTGACGGACCGGACGATCCTCGTGTCGATCATGCTGGCCAACAACGAGGTCGGCACGATCCAGCCCATCGCCGAGATCGCCGAGAAGGTGCGCGGCCGGAAGGGCATCCTTCTCCATGTCGACGCCATCCAGGCGGCACCATACGTCGACCTGCGCCTGCGCGAGCTCGGTGTCGATCTCGTCTCGATCAGCGGCCACAAGTTCGAAGGGCCCAAGGGGATCGGCGCCCTGTACGTCAAGCACGGCACGCACATCCTGTCGCAGCAGCACGGCGGAGAGCAGGAGCGTCATCGCCGGGCCGGGACCGAGAACGTCGCCGGCGCGGTCGGACTCTCGAAGGCATATGAGCTGTGCGTCGCCGAGCGCGCACGGACCGTCGAGCGCTTGCGGGCGTCGCGCGACCGGCTCGCGGATGCGGTCCTCGAGGTGCCCGATACCGAGCTGACCGGCCACCCGACCGATCGGCTGCCGGGCCTGCTCTCGATCATCGCACGCGGCACGGATGGGTCCGCGGTCAGCCTCTCGCTCGACCTCGAAGGGATCGCGACGTCCGTCGGGTCGGCATGCACGACCGGGTCGACCGAGGTGAGCCACGTCCTCTCGGCGATGGGCTACCCGGAGGATGAGGCGCGCGGTGCGTTGCGGTTGTCACTCGGTCGGACGACCACCGACGACGACGTCGCGACAGCGGCTGAGGTCGTCCCGCGGGTCATCGCCTCGATGCGGACGGGAGCCGCCACGGTCGCTCGGGATCCGCTCGGGCAGGGAGTCACGGCGTGAGCCGGATCCTCGTCGCGATGTCGGGCGGCGTCGACTCGTCGGTCGCTGCTGCGATCCTGCACCAGCAGGGACACGACGTGGTCGGCGTCTGGATGCGCCTCCACGATGTCGCCGACACGTATTCGGAGTTCAAGAAGAGTTGCTGCTCGCTCGACGCGGCCGATGACGCGCGGCGGGTCGCCGCTCAGCTCGGCATCCCGTTCTACGTCATGAACCTCGAGCGCGAGTTCGACGCGGGTGTCCTCCAGCCTTTCCTCGACGCGTATCTGGACGGTCGGACGCCGAGCCCATGCGTCGACTGCAACACGTATGTGAAGTTCGGGGCGCTGCTCGGCCGAGCGCGTCATCTCTACGAGTGCGACGCGGTCGCGACCGGTCATTACGCGCGTCGCCTGGTGGGCGACGACGGCCGTGCCCGGCTGTATCGCGCCCGCGACGAGGACAAAGATCAGACCTACTTCCTGTACGGGTTGCGCGGCGACCAGCTCGAACACGCGCGGTTCCCGCTCGGCGAGCTGACGAAGCCCGAGGTTCGCGCAGTCGCCCGTTCGCTGGATCTCGTGACGGCCGATAAGCCCGAGAGCCAGGAGATCTGCTTCGTGCCCGGCGGCGACTACCGCGATGCGCTGCGAACCCGCGCGGGCTGGGAGCCGATCCCGGGTCCGCTGTTCGACGTCGACGGCTCGAGGGTAGGGGAGCATGCGGGCACGGCCGCGTACACCATCGGGCAGCGCCAGGGGCTCGGGGTGGCCCTCGGCGCTCCCCGCTACGTCTCGCGGATCGATCCTGTGTCGAACACCATCCAGCTTGGCCGCCGCGAGGATCTCGAGACGACCCAGCTGACGATCGAGCGTGCGTCGTTCATCGCCCCGGTCGTGCCGGGTTCACCGTTCCGCGCATCGGTGCGCATCCGCCACCGGGCTGCCCCGATCCCCGCAACCGTCGCGTCGCTCGGTGACCGACGATGGCAGGTCACGACCGACGTCCCGGTCTGGGCGGCGGCGCCTGGTCAGGCCGCGGTCCTCTACGACAGCGACGAGGTCCTCGGTGGTGGTCGGATCGCGGTGCCCGCCGAGCGTGCCGTTGGACCCGAGGCCGCGCTGCTCAGCGCGTGAATATCGAGCCGTCGCTGGTCCTGTCGGTGTTGGTCGGTGTATTCCACGCAGCGTTGTCCGTCGCGATCCGTGGCTCGGCCGGCGGCCGACTCCCGCTGATCGTCGCGGCTGCGATCCTCGGCGCGTGGGCCGGGGACGCGATCTTCAGCCGGTTGGGGATCGCCGTGCTGACGCTCGGTGACTACCACCTGCTCGGTGCGTCGATCGTCGCGTGGCTCGGCATCGGCATCGTGTCGGTGATCGCCGTCCTCGGCCCTAATCCGGGGCGACCGACATGAGCGACCGAGACGACGACCCGACGACCGCGAACTTCCTTAGGGGGCTGACGATCGGGGCGATCATCGGCGCGATCATCGCGGGGTCGCGGCTGTGGCGCGTGCTCGGGAGGCGCCAGAAGCGCTAACGAGCGGACCGCGTCCGGTCGTCGGGGAGCGGAACGCCTCCGGGCGTCGGCGCTCGAGCGCCACACTCCCGTTTCCGGATGTCGTACGTCGTTGACGGGCCGTTTAGTGAGCCCCGCGGGTCTGTGAGACCCACACGACACCGCTGGACGGTCTCCGACACGTCCTGTGCGCCAAAACGAGACTGGCAGACCCGGGCGGACCAGCCGCGCGGCCGAGGCGCCGCGCAACTGTTCACTACGTGAGCTGGACCGCGATCGGGAACGAGGCCTTGTAGCCGTCGCCCTCCTTCGTCACGGCGAGCAGCGTCGCGCCGCCGCTCTGGTTGAAGATGCCGTCCTGCGCGTTCGGCACGTCCTGCGCGCCCTTCTGCGCATACACCCCGCTGGAGTACACGGATCGGCTGAGGTCGTCGTCGAAGAACAGCTGTGAGGTGAACTCGAAGCCGGCGCTCGCGTTCGGGTCTGTCCGGATCTTGAAGTGGATATGGACCGCGCGGCCCTGATACCAGCCCGGATAGATCGTCTGGAACGTCGCCTTCCCGGACGCGTCGGTCCGCTGGAAGCCGCGCAGGAAGTTCCGCGTGTTGCCCTGGACGTCGGAATACACGCCGAGCGCGTCGCAGTGCCACACGTCGACGATCGCGCCCTCCATCGGCATGCATGCCGAACCGTCGGCCTGCGATACGATCCATTCGATCGTGAGCGGCGCTCCCTCGGACGCGACCCCGTCCGCCGTGTTCGTCCGGATATCGGAGCGCTCGAGTTCGACATCGACGTAATACGGGCCTTCGGTGAGCTCAGGGGCCACGACGCACGACGGCAGAGCGGTCGCGATCGCGGCGGACGCGAGGGCCGTTGCGGCGGCTGTCGTACTCGCGCTCGAGCCCGCCGAAGTCGCAGCCGACGCCGACGTCGAACCGCCGCCGGGCGTGCAGGCCGCGAGGAACGCGGCGGTACCGCTCATGCCGATCAGCGCCAGGACCTCGCGGCGAGACAGGATCCGGCCGATGGGTCGATCGTCGTCGAGGCCGTCG
>JBKPMM010000182.1:0-15447 GCA_046732155.1 Chloroflexota bacterium | reverse complement strand
AGCCAGCCGTGATCGCCGAGATGCTCGGCGTCTCGGGGGGCACGATCCGATCCCGTCTCCACCATGCACACCGCGCCATGCGCGCCGCGATCGAGGCGGACGCACGGTCGACCGTCGTGGGAGGTCACTCCGCATGAACCGCAGCCCCGACGTCGAACTCGTGCTTCGCGACTACTTCGCGGATGACAGTGCGTCCGCACCCGACCACGTCCTCGACGTGATCGAGGAACGGATCATGCGTCAGCCGCAGCAGCGCGCGCGGTGGATCTCCTGGAGGGATTCCCACGTGAACAGCTATCTCAAACCCTTGTTTGCCCTCGCCGCGGTCGTCGTCGTCGCGGTGGCCGGCTTCGCCATCCTTCGGCCGTCAGGTGCCGGAGTCGGCGGCCCGCCCACCCCCGTGCCTACGGCCACGCCGACCATGAGCCCCTCGCCGACGTCGTCAGCCCCGACTCCCACACCGAGCCAGACCGGATCGTTCGGCGGCACGGTGCACTTCCGAGGCGACGGGGCGGCAATGGGGTCGACGGAGGTCGATGCCGTCGCCAGTGGCGCGAACGTCACCGGCACGGCCGTCATCAGGCTGCGCGAGGGCATCCACACCGTCCGGCTGGGGTGTGTCGCCCGGGACGGTCAAACCTGGGCCCTCGCCGGCACGGTCGAGGAGAGCACGATCCGGGGCGAACCCATCGGCGCGTGGTCGAGGATCGTCGTCAAGGACGGCTCGCCGCAGCAGATCTCGATCTGGCTCTCCGGGGATGCCCCGGCCGGCGTCGACTGCGCCGGCTTCCTGGCAACGTTCCCCTTCGCGGACCTCGGTCCTGAGAACTGGGCCCCGGTGGAATCCGGGGAGTTGGTGCCCCCGGCCGATCTCGCGCCCTGAGGCCCAGCTGGATCACCGTTGCGCGGGAGTCTCGCTAGAGGTTCCCGCGCTTCGCCTGCTCCCGCTCGATCGCCTCGAACAACGCCTTGAAGTTGCCGACCCCGAAGCCGCGTGAGCCGTGGCGCTCGATGATCTCGAAGAAGAACGTCGGTCGATCCTGGACCGGCCGCGTGAAGATCTGGAGGAGGTAGCCCTCTTCGTCGCGGTCGGCCTCGATGCCGAGCTCCTCAAGGGTCTCCATGGGCACGCCGACGTCGCCGACGCGGTCTGCGAGCGTCGCGTAGTACTCGTGCGGGAGCCCGAGGAACTCGACCCCGTTGTCACGGAGTCGCCGAACCGTCCCGACGATGTCCTCGGTCCGCAGCGCGATGTGCTGGCAGCCCGGGGAGCGATACCAGTCGAGGTATTCCTGGATCTGGCTCTTCTTCTTGCCGGTCGCAGGCTCGTTGATCGGGAACTTGATGCGGCCGTTGCCGTTGGTCATGACCTTCGACATCAGCGCGCTGTATTCGGTATGGATGACCTTGTCGTCGTAGTGGATCAGCTGCGCGAATCCGAGGACATCTCGATAGAAGTCGACGAACGCGTCCATCTGGCCGAGGTCGACATTGCCGACGCAGTGGTCGACCTCGAGGAGGCTGAGCCCACCTGCCGCCTTCGGCGGCGCCTTCACCTTCCGATAGCCGGGCGCGAAGACACCGTGGTAATCGCTCCGGTCGACGAACGAGTGCAACACCTCGCCGTACGTCCGGATCGACGCCTTGCGGAGCGTCCCATCGTCGCGACCGTCGATCTCGGTCGGCTCAAGCGCGGACACGGCGCCGCGCGACGTCGTCTCGCGCCACGCTGAAGCGACATCCGCGACACGGAACGCGATGTCGTGGACGCCGTCGCCGTGCTCGCGGACGTGCTCTGCGATCTCGCCATCGGGTGTCAGCGGTGCCGTGAACACGAACCGGATGTCGTTCTGGACCATCACGTAGCTCGCACGATCACGGACCTTCGTCTCGAGGCCGCTGAACGCGACGGGCGTGAAGCCCCACAAGGCTCGGTAGTACGCGGCGGCCTGACGGGCATTGCCGACCCAGAACTCGACGTGGTCGATCCCGTCGAGCGGCAGGAAATCGGCTGCCTTCGCGTAGGCGTCCGCGTCGACCCGGGCGCCGGCCTGGTTGGCCGCACCCCGCGACAGCGTCTCGGTCATCGCGCTTCTCCGCTGCATGCGCGTCCGGCCCCGTCCGCCGGCGGGCGTCGAGGCGTGGTCAGTGGCGCCATCGTACGCCGGGCATGCCACACTGGCGGCATGGACGACGTCGAACGCATCGCGGCTGCACGAAAGGCATACGCGGACCTCGCCCCCCGGGTGATGGCGGGCGAACCGTGGCAGCTCGCCGAGGACTACGGGACCGGTCCTGAGGCGTCATGGGGGCCCCGCGAGGTCCTCGCGCACGTCGAGGAGATGCTGCCGTTCTGGCTCGGCGAGATGGAGCGCGTGATCGACGGGGACGGCGTCGCAGCTACGCCATTCGGGCGGACGGCAGACGATGCCGTCCGGCTCGGGATCATCGATCGCGATCGAAGCCTCCCGTTACGGGTCCTATTCCGACGCGTCGATGACGGCCTGAGGGCCTGGGAGGAGCGACTTCCGGAGTTGACGGACGACGAGCGGGGCCGGGTGGGCACCCATCCGCGACTTGGTGAGATGCCGGCGGCGGCCATCCTCGACCGCTTCATCACGGGGCACGCCGAGGACCACATCGCCCAGCTGAACGACATCCTCGCCACACGGGGCTAACACCGGGCGACCGTGTTCGTCATCATCGCGATCCCGATCGGGGTCGTAGTCGGGCTGCTTCTCGGCGGTCGGATCGAGCGGCTCTCGCAGCTGCAGTTCGAATGGGCGTGGCTCGCCGTTGCCGGGCTCGCGATCCAGGTCGTGCTGTTCTCGACGTCGATCGGGGACACGTTGCCGCCGGGGGTCGGTGAGGCGATCTACGTCGCGTCGACGGGGATGGTGCTGATCGCGGTGTGGCGCAACCTCGCCGTGCCCGGCCTTGCCCTCGTGGCCGTCGGTGCGATCTCGAATCTGGCGGCGATCGTGGCGAACGACGGGGTCATGCCGACGACGGTCGAGGCGTTGCGGACGGCCGGGATGGCCAGTGAGGCGGGGTTTTCAAACAGCGCCGCGCTGCCCGATCCCGCACTCGCCCCGCTGACGGACATCTTCGCGATCCCGGCCGCCCTGCCCCTGGCCAACGTGTTCAGCATCGGCGACGTCCTGATCGCCGTGGGTCTGATCGTGACGATCGCTCTCGGGATGCGTCGCGGCGATCCGGAGACCCGCCCCGCTTGACGAGTCGGCTGCGACCCAGTCGCGATGACCGGTGCATCCACGCAACCCGTTCCGCTCGAGCCATACCTGACCGGTACTGATGGCCCATGGCTGCTACCGGTCTGCGCCTTTTACGTTGCTGGCCAGGGAACACCGTCCGTTCCCGAACCATCGACGAAAGAAGGAACCACGATGAAGAACATCATCAAGTCGGGGACCTTCCGGACGCTCATGCTCCTGTCCGCGCTCGCCAGCTCCGGCCTCGTGCTGGAAGCGGCGCGCCGCTGGTAGTCCGACCTCCGGATCGTCCCGCAGCCGGCACGCTGCCGGCTCGACAGAACCCGAACGACCGTCCGTCAACGGACGGTCGTTTCGATTCGGTGAGCGCGGACGCGTCGCTCGCTACGACCCCTCTCCGTCGGGCGGCATGTGCGTCGTGATGAACCGATAGATCCGCTCGAAGGCGTCGCGACGATTCTCGCGGCGCTCCCAGCCGTGCGCCTCCTCGTCGTACCAATGGACCTCGTGGATCTTGTCCTCGATCTCGAGGGCCTCGACCATCCGCTCGGTCATCAGCGGCACGACGCGCTTGTCCTTGCGTCCGTGGAGGATCAGCACGGGCGCCTCGATGCGTTCCGCACGGTAGACCGGCGAACCGCGACGGTACGCCTCCGCTCGTGCTGGATCGTCGGGCCCACCCATCATCTTGTGCAAGTCGAGTCGACCGACCCGATCGCCGTGCCGATAGCTCTCGGCGATCTCGGAGTCACCGTAGAGGTCCACACCGACGGACCACAGCGTCGGCTCCTCGACGAGCGCCGTCAGGACCATGTAGCCGCCGTACGACCCACCGAAGATCCCGAACCGTCCGTCGGACCACGGCTGGTCGGCGGCCCACCGCGCCGCATCGACCATGTCGTGGGTGTCGGCGTGGCCCCACTCGCCGTGGTTCCCCTGCCGGAACGCGCGGCCGTATCCGGTGGAGCCGCGGAAGTCGACGTCGAGGAACGCGTATCCGGCGTTCACCAGCAGGAGCTTGAATGGCTGGAAGATCCGATACGCCTGCCAGGTCGGTCCGCCATGCGGGTACACGACCGTCGCGACCTTTCGGCCACCGCGCTTTCCGGTCGCGTTCGCAGGCCGCCACAGCGTCCCTTCCACGCGCAGCCCGTCTCTAGCGGCGAAGACGACCCGCTCGCCGCTCGGAACGCGCGTGCCGAGCATCGCGGCGGCGAGCACGGCGGGCATGGAGTTCGTGATCTGGCGCGGGCGCGAGCCGTCGGGGGCGACACCAGGAACGGGGAGCAGCCACAGATCCTGGGGCCGACGCTCGCTCTCGCCGATCGCCGCGACCCATCCGGAATCCGCCAGCCAGCCGACCGCCCGCCAGACCCCGTCCCACGGCACGATCTTCGTCGCCTTGGTGGACGCGCTGAGCGTGCGAGGCGTCTTCGGTGGTCGACCACGCCCTCGTTTGGGCAGACCCGCGCCGAGGTCGCGGACGACGAGGTCGACGAGGCCATCGCGGACATCGATGTGCACGACTCGCCGGCCGTCGGGTGAGGGCAGCGGCGCGAAACCGTAGGCGCCGGACGGCTCGCCGTGCTCTCGCTCGCCGTCAGTGATCGCGATTCGATCGCGCCCGTCTGCCGACCGACGGATGACCTGGAACCAACCGTCGTCGTCACTCACGTACACGAGCGACCCGTCCGGGGCCCAGCGGGCGCCGGTGTCATGGCTCCCAGCGCCGGCCACGATCCGGCTCTCACCGGTCGCAACGTCGACGAGGGCGATCTGCGAGGTGGTCAAGTCGTCCGGGGCTTGCTGCCCGGTGACCGCGAGCTGCGCTCCGTCGGGCGACCAGGCGAGCCCGTCGACGTCGAAGCCGGCGCGTGTCAGCGGCGTCGCGATCGGCGCACGCGGTTCGCGCTGCGGACGACCTCTACGCGGCACGGGTGCATCGATCAGCCAGACCTGGCTCCAGCCACGGCGTCGGGAGATGAACGCGAGCCGCCGACCATCCGGCGACCAGCGCGGGTCCCGCCCACCGCCCGGCTTGCCGACGACCTTCGTCAGTCGCGACCCGTCCGTCTCGACGATCCAGATCTCGTCGTCTCTGACGAACGCGAGGCGACGGCCATCGGGCGACCACTGGGGATCGCCGACCGGCATGTCCGAGGCGGTGACCTGGACCGGCGGGGTGCCTGTCCCGCGCAAGGAATACGTGAACAGCTGGCGGCTCCCGGCCGCTTCGGCCGTGTACGCGACGACCCGGTCTCGCGGATGGAGACGGAACTCGCGTGGCGAGTCGACACCGACGATCGCCTCGATGGTGAGCCCAGAACCGCCTGTGGCCGGGGCCTGCGTCGATCCTTCGGCCATCAGGCGAGCGGCCAGTCGAGCGCGAGGCACCACCGTCCGGCCATGGCGAGGTGCTTGCGCACGTGGCCGTGATGGCAGTCGTACACCCAGCTCCAGCCGTCAGGCGACCGGAGCTCCTCGACGCTCATCGAACCAGCGGCATCAAGCAGGCGCCCATGCGCGCTGTCGTAGCGGCGGAGCGTCTCGGCCGGCGACTGGTGACGCCGCTCAACGACGTGGCGCTCATTCCACGCGTCGACACCCTCCTCGGGATCCGAAAGCCAGACGCCGGACCCCCGAAAGACGTCGATCGCGCGGGCTCCCTCGTCCATCCAATCGGCCAGATGGGCGACATGGTCACGCAGCGGCCAGCCGGGCGTCACGTCGCCAGCCAGCCAGCGTTCCCACGCAAGCGGTCGGACGAGCTCGTCGAACAGCGCATCGATCGCGGCGACATCGGCGGCCAGCCCGGCGTGGTCGGCCGGACGCGGGTCGGCGATGAACGGATCCCCGTCGACCTGCCGGTCCCGGAGCACATCGGCCCACGGCTCGATGATCGTCAGGTGATCGAGGTAGTGACCGTGCAGGGTCATGTAGACCCAGCCCCACGCGTCGTCACCGCGCAGCTGTTCGAGCGTCAGGCGGTGCGCTGCCTCGAGCAGGCGAGGTCGGGCTGCACGTAGACGGGCCACGATCGCGGCGCGCGGCATCGTCGTCCACGGCGCTCGGCGACGTTCGTTGAACCGGTCGAAATCGCCACCGTCATAGTCGTCGTCGGAGGGCCAGCGGCCGGTCTGCAACGCCGTCCCGACGTAGTCGATCGCGAGCTCCTGCCAGTCAGCGAGGTGGCCGACGTGCTCGGCCATCGACCAGTCAGGTCCACCCGCGTCCGACGGCGCTGCGCCGGGAAGATGCCAGGCCGCTTCATCGAGCCCGGCCCACGTCGAGAGAAGCCGATCCCACATGGCGGCTTCGTCAGCCCACACGTCTCGCGTCGGCGAGCGCAGATCGAGATCGCGCAACGCGCCGAGGGGCGCGCGGCGGACGTCGACCGAGGTCGTCGTGGGAGTCGTCCCGATGCTCCCGGTCACGACGAGGGCCGACCCGCGTCGTCGATCGACTCGAGGCGCGCCTCGAGCTGATCACCGAGCTCGACGGTCCGGCGGAACGCCGCCCAGACCGCCTCCGACAGGACGGTTCGAAGGCGTCCGCCCTCCAGCTCGTGAAGCGCGGCCGCGGACGTGCCGCCCGGAGACGTGACCATGTTCCGCAGCTCCGCAGGATGCATACCGGACTGGCGTGCGAACACGGTCGAGCCCTCGAGCGTCTCGATCACCAGATCGTGGGCGATGTGACGCGGGAAGCCGAGATGGACCGCCGCGTCGATCAGCGCCTCCATGACGAGGAACACGTACGTCGGCCCCGTGCCGCTCACGGCAGTGGCCATGGCGACCATCTTCTCGTCGTCGACCTCGAGCTGATGGCCGAGCGCGCCGAGCAGCGCGGCGGCCTGCGCTCGCTGTTCGTCGGTGGTCGCAGGCGTCGCATACCAGACCGAGACGCCCATGCCGAGGCGGGCGGGGGTGTTCGGCATGCTTCGGACGACCTGATCGTGACCGAGGATGCCGGTCAACGCCTTCGTGGTCGCGCCGGCAAGGACGCTGAGCACCAACTGCCCCCGTCGGAGCTGCGGGCCGATGTCCCGTCCGACTCGCTCGAGCATCTGGGGTTTGATCCCGAGGAGGATGACGTCGGCCTCGCGCACGGCGTCAGCGTTCGCGGTGACGGTGCGGATGCCGTACTCGCGCTCGAGCGTCTCCCGTCGTTCCGCTCGCGGGTGGCTTGCGACCACGCGCTCGGGGGCCACCAGACCGTCACGGAGCAGGCCGGCGATCATCGCCTCGGCCATGACCCCGGAACCGACGGTCGCGATCGTGGCATTCGAGAGGGGTGGCACGGCGGGAGTATAGCCACGGGTCTCGCTCCCGCCGGAATCGTCCCGCGGAGCGTCGAGCCGCTACGAGGCGGTGGCCGTTCCGAGCACGAAGAAACGGCCCGTCGTGGTCACCTCGGCGGCGTCGAAACCCGCCTCGGCGAGTGCCCTGGCGAGCTCCGTCGGCGGGTAGAACACCTTCACGATCGTGAACTCGCTGCCGTCGTCGAGTCGGCGCACTGCCAGGCCGTCGGCCGGTGTGGGATGGTCGATCGCGCCGGACGCGGGATCGGCGAGTGAATCGATGAATGCGATGCGGCCCCCGGGCTTCAGCCACCGGCGACAGAGCTCGAGGAACGCCGACAGACGGTCCCGAGGGACGTGGCTGAGCCAGAACCCCATGAACAGCCCATCGACCCGGCGATCAGGTTCGTCCCACGCGTTCCGCACGTGGAGGTGTGCGCGCAGACCGTGGGCGACCAACCGATCACGTGCGCGATCGAGGGCCGCGGCCGACGTGTCGTACAGGGACAACTCCCCACGCGAGGCCAGGAGAGGTGACCACCAACCGGTCCCCGCCGCCAGCTCGACCAGCTCGCCGGACCAGGCCAGCCCGTCGAGCCACCGGCCCGCCGCGTCGAGCTCGGCGTTCCAGGCCGCGTCGTGGATCGCGCCATGCTCGTACCGCCCGCGTCGGACATACCAGTCGTCGTATTCGGGAGCGCGTGCTTCGTAGTAGTCGATCATGTCGCGGCCCAGATCGAAGGTCCCCGCAGGCGCCGCTTCTGCGACGGCCACGGCGGCGGCATCACCGCCAGCCGGCTCGGAGCCACGCGCCGCAGCCGCCGCGCCACGCTCCTTGATCGCGGCGTGCAGCCGGAACCGGAGGAAGCCGTTGTCACCGGCCTTGCCGAGACACTCCGGACAGAGCTGCGCCCACCCCTCCAGGTCGTCGGTCGAGCGGGTCGCATGGTTCGTGCCACACCACAGGCATGTGAACGTCGCCTTGAAGGGCACTCAGCCGACCTCGACCGGCGCCCAGCCACCGGGCGGCGCGATGTCCACGAAGCCCTCGGGATCCATGATCTCCGCAAGCATCTCGACGCCATCGATGACGCGCGGCCCCGGACGTGAGAAGTACGCCGACCCGTCGAGGGCGAACACCTGCCCCGACCGTGCCGCCGCCAGTTCCTTGATCCGCGGCGGGACCGGCGTCCGTTCCCACTCGTCGATCGTCTCGGCGAGATGGAAGCCGCACGGCATCAGGAACAGCATGTCCGGGTCGACCTCGGCGATCTCCGCCCAGGTCGTCGGGTGCGCCTTCTGCCCGTCGGACCCGAGGACGTCCCAGCCACCGGCGCGCCGGATCTGCTCAGGCACCCAGTGACCGATCGCGAACGGCGGGTCGAGCCATTCGACAGCGACGACACGTACCGGAGCACGTCCAGCGTCGCGCCGCCTGGTCACCCGCTGCTCGACGGCACTCAACCGCTCCCGCAGCGATTCCACGAGGTCGATCGCCGCGTCCTCGACCTCGGTCATCGCGCCGACCGTGGTGATGGTGTGGAAGATCCCCTCGAGGGATGTCGGCTCGAGCGAGACCACCGTGATGTCGGCGTCGATCCTCCGCGCGACCTCGTTCACCTCCCGGTAGCTGACCGCACAGACGTGACAGAGCTCCTGCGTCAGGATCAGGTCGGGCTCGGCCGCGGCGAGCGCCTCCTCATCGAGCTCATACAGCGATGAACCGCCATGCATCGACGCCGTGACCCGGTCGTGGATGTCGCGTGACGAGACGTCGACGAGGTCGTTGACGCTGCGCGTGACGACGGGCTTGCCGATGACGGCCGGCGGCCAGTCACATTCGTGGGTGACAGCGACAAGCTCGTCCTCGAGGCCGATGGCGCAGACGATCTCCGTGGCCGACGGGAGGAGGGACGCGATGCGCATGGTGGTCGCCGGCGACGCCGGCCCGGATCAGCCGGGCGGCTTGAGTTCGTCGACGGACGCGCGCGCCGCCGCCTTGTCCGTGTACCAGGTGGCATCGATGACGGTGTAATTCGCCCACTCCGGCGGCAGCGACTCCTCGGGGAATATCGCGTTGACCGGGCATTCCGGCTCGCACGCCCCGCAATCGATGCACTCGTTCGGGTCGATGTACAGCTTGCGGTCCACGCCCTCTTCGTAGTGGATGCAATCGACCGGACAGACCGACACGCACGAGATGTCGAGCACGTCGATGCACGGCTCGGCGATCACGTAGGTCATCCAGGTCCTCCTCGAGGCGTGATTGGCGGCACACGCCGCTTCCGGCGCGCCCCGAGAGCGTACCACCGAGCGTGCGGCCGTTCCGTTCGGCGCCGTGTGCCGTCCCTCGCGCCGACCTTGACACGTCAGGGGTCCCGTCGCATCGTTCGCGCACCCCGTCACCCGGGCCAGCAGCAGTGAGGGCGCTTGGCCATCGCGACCGACACCCATCACCCGACCGCGGGCGCTGCGGCAGCGCGCGACTCGGACAAGATCCCGGCGGTTCGACTCGAGGGGATCCGCAAGCAGTACGGCGACGACGCCGTGGGGCGACGCGTGGCCCAATACGTCGAAACCGGCGGTCAGTATCCCGTGGTCGCCGTCGATCGGCTCGACCTCGACGTCGCCGACGGCGAGTTCTTCTCGATGCTCGGACCGTCGGGCTCGGGCAAGACCACGACCCTGCGCCTGATTGCGGGGTTCGAGCAGCCGACCCAGGGCCGCATCCTGCTGCACGGCCGCGACGTCACGTCGATCCCGCCGTTCGACCGCGACGTGAACACCGTGTTCCAGGACTACGCGCTGTTCCCGCACCTGACAGTCGGCGACAACGTCGCGTACGGGTTGATGGTGCGGAAGGTGCCCAAGGCCGAGCGCGCGACCCGCGTAGCCGATGCGCTCCGGATGGTCCGCCTCGAGGGCTACGAGAAGCGCAAGCCGAGCCAGCTGTCCGGTGGGCAGCGTCAGCGCGTGGCACTCGCCCGCGCGCTCGTGAATCGCCCGCGCGTATTGCTGCTCGACGAGCCGCTCGGCGCGCTCGATCTCAAGCTCCGCGAGGAGATGCAGATCGAGCTCAAGGCGATCCAGCAGGAAGTCGGCATCACGTTCATCTACGTCACGCACGACCAGGAGGAGGCGCTCACGATGAGCGACCGACTCGCGGTCTTCAACAAGGGCCGCATCGAACAGATCGGATCGCCCGCCGATGTCTATGAGCGTCCGGCCACGCGGTTCGTGGCGGGCTTCGTCGGCACGTCGAATCTTCTGACCGGGAATGTCGCCGCGACGATCCTCGGGCGGCCAGGGACGTTCACGATCCGGCCCGAGAAGATCCGGCTTGCCCCCGCGGACGCGGCATCCGGGCCGGACGAGACGTCCGCGAGCGGCACGATCCAGGGCGTCGTCTATCTCGGTCCCGATACGCGCTACATCGTGGATCTCGACGCCGGAGCGCGCCTCGTCGTGACCCAGCAGAACCTGACGACCACCTCGACCGACGTGGTCGACCAGCAAGGCAAGGCTGTCCGCCTGATCTGGAAGCGACAGCACGAGCTACCCGTCGCGGACGGAACCACTCCAGTGGAGGAGGAGGAACAGCATGCTGAGTAGGAGGATCCTGGCGTTGGCCGGGACCGCGGCATTGGCGTTCGCCGCGTGTAGCAGTGGCGGCACGGCCACGACTGCGCCCAGCGCTGCGGCGCCGAGCGCAGGGGGCAGCTCCCCGAGCGCGAGCGTCGCGGCCAGCGCGTCCGCAGGTCCGAGTCTGCCGACTGCCGCGGACCTGGGCAGCACCCAGGGCCAGAGCATCAACGTGCTCGCATGGCCGGGCTACGTCGAGAACGGTTCGACCGACAAGACCGTCGACTGGGTCACGGACTTCCAGAACACGAGCGGGTGCAAGGTCAATCCGCAGATCTTCGGGACGTCGGACGAGGCGTATACGCTCTTCTCGACGAACCCTGAGCAGTTCGATGTCATCTCCGCATCGGGCGACGCCAGCCTTCGGCTGGTCCGCGGCGGGTTCGTCCAGCCGGTCAACGTCGACCTGTTCAAGAGCTACCCTGACATCTTCGATGCCATCAAGGACCAGCCGTACAACACGGTCGATGGCGTCCATTACGGCGTGCCCCACGGACGCGGCTCGAACCTGCTGATGTGGCGGACCGATCAGGTGAAGCCCGCGCCGACCACCTGGGCGCAGATGTTCGACCCGGCGAACGGCTACAAGGTCAGCATCTATGACGCGCCGATCTACATCGCCGACGCAGCCGTCGTCCTCATGACGACCAAGCCCGACCTCAAGATCACCAACCCGTATGCCCTGGACGACACGCAGTTCCAGGCAGCGGTCGACCTGCTCAAGCAGCAGAAGCCAGCCGTCACGCAGCGCTGGACGGACTATCTCAAGCAGATGGACGACTTCCGGTCGGGCACCTCGAACGTCGGTACGACCTGGCAGATCATCACGAACCTGCTGCAGGGCGAGAAGCCGCCCGTCGCGGTGGACGTGATCAAGCCGACCGAGGGTGCCACGGGCTGGTCCGACACCTGGATGATCAACTCCAAGACCAAGAACCTTGCCTGCGCGTACGCGTACATCGACTACCTGACGTCGCCCGAGACCAACGCCAAGATCGCCGAGTGGTTCGGTGAGGCGCCGGGCAACTCGAAGTCATGTGCGCTGACGGCTGACAAGAACCACTGCACGATCTTCCACGCCGACGACGACGAGTTCTGGAAGGACGTCTGGAACTGGCAGACGCCGACCGAGGACTGCGTCGACGGTCGCACGGACGTGAAGTGCAAGGGCTTCGACGCCTGGATCGCGGCCTGGACCGAGATCAAGGGCTAACGCCGAACCGCCGAGCGTGACCTAAAGGCCCGGGGACGATACGTCGTTCCCGGGCCGTACTCATGACAGCGATGCCCGCCGCCCAAGCCGTTCCGACGCCGCGCCCATCGGTGACGCGGCGCGTGTCCACGTGGATGCACGCGCATCCACGGTTCCGACTCGGGCTTCTCCTGGCCCTGCCGCTGCTCTGGCTGGTCGTCGTCTACCTCGGGTCGCTGGGCGTCCTGTTCCTCAACGCGTTCTGGTCGCGTGACCCATTCACGTCGCTGGTCGTTCGTGAGTTCACGCTCGACAACTTCGTCACCCTGCTGACGACCGAGGTCTACCGGACCGTCACGATCCGGACGGTGACGATGGCCCTGCTGGTCACCCTGACCTGCATCGTGCTCGCGTACCCGATCGCCTACTACATGGCCCGCGTCGCCTCTCCGCGAGTCCGCGGGATCATGGTCGTCGCGGTCGTCATGCCGCTCTGGGCGAGCTACCTCATCAAGGCCTATTCGTGGCGCCTCATCCTCGCCGACCAGGGCGTCATCGACTGGCTCCTGAAACCGCTCGGGCTGAGCACGCCCGGCTACGGCGACCTCGCCGTATGGATCGTGTTCGTCTACCTCTGGCTGCCGTACATGATCCTCCCGATCTTCGCCGGACTCGAACGCATACCAAGCTCGCTCCTCGAAGCGTCCGCCGATCTCGGCGGCAAGGGCTGGATGACGTTCCGGCGGGTGATCTTCCCGCTGACCGTCCCGGCCATCGCCGCGGGCTCGATCTTCACGTTCTCGCTGACCCTCGGCGACTACATCGTTCCGGGGCTCGTCTCGACGACGCAGTTCATCGGCAACGTGATCTTCGTGAACGTGGCCCAGAACCTGCCGCTCGCGGCTGCGTACTCGCTGGTTCCGCTTGCGATCATGCTCATCTACCTGTTCATCGTGCGCCGGTTCGGCGCCTTCGATGCGCTGTGAACAGCGGTCGCGCCACCCGGATCGGCCTACGTCTTGCGACGGCATTCGTCCTGGCGTTCGTCTATCTGCCGCTCACGATCGTCGTCCTGTACGCGTTCAACGAGAGCGGCACGAACGCCTGGCCGCCATCCGGCTTCACGCTCGAATGGTTCGGTGAGGCCCTCGACAACACGGGACTGCAGCAGGCATTCCTCACGTCGGTCCTGTGCGCGATCGGCGCGACGATCATCGCGCTCGTCCTCGGCTGCCTGATCTCGCTCGCGGTCAGCCGGTATCGGTGGTTCGGGCGCGACAGCATCTCGTTCGTGATCCTGTTGCCGATCGCCTTGCCCGGCATCGTGACAGGCATGGCGCTCTCGACGACGTTCTCCTCCCTCAGCGTCCCGCTCGGCATCCTGACCGTGATCGTCGGGCACGCCACGTTCTGCATCGTCCTCGTCTACAACAACGCGATCGCGCGGTTGCGCCGCACCTCGCGCTCCTACGAAGAAGCCTCCGCGGACCTCGGAGCGCACGTCTTCCAGACGTTCCGGTACGTGACCTTCCCGTCACTCAGGTCGGCGCTGCTTGCTGGCGCGCTCCTGGCGTTCGCGCTGTCGTTCGACGAGGTCATCGTCACGATCTTCACGGCAGGCGGGGTGAAGACGCTGCCGATCTGGATCTTCCAGAGCTTCCGGCTCGCGAACCAGGTGCCGCTCGTGAACGTGGCGGGCCTCGTCGCGATCCTGCTCTCCGTGATCCCCGTCTACATCGCGACCCGCGTCAGCTCCGAGGCGGTCAGCGGCAGGACCTGACGAGCGTTACCAGCGGCGTGCTGCGATGAGCGCCAGGATCGCCGGCAGGAACACGACGAGCGACGAACGGATGCGTTGGAACATGACGGCCCGACCTCCGCCGGTTCCCGGCACCGGCCACTCCACGGCCGACCCCATCGAGGAATGCCCGGTCGAACCCGTGGTCGCGAGTATCGCCAGGCGCGCTTAGCTGCGACTTATCCGGCTTCGCCGGCCTTCTGCTATCTTCGGCGTCGTCAAACCATTCGGTGCGACCTAACCATCCGAACGGGCCGAACGAAATGACCGTCGCACATGCCCCCGACATCGCCGCCACTGTCGCCGCCTTCGCGCGGCTGATGGACCGCATGGCGGCCGAACACGAGCCCCCGGCGGACGTGAGCATCTCGATGTCGCAGGTCCGTTGCCTCCACCTCATCACCGGTGCCGGCGAGCTCCGGATGTCGAAGCTCGTCGCCCAACTCGGGGTTTCGATCTCGACCGTGAGCGGCCTCGTGGACCGCCTCGTCGATCACGGGTTCGTGTCCCGCCGCGACGATCCGCTCGACCGACGTCAGGTCGTCCTGTCGCCGACCGCGGCAGGCACCGAGTTCATCGACCGTATGCGCGAGCTCAGCAACGCCCAATTTCGTGGCCTGATCTCGCATCTCTCGACCGAGGAGCTTCGGACCGTCCATCGGGCGATCGAGATCCTCACCAAGGCCGCCGACCGCGCGGGCGCCGCCCCGACCGCCGACCCCCGAAAGGACCCCCGATGAGTCGCCTCTCCGAACTCGCCGTCTCCAAGCGCAGCGTCACGCTGCTCCTGGCAGCGGCCCTGTTCATCGCCGGCATCTCGGCCTGGGGCAGACTCCAACAGGAACTCCTCCCCGACATCGACTTCCCCGTCATCACCGTCGTAGCTCCGCTTCCCGGCGCTTCAGCGACCGACGTCGCGAGCCAGGTCGCGGAACCGATCGAGCGCGCCATCAAGGGTGTGCCACGGCTCGAGAAGCTGCAGTCGACGTCGGCGAACTCGATCGCCCTGCTCGTCGCGCAATTCTCATTCGGCACCGACGTCAAGGAGACGCAGGCGACGATCGAGGAGAACATCGCCAGCGCCGGGCTGCCGGATTCCGTCAAGCCGGATGTTTCGGCGCTGAACATCAACGCGTCACCTGTCGTCATCGCTTCGATCGCGGCGACCGATCAGGACGGTCTCGAAGCCGCTGCGAACATCGCGCGGACCG
Source organism: Chloroflexota bacterium (assembly GCA_046732155.1). Taxonomy (GTDB): domain Bacteria; phylum Chloroflexota; class Limnocylindria; order Limnocylindrales; family CSP1-4; genus SPCO01. The sequence continues at coordinate 71 of JBKPMM010000182.1, read as the reverse complement.
AGATCGTCCCCGACATCCTCGGCATCGAGGGCGTGGCGAGCGCCGACCTGACCGGCGGGCTCGAGCAGCAG
>JBKPMM010000181.1:0-6555 GCA_046732155.1 Chloroflexota bacterium | reverse complement strand
TCGCAGTCTCGTTCACGATCATCTCGATCCTGTCGGGCTGCCTGACGCTGTTCTACTTCGCGATGAACATCGGTGGCCCGGCGGTGATGACGATCGGCTGGCTGATCGTCGGCTTCTTCGTGACGCTCGTCGCCCTGGGTATGGCCGAGGTCGCCTCCAGTTATCCGACCGCCGGCGGCCTCTATTACTGGGCAGCCAAGCTCGCCCCGGAGTCCGGCGGAAATCCTGCGGCATGGAGCTGGTTCGTCGGCTGGTTCAACTTCGTCGGGCAGGTCGCCGTCACGGCCGGCATCGACTTCGGCCTTGCGTTCTTCATCAACGCGTTCCTGAACATCGTGTTCGGAGTGTCGACGGCCCCGATCGTAACGATCGTGATCCTCGCGATCGTGCTGTTCATCCACGGACTCCTGAACACGTTCGGGATCCGGCTGGTCAAACTCCTCAATGACGTATCGGTGTGGTGGCACGTCGTCGGTGTCGCGGCGATCGTGCTCGTCACGGTCGTCCTCAATCAGCACAGCCGGACCGATCTCGGCACCGTCTTCTCCACGTTCGTGAACAACAGCGGGAGCGGCGGCGACAACCCCGAGTGGCCGGGCGTGATCCTGTTCGGGATCCCGCTCTACGTGATCCTGATCGGGTTCCTCAACGCCCAATACACGCTCACCGGCTATGACGCGTCGGCGCACATGTCGGAGGAGACGCACGACGCCCACCTCTCCGCGCCGCGCGGGATCGTCTTCTCGGTCGTCGTGTCGGTGATCATGGGCTTCATCCTCCTCACGGCGATGAACGTCGGGATCACCCCCGACAAGGTCTTCCCGGCCGCCGACGGGACCGCCAACGGCGCCGCCGGCTACCAGCACGCGCTCGACTCGGCGGCGACGCTGTCGAATGCCGGTCCTCCGATCACCATCTGGATCGACGCGGTCGGCCAGACGGGTGGCCTGCTGGTCCTGCTCCTGGTCATCGGTGCGCAGTTCTACTGCGGCATGTCGTCCGTCACGGCGAATTCGAGGATGATCTACGCCTTCTCGCGGGACGGCGCCGTGCCGTTCTCGAAGTTCTGGCACCGGATCAACCCCCGGACGCGAACGCCAACGAACTCGATCTGGCTGGCGGCGATCGGCGCGTTCGTCCTTGCCCTGCCGTACCTCTACAGCTCGGTCGCCTATGCGGCGGTCACGTCGATCGCGGTCATCGGGCTGTACGTTGCGTACGTCGCGCCGGTCTTCCTGCGCGTCCGGGCAGGCAACAAGTTCGAGGAAGGCCCGTGGACGCTCGGCCGGTGGAGCCGTCCGATCGGGATCATCGCGACGATCTGGGTGATCTTCATCGCGATCTTGTTCATGCTTCCGCAGGCCCAGCCCATCAACATCAACACCTTCAACTACACGCCGGTCGTCTTCCTGATCGTGCTCGGTGGCGCGGCCCTCTGGTGGGTGGTGTCGGCCAAGAACTGGTTCCATGGTCCCAAGGTCCAGGGAACCGAGGAGGAGCTGGCGGCCATCGAACGCGAACTCGAGATGGGGGCCGTCGAACCCGAGCTCGGGATGGAGGCCTGACCGGCCTCGCTTCTGACTTACGAACGCCCGGCCATCGGCCGGGCGTTCCGATCCTGCGCGTCGTTTCGCAGCGACGCGGTCCTGGCGGGCTGCTAGAAGAGCATCGTCGTCCCGGTCGGGAAGACGAACTCGAACGCCGACGGCGGGAGCGACGCATCCGGCTCGAGGTTCGTCACGACGGCATCGCGCGTGACGGCTCCCCCGATCGTCTCGACCAGCCGGACGATGACGCCCGTCGCTCGGTCGACCGCGATCTCGATCAGATGATCGGGACGGTCCCCTGGCAGCTCGACCGTCCGCGGGTGCTCGCAGACGAGATGGATCGACGCGCGCCCCGCGTCGACGAAGCTGCCTGTGACGGTGCACCTTCCTGTCGCGAGGACGTTCTGACAGAACCCCGCTGGGTGCACGAACGTATCGGGGAGGGTCTCGAAGGGTAGCCCGGTCACGGGCTCATAGACGCGCGCCATCCCCGGGAAATCGGGATCGTCGAGACCGCGCGGCCGATTGCGGACCGGACGCTGCGTGCCGAGCTTGTGCTTCGCGACATACGTCCGGACGATCTCGCCGTCGGAGATCCAGATCTCGTACGGCCCGCCGACCTCCTGGCCCGGTCGGCTCGTGGTCACCTTGGCGTGCCCCGGGTGGCGAAGCATCACCTCGATCTGGGTGGCGTCTTCGCCGCGCGTCGACACGACCCGTTCGAGGATGCGCATCCGGAGCGTCGCGAACCGCAGTTCGGCGTCCCGCATGAAGTCGAACAGCTCCTGGACGCTGGGATCACCTGGGCCGAGCGCGACCACGGCCGGGAATCGGCGTCCCTCGCTCACGACGGCGACAGCGGCACGGTCCCAGAGGCGGGTGGTCATCGGGCGGGATTGTACCGGCCGGCGTCGGACCTCGGCGGGGCTTGACACGCGTTCCGCGATGTATATCGTGACGCGATATAGCGCCGCGCGACACTCTCAGGAGACCCATGCCGAACGAGATGCCGGAGCTCGGGCGCTTCGCCGAACCCTCGCTCTACATCCTGTTGTCCCTGAGCGAGGGCCCGAAGCACGGCTACGCGATAATGGTCGATGTCGAGGCGATCTCGGGTTCGCCGCTCGGACCGGGCACGCTCTACGCGGCGTTGGCGCGGCTCGAGCACCGCGGGCTGATCGAGTCACTGGAGCCGGAAGCTCGTCGACGTCCGTATCGCCTGACGCCGAGCGGCGCATCGATGCTTCGGGGCCAGCTCGAGGGCATGCGCGTCTTCACCGACACGGCCCTCGAGCGGCTGCGCGAGACGACATGAGCCACGACCCTGGCCCGACGGTCCCATCGACGATCACCGGAGCTGCTCTTCGGGCGCAGCGAGCGACGGTGGGCGAGGGGTTCTCCCGGCGTATCCTGCTACGCCGCGCGCTCGGCGCGACGCTCGGACTCCTCGCGGTCGAGGCACTCGCCGGGACGGTCGGGTTCGCGTGGTCGGCCGGCAAAGGCGGAGGCGGGATCATCAGGATCGGGACGTTCCACGAGTTCCTGGTGGCCAACGGATCGTTGCCCGTCGGAGAGGGCTTCCCGGCCTATGCCGCAGAAGCGAAGGCGTTCATCGTGGTCATCGACCCGGCTCGTGTGGGCTGGTTCGAAGGCGAGGATCCGACCGGCGAAGGAAGCGCGCTCAATGTGCGCGCCCTGTACCAGCGCTGTCCCCATCTCGGGTGCAAGCCCAACCCATGCCTTGAGGACTTCTGGATCCACTGCCCGTGCCACCAGTCGCGCTACGACCGTCTCGGCACCAAGGTCGACGGCGTCCGGTATGGACCTGCTGCGCGAAGCATGGATCGCTTCGGCACCAGGATCGACAAGGACGGCGTACTTTTCGTCGATCAGACGAAGCTCACGCTCGGGCCCTTGCCCGTCGCACTCGGGATGCCCGGCGTGATCCCGCCACTGGTCGAGAACGGATGCGCTTGACGGATCGATCCACCGCCATCTCACCGGGACGTGCGTGGATCCGCCTCTACCCGCGCGAGTGGCGCGAGCGCTACGAGGAAGAGCTGCTCGACGTGCTCGGCCTTCGTCCGCTGACGGCGCGAACGCGTGTCGACCTCGTCCGCGGCGCCCTCGATGCGCATGTCCATCCGTTGACCCCACCTGGCCCGCCGACCGCCGCGGCACTTTTCGCGGGTTTGGCGTGGATCGTCGCCGGGCTCGCGAGCTCGCTCCAGCCGCTGATGCCGGACTGGCCCGGGTTCCTGCTCGAGACGATCCCGCTCGGCGTCGTCGGGGCGGTCGCCTCGGGCCGAAGTGTGGCGCAGGTCGCGAGGCGATCAGGCCTGACCGGACCGCGCGGGACGATGGTCACGCTGGGCGTCGCGCTGGTCGGCCACGCGGTCTGGGTGCTCGCTCTCGTCGCGGCTGCGCTCGGCGGTCCCTACGGTGCGATCACCGGTGCGACAGGCGCGATCGCCGCCGTCGGCATCATGCTCGTCGGCGCGGTGCGGTCGCGTGCCGACGACCACCCGGCCGTGGAATGCCTCCTGCTGGTCGGGGCCGCGATGTTGATCCCGACGCCGGCCGCCTGGGTGCTCGCCGGCGGCGCATGGATCGGGCTGGCCGTGAGCGGTGTCCGGCCGGTGGTCCCGCTTCGTCGCGCCTGAGCGTCAGCCTCCCGCCGCGCCGCCTCCGAGGCCCGGCTCGGTCATCGAGGCGGGGTCGAGCAGCCGATCGAGGTCATCCGCCGCGATCCCGCGCTCGAGCGCGAGCTCGCGGATCGTGCGGCCGCTCTTGAACGCGTCCTTCGCCAGCTTGGCCGCCTCGTCGTAGCCGATGACCGGCGCCAGCGCGGTCGCGAGCATCAGCCCCTGCTCGACGAGGGCGGGCCCGCGATCCGTCGCGGCCAGACCGGTGACGACGCGGTCCGCCAGGTTCGCGGTCGCCGCGGCGAGCAGCTCGATCGACTCGAGCATCGCCACGGCCGTCACGGGCAGCATCACGTTGAGCTCCAGGAACGATCCGGTCTGCGCGAAGGCGATCGTCGCGTCGTTGCCGACCACGCGGGCCACGACCATCGTCAGGCTCTCGATGATCACGGGGTTCACCTTGCCGGGCATGATCGAGGAGCCTGGCTGCGTCTCGGGCAGTGCCAACTCGCCGATGCCTGCGCGCGGGCCCATCCCCATCAGCCGGATATCGGAGCCGATCTTCCAGAGGCCGAGAGCGGTCGTACGGATCGCGCCGTGGGCCGCGATCGGGACGTCGAGCGTCGCTTGCGCGTGGAAATGGTTCGGCGCCTCACGAACGGGAAGCGTCAGGAGCTCGGTCAGCCGCGCGCACGTCCGAGCCGCGTACTCCGGATGGGCATTGATGCCGGTTCCGACTGCCGTACCGCCGAGGGGCACCGTCAGCAGTTCGTCCCGCGCGGCTTGCACCCGCCGGATCGCCTCCTCGACCTGTCCGGCGTAGCCCTGGAACTCCTGCCCGAGCCGGATCGGTGTCGCGTCCTGCAGATGGGTGCGGCCGGTCTTCACGATCGGCCAGAACTCCTCGGCCTTCGCGGCGAGTGTCTCCTGGAGGTGCACGAGTGCCGGGATGAGGGCCTCCTCGATCGCCAGCGCCGCGCTCAGCTGGAGGGCCGTCGGGATGTCGTCGTTCGAGCTCTGGCAGCGGTTGACGTCGTCATTCGGATGCACGCGCCGGCCGTCGCCGAGGCCCGACGTCGCGATATGGGCGACGACCTCGTTCATGTTCGTGTTGGTCGAGGTCCCCGAGCCGGTCTGGTAGACGTCGATCGGGAACTGGTCGTCGTGATCCCCGTCCGCCACGGACGCGGCAGCCGCGGCGATCGCGCGCGCGACAGCGGCATCGATGAGACCGAGCTCCGCGTTGGTCTCGGCAGCCGCGAGCTTGATGAGCGCGAGGGCTCGGATGAAGCGGCGTGGGAAGCGCTGGCCCGAGATCGGGAAGTTGAGGACGGCCCGTTGGGTGGAGGCGCCGTAGAGCGCGTCTGCGGGCACGGCCATCTCGCCCATCGAGTCGCGTTCCACGCGAGTGGCCTCCGGCTGATCGGTCATGTGCCGATCGTAGCGTCAGTGGCGCCGGGCGCGGGCCGCGGCCCGACGACGTATCGCTGGTGCGAGGCGTAGCGTTCGAAGCCGACCGAGCGATAGAGCGCTTCCGGCGCCGCGTCCGCCTGGTCCGAATAGACCTGCACGAGGTGGGCGCCGCGCTGGAACAGCCTGCGGACCGCCTCGGTCACGACGGCGCGCGAGAGCCCCTTTCGCTGGTGCGCTGGGTGCGTCCCGACCGGCTCGAGCTCGCCCACCCGTCCGTCCGGGTCGTACCAGCCGAGCGCGAACGCCGCCAGCGAACCGTCCGGGGCTTCGACCACGAGGTCGTCCTCGAGCCGATAGTGCGGCACCGTCAGGAGGCGCTCGTACTTGGCGACGTTCAAGCGCGATGCGGGGAACGCGGCGCGGTGTAGCGCGACACGCGCCTCGAACTCAGCGGGTCCTTCGATATCCCGGATGCGGTAGCCGGCGGGGAGGACCACGTCGCCGGGTGACGGACCGTCGGCGTGCCATCGCCACTGACTGAGCCGCCGTCCTTCGGGAATGAAGCCGCGGTCACGGAGGACATCGATCGAAGCGCCGTCGTCGTCCGCAGCGAATGCCGCCACGTCCTCGCCGGGCCGCGCCTCGAGCGCGGCGTCGATGATCGCCGCGAACGCGCGGTCGCGCCCGACGGCCTCCCTCGTCCAGACGTGCACCTCGAGCTCGGGCGGCTCGTGCCACGACCAGCCGACGAGATCGGCGTCGTCGTACCAGAGGCGGAGGTGATCGCTCAGCGGCTCCGGGTGAGTCAGTGCGTACCACCACTCGATCGCCGCGGGCGTCCCGGCGACGTGCGGAGCGCCGGCTCGCCAGGCCGCTGACAGGGACGCGACCGCCGACGTGAGGTCATCGGTGCCGAACGCGCGGCGCTCGGTGAGCATCCGGCCGAGCAT
>JBKPMM010000180.1:0-13851 GCA_046732155.1 Chloroflexota bacterium | reverse complement strand
CGGGGCTCGTGTACGACGCCGGCCTCTTCGACTACGCGGCGTTCACGTGCGGGATGAAGTGGGAAGTCTTCACGCAGGACAGCTGCGATCTCCTCGACGGCCTCGGCGTCCCGAGCGCACCGACGGATCTCAACCTCCCGTCGATCGGCATCTCGGAGGTCGCCGGGAGCCAGACCGTGACGCGGACCGTCACCAGCGTCGCACGCAGCAACGCGAAGGTGACCTACCGCGCGCGTATCTCGGCGCCGGCTGGCTACAAGGTCAAGGTGACGCCATCGAAGATCACGCTCCGACGCGGCCAGTCCGCCACATTCAGGGTGACCGTCACCAATGTGCGCGCGCCGGTCGGTGCATGGCGGTTCGGGTCACTGACGTGGGTCTCGCACGACTACAAGGTCCGCAGCCCGATCGCGGTGAAGGGTGCCCTGTTCGACGCACCCGAGGAGGTCGCCGGGACCGGGACGGCCGGCTCCGTGAGAATCCCGGTGAAGTTCGGTTACACAGGGGCGTACACGGCGGCGGCGCACGGGCTCGTCAAGGCGACCCTCACGCACGCGAATGTCAAGCAGGACGCGGACCAGACGTTCGCACCGGGTGACGTCGCCACCGGCGGCGCCAACCTTCACCAGTTCACCCTGTCGGGGGCGGCCCTGTTCCGCGTCGCCATCCCGCCCGACGGGACGGAGGCGAACGCTGACCTGGACGTCTACATCGTCGGTCCGCACGGCGAGGAGTTCAGCAGCACGGCCGGCGGCACCGACGAGGAGGTCGATATCCCCAACCCCGCGAACGGGGTGTGGAAGGTGTATGTCCACGGTTGGTCTACACCAGGCGGGGACTCGGACTACGCCATCTGGTCGTGGGCCATCCCCGCGACGCCGGGCGGCGGTTCGCTTGCGATCGCGTCGGCGCCGACGTCGGCGACGAATGCCACCGTGGGTACCGTGGAGGCGAGTTGGACAGGGATCACGGCCGGAACGACGGCCGACTGGTATCTCGGCGCTGTGTCGCACAGCGGGCCGACTGGCGTGATGGGGCTGACCGTCGTGAACGTCGACAACCGCCCATGACCGTCGGCCTCCGGCCGGCAGATCGGCGGCTCATCGACAGCGTGACCGGGTGGCGTCGTGCATGGCGTATACGACGCCGTACCGCGTGGTGGCGTTCCGCGGTTGCGGACCCAGGCTGGCCGGAACATGAAGGAGCGCCCGGGGAGGGACCGGGCGCTCGGGCAGGACCGCGATCGAGGCGGGGCGGCCTGACGCCGCCCGAAGGGGATCTCTGTTAGCGGTTCTGGGCCAGGAACTTCATCACGTCGTCGAGGCGGAAGCGGCGATCGCCACGCTTGCAGACGCGATAGAAGGGCAGCTCGCCGCGGTCACCAAGCCGCTTCACCGTGTTCACGTGCAGGTGGAGCATCTCGGCGACCTCGGTCGCGGTGAGCATCGGTCCCAGTTCGTTGACGGCCATCGATGCCATTGGTCAGGTTGCCTCGTTCTGCGCACTTCTCGGCGGCTCCGGACCCCTGGGGTACTCAGGGGTAGGGACGGGTCCGCTATGCGCCAGACAGTAGGGGTGCGGAACCTGCTGCTCCAAGCCGTACTTTGGACTACCCGCCAGTACCAGACTCGACCGCGTCCTACCATCCGGGCATGCGGATGATCGCGCCGATGCGAATCCCGCGTTCGACAGGAGGCCTGGCGGCGCCTCGCCCGAGCACGGCCCTCACGGCCTTCGCCGTCATCGCCGCGTTCGTCCTCGCGACCCTGGTGATCGCGATCCTCGAGGGCGACGTCTTCGGCATCGAGGACGCCTCACCCGTCTACCTCGTGGCCGTGGTCGCCGCGGGCGCACTGGCAGGGACGGTCCCGGCGCTCGTCACCGCGTTCGCCGCCTTCCTCGCGTACGACGTCCTTTTCACCGAGCCGCGGTTTAGCGTCGCCGTTGCCGATCCGCGCGAGGTCCTCGACCTCGTCCTGTTCCTGTTCGTCGGGCTCGTGGTGGGCAGGCTGGTATCGATCCAGCACGCCCGGGCCGAAGAGGCGGCCGAACGCGCGGCCGAAGCGAACACCCTGTTCGCCCTGAGCAGGGCGCTTGCGACCGCGACGTCGACCGGCGAGGCGGCACCGGACATCGCCGACCGCGTGCGCGATGCGGCCGAACTGGAGCGCGTCTGGATCGTCGCGGGGACCGGCGCTGCGGAACGCGTGCTGGCAGACACCGGCGATGGTTCTCCCCCGCCCCACCCGAACCTGACCTTCAACCTCGCCCGGACGCCCGGCGACGAGCCAGCGCGCTGGGTCCGAACCCACGCGACGGGCCGGGACGGCGCGGCCTCGACGCCAGTCGCGCTCCAGTACCGCGCGCGGATCGAGGTCGACGACGTCCAGCTCGGGACGATCATCGCGCTCCGCGACCGCGAGCTCGGCGAGCCATCGCGGAGCGAGACGCGCGTGCTCGCGCTGGCGGCCGACCAGGTCGCCGTATCGCTCCGACGCGATCAGCTTCGGCAGGCCGCCACCGACCTCGAGATCGCCCATCAGACGGATGTCCTCAAGACCGCGCTCATCGACTCCGTCTCGCACGACCTGCGCACGCCGCTCGCGAGCATCCGCGCGACGGCTGGCGGCCTCGCCGATCCCGAGGTCGCGTGGACCGACGATGCGAGGCGCGACGCCGCGAGCGTCATCGACACGGAAGCGGCCCGGCTCGATCGCCTGGTCAGCGGCCTCCTCGACCTCAGCAAGATCACGTCGGGCGGCCTCCACCCGGACCTCGAGCCCCACGAGCTCTGGTCCGTCGTGCAGCCCGTCGTCGACCGGCTCCGACCGAGCCTGGGCGACCGGAGGATCTCGGTCGACGTCGCGGAAACGCTCCCGCCTGTCCTCGCCGACGCGGTGCTGCTCGACATCGTGATCACGAACCTCCTCGACAACGTCGGCGCCCACAGCGCGCCCGACGCTCCGGTCTCGATCCGGGCGAACGAGGAGGACGGGATGGTGCGGTTGGTCGTCGAGGATGGCGGGCCAGGGGTCCCGGTCGACGTGATCGGCTCCCTCTTCGAGCGGTTTCGGCGCGGTCCGACCCGCGGCGGGGGCTCGCGCCGTGGACTGGGCATCGGGCTCAGCGTCGTACGCGGCCTGGTTGACGCGATGTCAGGTCAGGTCACGGCCGATCGAAGTCCACTCGGGGGGCTTGCCGTGTCGGTCAGGCTCCGGCCCGCCCCGCTCGATCCGGACCGATGAGGCCGCCTCGTTGAGCGCGCGCATCCTGCTGGTCGAGGACGATGCGGCGACGCGGATGGCCGTCGCATCGAACCTCGAGGCGCATGGCTTCCGCGTGACGACCAGCGACGACGTCGCGGGCGCGCTCCGCGCCTGGGATGCGGAGCGCCCGGATCTGATCCTGCTCGATCTCGGCCTGCCGGACCTCGACGGGAGTGCCGTCGTCCGCCACGTCCGTCGCGATGCCACGACCCCGATCCTGATCCTCTCGGCCCGGACCGACGAGCGGGTGAAAGTGGCTACGCTCGAAGCCGGCGCGGACGACTACGTCACGAAGCCCTTCGGGATGGACGAGCTGCGAGCTCGGGTCGGAGCCGTCCTCAGGCGTGCGGCTGGACCGGCCGCCGACCCGACCGGCGTCGTCCGGCTCGGACCCATCGCGATGGATATCGCGGCGCGGCGCGTCACCGTCGATGACACGCCGGTCGAGCTCACCCCCCGCGAATACGAGCTGCTCAAGGTGATGATGGCGCAGCCGGGTCGGCTCCTCACGAAGGGGCGTTTGCTTCGGGCCGTGTGGGGTACGGCCTACGCCGATGAGGCGCACTACCTGCACGTCTATGTGTCGCGCCTGCGCCGCAAGCTCGCCGCCGCGGACGCGACCGCGGCGGTCGATGGCCTGATCACGGCAGAACCCGGCATCGGCTATCGGATCGGCGACCCGACGATTCCGCGTTGAGCGCTGCTTGAGCACCTAGATCACATCGGGGGCCACTTCCTTCTTGGGGCACCGGCCTAGCGTGGAGGCATGGACACCGCGGGACTGATCGTCCTGCCACGCGCAGAAGACCCTATCGACGCCGACCTGCGGGAGGTCGACGTCGCGATCGCCTTGGTCGCCCAGGGCGCGGCGGTCCGTGTCCGCCTCGTCGGCCTCGCTTCGGCGGAGCGGATCGCACCGTTCGCGCTCGCCCATGCCCAATCCGCCGGCGTCGAGTTCCGAGTCGATGGTTCCGGCCCGACGACGCGCCTGACATTCGGCCCGTCCTGATCGAGGTCATCCATGCTGCCCGGAAAGGTCGGCCGGCGGCCGGCTGATCGCCGTGTGCCGGTGCGCCGGCCTGGCTCCCCCTACTTCCGCACACTCGCTGACGGCGTCATCGTCGCGCGGCCGGCCGCCCTCGAACCGTCGGGCCCGGTGGAACGCACGCTTGCCCGCGTCCGCCGCATCGCATTCGGGCGGCCGCTCGCCAACGCGGAGGAGTCCGCTGAGCGGCTCTCCAAGGTCAAGGCGCTCGCCGTCTTCTCGAGCGACAACCTCTCGTCGGTCGCCTACGCGACCGAAGCCATCATGTTCACGTTGCTCGCTGCGGGAACCGCCGCCTTCTGGCTGACCGTCCCGATCTCGGCCGCGATCGTCGCGGTCCTCGGCATCATCGTGGTGTCCTACCGGCAGACGATCCGCGCCTACCCGAACGGCGGCGGCAGCTACATCGTCGCGCGCGAGAACCTCGGGACTGGCGCGGGCCTCGTCGCGGCCGCGGCCCTGCTCACCGACTACGTGCTCACGGTGTCGGTCAGTGTCGCGGCGGGCGTCGCCGCGATAACCTCGGCGTTTCCCGGTGCGCTCGATGGCGTCAGGGTCGAGCTCGCCGCGCTGAGCATCATCCTCGTGATGCTCATCAACCTGCGGGGAGTCCGCGAGAGCGGGACGATCTTCGCGATCCCGACCTACGTCTTCGTTGGATCGATGCTCGTCCTGATCGGCGTCGGCGGCGTGCGGACACTGGTAGGTGCCCCGCCCACCGTCACCGACGTCGTTCCTGCAGCGGTCTCCGCCCAGACGTTCGGTGTCTTGCTCCTGATGCGTGCCTTCGCCGACGGCTGCACCGCGATCACCGGCGTCGAGGCGGTATCCAACGGCGTCCCCGCGTTCAAGCGGTCCGAGGCATGGAACGCCCGAGTGACGCTGACCGTCATGGCCGTCCTCGTAGGCGTGATGTTCCTGGGGACGAGCTGGCTGGCCGAGGTCGCCGGTGCCGTGCCGGCGGAGCGAGAGACCGTCCTCTCACAGCTGGGTCGCGCGGTGTTCGGGGGTGTCGGCCCGGCGTATCTCGTCCTTCAGCTCTCGACCATGGGCATCCTGATCCTCGCAGCGAATACGGCCTTCGCCGACTTCCCGCGGTTGTCATCGCTCCTGGCGCGGGACGGGTTCATGCCCCGCCGTTTCGCGTTCCGCGGCGAGCGCCTCGCCTTCAGCACCGGGATCGTTGCGCTGGCGGTCCTCTCGATCGCCGTCTTGGGTGCCTTCGGGGGGCGGGTCGAGGCGCTGATCCCGCTCTATGCGGTAGGCGTGTTCACGTCGATCACGTTGTCGCAGGCCGGCATGGTCCGACATTGGTGGCGGGGCCGCGAGGCTGGCTGGCGGCGAAGTATGACGATCAACGGCGTCGGGGCGATCGCGACAGCGATCGTGACATTGATCTTCGCGGTCGCGAAGTTCGCGCTCGGCGCGTGGCTGATCATCATCGTCATCCCGATCCTGGTCGCCGCGATGGTCGCCGTCCATCGCAGATATGCACTGCGAGGGATCGAAAAGGCCGTCCGTGCCGATTTCGTCGTCCGGCCGCCCCGAAGGGCGCAACGCGTCATCGTCCCTGTGGCCGACGTCTCGCGGGATGTCGTCCACACACTGACCTTCGCGCGGACGATGGCTGACGACGTCACGGCGGTCCATGTCACGGAGGACGCAGAGCAAGGCAAGGAACTTCGGGCGCGCTTCCAACGCCAGGTTCCGGGCATCCCCCTCGTCGTTGTCGAATCGCCCTATCGCGAGCTCGTCCGACCGCTGGTTCGGTACCTCCGGGACGCCGCCGACTCGGCCGGCGACTCGGTCGTGATCGTCCTGCTCCCCGAATACCTGCCGCGCAACCGCATCGAGCAGCTCCTCTACAACGACAACGCGCGCAGGATCCGTGAAGCGATCCTGGGGCTCCCGAATGTGCTCGTGGCCGAGGTCCCGTATCGACGGGCGGCTTGACGACCACCACGAGACGACGCGATTGATGCATCGTTGAGCGAACGTTGAGCGGCAGGAGGCTCACGTTGCGTCTCGACGCCCGGCCCACGTGCAACCGTATGCACGTGCCATCAACCAAAGCCGGTCGGCCGCGACCGGCCGCAGCCAGCGCGCGGTCACCGATCGCGCGCAGGACGACGCGGACGTGATCGGCAGCCGTCGTCCACTCACAGGGCGGAAGGCCGGTGATCGACGTATCCGCGTCGAGCGGCCGCACGCTCCGTACTTCCGATACGCCGGCCCCGGCCAGCTCGTCGCGCGTGAGGCTGCGTCGCAACCGCGCACCCCCGCTGGGCGCGCCTTAGCGCGCGCTCGCGCCGTCGTCTTCGGGCGCCCGCTCGCGAGTGAGGCCGACATCGATGAGCGGCTGTCGAAGGTCAAGGCGCTCGCGATCTTCAGCTCGGACGCGATCTCGTCCTCGGCGTACGCGACCGAGGAGATCCTGCGGGTCCTGATCCTCGCCGGCGCGGCCGCGATGCTTCTCTCGATCGAGGTCTCGATCGCGATCGCGATCCTGCTGACCGTCGTCGCGATCTCGTACCGGCAAGTGTGTCGCGCCTACCCCAACGGTGGCGGCGCGTACGTGGTCGCGCGGACGAACCTCGCGCCGATCTTCGGGCTGATCGCGGCGGCCTCATTGCTGATCGACTACGTCATGACCGTCGCGGTGTCGACCGCTTCCGCGATCGCTCAGATCCAATCGGTCGTTCCTGCGGCATACGACGTCCGCATCGAGATCGCCTTCATCGCGATCGGTCTTATCACCATCGCGAACCTCCGCGGTCTGCGTGAGTCCGGGAACATCTTCGCGATCCCGACCTACCTGTTCGTCGGGCTAGCGCTGCTCATCGTGGTCACCGGTATCTCGCAGATCCTCACAGGCACCGCGCAGCCCGTCGCACCCCGGCCGGACTCCTTACCCCTGGGAACGGAACCGCTCGGGATCCTGCTGCTCCTGCGAGCGTTCGCCGGCGGCTCCGTCGCCCTTACCGGCGTCGAGGCGATCGCCAACGGCGTGCCAGCGTTCAAGCCACCGGAGTCGAAGAACGCCGCCAATACGCTGGCGGCGATGGCGATCCTTCTCGGCGTCCTTTTCGTGGGATTGACCGTCGTCTCCGTCGCGTACGGCCTGCGCCCGACCGAGGCCGGCGGTCCGTCGATCGTCGCGATGGCCGCCGAGGCGACGCTGGGTGCCGGTTCGCCGTTCGTGCCGCTGTTCGCCGCTGCTACGGCGCTGATCCTGTTCCTCGCGGCGAACACGAGCTTCAATGCCTTCCCGCGTCTCGCCGCCATCCTGGCCGAGGACGGCTACATGCCGCGGCAGTTCGCGTTCCGTGGCGATCGGCTTGCGTTTTCGTGGGGCATCGTCCTGCTGGCTGCGATCGCGTTCGGGCTGCTCTGGGCTTTCGGTGGCGATACCCACGCTCTGATCCCGCTCTATTCAGTGGGCGTGTTCCTCTGCTTCACGCTGAGCCAGGCCGGCATGGTCAAGCACTGGCGTGAGGTGCGCGACTCGGGCTGGCAATGGCGGCTCGCCGTGAATGCCTTCGGCGGCGTACTGACCGCGGTCGTGCTGGGGATCGTCGTCTTCGAGAAGTTCCGCGACGGCGCATACCTGGTCGTGATCCTGGTGCCGGTGCTCGTCGCGATGATGCTGTTCATCAATCGTCAGTACGCCCGATCGCGTCGCGAGCTCGCCGTCCGACCGGAGCTGATCGTGGGGCCGCCCGTGCGCGAAGAGCGGGTCGTCGTGCCGATCCCCGGTCTCGACCGGGCCACGGTCCAGGCGATCAAGGTGGGGCGGTCGATCGACGACGACGTGCGCGCCGTCTTCATCTCCGACGATCCCGAGCGCGCCGCCACGGTCCGCCATGACTTCGAACGCCAGGTACCGGGCGTGCCCCTGGTCGTCGTCGAGTCACCGTATCGGGCGCTGGCTGGGCCCCTGCTGGCGTACCTCGACGTCCTCGACATGGCCTGGCCGCCCGACAAGCCCGAGCCGATCACGTTCGTCGTGATCCCGGAGTACGTCGCCAAGAGCTGGTGGGAACGGCTGCTCTACAACCAGTCGGCGAAACGGCTCCGATCCTTGCTCCTCGGTCGACCGCACACGGTCATCGTGAACGTGCCGTACCGCCGCGAGGACGAGACCGGGCAGGAAACCGGACCGGACCACACTGCTTAGCCGCGCGCGATCCGCCTCGCCTTCGCCGTGACCCGCAGGAACTCGCGGAAGTGGCGCCACGGCTCGATGTGGCTGGGCTCGCCCGCGTAGATCGTCCGGATCGGCACCCATTCGATCGGGAGGCCGAGCGCGATCGCGCGCGCGATCATCTCGACCTCGAATTCGAAGCCCGACTCGTCGCTCTCGAGCATCGCGCGCATCAGCACGCGGCCGATGAGCCGGTAGCCCGACTGGTTGTCCGGCACGTTGCGGCCGAGCGCGGCCGACAACGTTAGCCCGCCGAGGGTATTCGATAGCCGTCGGATCGGTGGCATCTCGCCGAAGGCTCGCTTGCCGATGACGAGCTCCGGGCGACGTGCACGGAACGCGTCGACGAATACGGGGATCTCGCCAGGATCGTGCTGGCCGTCCGCGTCGAGCGTGACAACCGCTGCGTAGCCGCCCTCGACGGCGTGCCGGAAGCCCGCCCGGAGCGCCGCGCCCTTGCCGGTGTTGGGTCGTTGGCGGAGGACGGTCGCGCCGGCGGCCTCCGCCCGGGCCGCGGTGTCGTCGGACGATCCGTCGTCGACGACCACGACCGGCAGATGCGCGCGCGCCGCTTCGACGACGGCTCCGATCCGCGGACCTTCCTCGTAGGCGGGGATGAGCGCCATGACGGCGTCAAAGGAGACCGGCATCGGTGCAGTATCGCAACACGCCGGCAGGCCGATTCTCATGACCGGCTCAGGAAACGCCGCGAAAGTCGCGTCCATCACACGCACTCCACCCGGGGTGCGCGCATCCAGGAGACATCGATGACAGCGAATCCGACGGATCCGGACGAGGGGACCGCGTTCAGCGGGTCGACCGGGACGCCAAGCCGACGACGCGTCGGGCTCGTCCTCGCGGGTGCCACGATCCTGATCCTCGGCGCCGCTGCGACCTCGTTCGCGGCCTCACCTGCTCCGAGCCCGTCCGGCGGGCCGTCCGTGGGCGGTTCGCAGACGATGCCGTTCGCCCCCGGGAATGGCCCCGAGAACGCCCCCGACTTCGGCCGCTTCGGCCGGCCCGGGTTCGGGTTCCGCGACATCACGATCGCGTCGATCAGCGGCAACGACATCACGCTCAAGACCGACGACGGATGGACGCGCACGATCACGATCACCGACTCCGTCGAGTTGACGAAGGGTGGGCAGACCATCCAGGTATCGGACCTCAAGGTCGGCGACCAGGTCCGGTTCCGCCAGACCCGCAACGATGACGGCACGTACACCGTCACAGCCGTCGCGGTCGTCGTCCCGACGATCGCGGGCAAGGCGAGCGACATCACGTCGAGCGGATTCAAGGTCACGACCCGCGACGGATCGGTGTGGACGGTCACGGTCAACGGCTCGACGGTCTACCGATTCGGCCAGGCGAGCGGCAGCCTATCGGACGTCAAGGACGGCCAGCGGGTGGCTGTCGCGGGCACGGTCCCGGCAGACGACCAGATGACCGCGTCCAGCGTCCGCGTGGCAGGCGACCGCGTCGTCGGCAAGGTCACCGCGACGAGCGCCGACACGATCACCATCCAGACCCGCGACGGCAAGAGCGTCACCGTCCATGTGTCTGCTGACACGACCTATCGCGTCGCCGGCGTCGACAACGCGGCATTGAAGGATGTGACAGTCGGCATGGCGATCGGCGTCGGCGGGCGATCACGCTCCGACGGCTCGATCGACGCGGCGGCCGTCGTCGCCGGGAAGATGGGGGCCTTCGGGCGAGGCTTCGGCCACTTCCCCGGGGGCAAGGGGTTCGGTCGCGGCGGTGACGCACCGGACGCGCCCGACGCGCCGGACAGCGCTCAGCCCGACGCCGCCCAGCCGGCCATCGACCTCGAACTCGGGTTCCCGACCGCCTGAACTCCTCCCCGGGCGGTCCCGCGCAGGACCTCGCAGGACCCACGGCTGGGGGCCGTGGGTCCTGCCGCTTATCCCATCACTCGCAGTACGAACGTGCGGCTGGTGCTGGGCGCCTTGCCGTCTAGCGTTCCACGCATGGAACTCATCGTCGCTCTCATGTCGGCTGCGCTCGGGCTGAGCGCGGCGTTCTTCCTGACGATCGGGACGTACGACCTCTTCCCGGACGCCTGGCTGAAGTTCGGGCGGTGGCGCCAGCGGGCGCTGTTCGGGACGGCGTCGACCCTGCGCAACCCGATGATCCCGCGCTCGATCCGCCGGACGCCGCTGGACTGACGCTCGTCCGCGACGTCCGCGCCGGCGCGGCACTCGCGACAAGGCGTGGCGTCCCCGGCAGGATTCGAACCTGCGACCTTGCGCTTAGAAGGCGCCTGCTCTGTCCACTGAGCTACGGGGACACGGCGCCACTGTACGCGACGACCGGGATCGACCACCGCCGATGCAGGCGGTCGGATGCGGCGTTCGCCGTATCGACATCTGACGTGCACGAACCTAGGTTCGTGCTCCACATCGCGGAAACCATGGAGGCCACCCGATGGACCCGATGCAGGCGTGGACGCTCATCGCGTTCGTCACCGTCATGTCGGCGGCACTTCTGATCCTGGAGTTGGGCATGCGCCGGGCCCGCGGTGCCCAACAGCGACGGATCGGAGTCGATCCACCGCTTCGCCGAGGTCGAGGCAACCGCTGATCGCTGATCCGATCGAGGAGCGCGACTCCGGGCGCACGACGACCCTGGCCCGCGAAGACATCAGCGTCGTCGGATACCAACCAGTGGCCGATCGTGCATCGGGCTTTTCGATCGCATCGCTGCGGGTCGCCGCGGTGATGGGCAGCCATGGTGTCTCCCGCGCGTCAGGCGAATAGGTGTTGGGCCCGAACGTCCGAGTCCATCCGGCCTGATCGCGCTGCGGATCCCGCCTCGATGTCGTCGACAAATGCGATGTTCGTGGTGCAGACGGGCACCGCGCGCCTTGACCAGGACCACGTCGCACCCTACGGTCGGGTGCACTTTCCCGGGGGAGCTGCGGCTCAAGCCTGCGCATCACGCAGGAGGAGGTTTCTATGCGCCTGCGACGAGTTTCGGCGCTCACCGCCGTCGTCGTGCTCCTTATCGGCGCCTCCGCGTCGACCGTTTCCGCCCAGCCAGGTGGCGACACACGCGTCTCGATCGGAAGCCCCACAGGCCCGTTCTCGGCGAACAAACAGAACGAGCCGGCGGTCGCCGTCGATCAGGCCCACCCGAGCGTCCTCGCGGCTGGGTCGAACGACGAGATCGACATGGAGGCGTGCAACGCGGGGCCCGACGAGGATTGCCCGTTCACCCCGGGCGTCGGCGTTTCCGGCATCTATTTCTCGTTCGACTCGGGCGCCACGTGGACACAGCCGACCTACACCGGTCTGTCTGCCCGGGGCTGCACCGGCGCGGTGGGTGACTCAGACCCGGAGTGCACGCCGACCACGGGCCCCATCGGCACGCTGCCGAATTACGCCGAGCACGGGCTGGTCTCCGATGGCGATCCCGCCCTTGCCTTCGGCCCGGCGCCCGGTCCCCGCGGGTTCAGCTACGCGAATGGGTCGCGCCTGTACTACGCGAACCTGACCTCTGCCATCCCTGGCCAGAAGCCGTTCAACGGGTTCGAAGCCATCGCCGTCTCCCACACCGATGACGTCCACGCTGCGGCCGGGGGGGACGAAAGCGCCTGGAGCGATCCAGTCATCGCATCGAAGCAGAATTCGGCCCTGTTCGCGGATAAGGAGCAGGTCTGGGCCGACAACGCGGCATCGAGCCCGTTCTTCGGCAACGTGTACGTGTGCTATGCCGGATTCCGAGGCGTTCCCGGGACGAGCCAGCCCCTGTTCGTGCTGACATCCAGGGATGGCGGCGTTACGTGGACCCAGAAGCAGGTCACGCCCGCCACCAACAACCCCGTGAGCCCGAACGGCTTCGGTCGGTCCGGCTGCACGATCCGCACCGATTCGCATGGCGCGGTGTACGTCTTCGATGACCAGTTCTTCTTCAACGCGAACGGCTCGGCGCCGAGCACCATCCAGATGATCAAGTCGACCGACGGCGGCGCCACGTGGGGCCGACCGCGAAACCTCTTCACGGTCCATGACGGATGCGCCCGGGTCGAGCCATCGATCGGGCGGTGTGTGATGGACGGCGTCGGGGGGGCCCGTGACGATCTCATGGCCAGCCCGTCGGTCGATATCGCGAACGGGGCTCCCACGGGTTCCGACGCGACGAACCGGATCGTCCTGACCGTGACCGACCAGGTGGCGCTCAACAACGAGAACGTCATGTTCAGTACATCCACGAACGGTGGCACGACGTGGACGTCACTCCGGGACGTCACTCGCTCCGGCGACCGTGGCTATTACTCCGCGCCGGCGATCTCCCCCGACGGACGCGAGGCGTGGATCGTCTACAACGCCTTCCTCGAGAACTTCAAGACGAGCGCGGTGGGAGCAGCCAACGATCGACCGTTGGTCGGTGTGGTCCTCCATGCCGACGTCTCCAGCACCGGCGTCGGTGCGTTCTCGGAGATCCACCGCGGCGCCTCCGGTGACGCGCGCGGATCGTCGCAGAACAACCTGGCCGCCGAGTTCCTCGGCGACTACGTCTATGCCGCTGCGACCCGGACATACGGCACGGCGGTGTGGAACGACGTCCGGCGCGCGGCCGACTGCCCTGCGATCGACCAAGAGCGTCAAGATCTGCATGACGAGGCCGTTGCGCTGCGGGCGCGTACGGCAGATGCGGAAGAGCCTCGCGGCGCGGAATCACGCGAGCAGCGCGGTAAGAAGGCGCAAGCGGAAGATGCAGCGGCACCCGCCCCGCAACAGGATTGCCCGACCGCCTTCGGCAACTCGGACATCTACGGCGGGTCGTACGCGAACCCCTGAGCGTGCCTGACACGCTCGACGTCCACGAGAAGCAAGAGCCCCGGCCTCGCGGCCGGGGCTCCTTGTGTTCCTACGACGATACGGCGAGGTGCCGCTCGGACTCAGGGGCTTCCCGTCCGAGTGCGTCCCGGTCGTGTGCCCCTGAGTGGATCACGGATCGACGGTCAACCCGTTCGTGTTGTCAGTCACCGTGATATCTGTGAACTGCACGGTCATCGGCGGGCTGCAGTCAGGCTGGAACGTGGCCGTCAGGGTCACGCTGTAATCGGCCTTGCCGTTCTGGACGGGCTGGTTGGTGGTCGACGACACAGACGCCTTGTTGACCGCCTTCGGATGCTTGCCACCGTTGTTGATGCACAGCGCCGTGGCGCTGATCGTGACGCTGATCTGGTCCTCGTTGCCGAGACCGGCTTCCTTGCACGAGACCGTCAGCGTGTTGCCGCTCTGGGTCTTCGTACAGGAGCCGACGAAGTGTGGGCTGCCAGCGAATGCGACGCCTGTCGTCAGCACGAGCGC
>JBKPMM010000179.1:0-19627 GCA_046732155.1 Chloroflexota bacterium | reverse complement strand
ATCGAGCGCGAGATCGATGAGCTCGACCAGCGAGCGCTGTACGGCCGCCCGGATGACGACATCCTCGCCGCGATCGTCGGCCTTCGCAGGCGTATCAGCCTCGTGCGCCGCACGCTCGCTCCGCACCGCGACGCATTCTCGACGCTCGGTCTTCCGCGGCTGGGCATCGAGGACGCCGTCGGCAAGCCGTGGCCGGGGCTGGTCGACAGGCTCGAGGGGGCGATGGCCGCTGTCGAGGCGCTCCGCGACGGGCTTCTCGGAACGTTCGACATCCACATGGGTCGCGTCTCCCAGCGGGCGAACGACGTGATGCGGATCCTGACGCTGCTGTCGGCGGTCCTCCTCCCCGCGGTCGTCCTGGCCGGGATCATGGGCATGAACTTCAAACTCGGCTTCTTCGACGAGCCCTTGAACTTCTGGGTCGTCATCGCGGGCATGGCGGTCTTCGCGGTCGGCATCCTGGCCGTCGGTCGCCTCCGCCACTGGCTCTAGGCGCTCACTCCTCGCGCATCACTCGTAGCGCGAAGCCGAATTCCGCGCCGCCTGCCGGTAGCGGCCGTGCCCAGACGCGCCCGCCCATCGCGCGGACCAGCCGCGCGCACACGAACAGCCCGATGCCTGCGCCCGTGGTCGCCGTCGCCGTGTTCGGCGAGCGGTAGAAGAGGTCGAAGAGCCGTTCGGCTTCCTGCAGCTCGATGCCGGGTCCATCGTCGCGGACACAGACCGCGACCTCGTCCGACTCCCCCCTGTACTCGACGACGACATCGACCGCCGTCCCCTGGCCGCCGTATTTCGCGGCGTTGGCGAGGAGGTTGCGGACGACCTGCTCGAGATATGTCGGGTCAGCCATCACCGTCGGGAGCCCGGGGGCCATCTCGATGCTGAACTCGACGCCCGGCCAGCGCTCCTTCTCGGACCCGACGACCCTCGGGACGATCCGCTGCAACAGGACCGGTTCGCGCCCAAGGTCGGCATCGGCATCACCGAATCGGTTGAGCGCCACGACGTCCTCGACGAGGCGCTTCAGCCGCTCGGCTTCCTCGGCGACGTCGTCGAGGATCTCGCGTCGCGTCGCCTCATCAAGACTGCTGTCCTCGCGCGACAGGACACGGGCGCCGCCGAAGATCGTCGTGATCGGTGTTCGCAGCTCGTGCGACAGCACGCCGATGAAGGTCTCTCGCACCGCCTCGCGTTGGCGCTGCTCGGTGACGTCGCGGAGGACCAGGATCGTCTCGCCGCCAGGGTCGCCCTCCGTCGTGCGGTCCGCAACGGGATAGGTCGCCAGCTCGATCCAGCGCTCAGGCTCCGATCGGGTCCGCAGCACGACCGGACCGGCGTGGGTGCCGAGGCGCGGTGCGTCGCCGTCGGGGTCGTGGAGCTGCGCGAGGATGCTCGCGTAGCTCGTCTCCGCGCCCTCGGGGAACATCTGGCGGCCTGCGGGATTGGACAGGATCGTGCGCCCGTCCGCCCCACAGACGATCACCCCATCACCCATCGCCCGGATGACCGCGTTGAGCTCCGCGGCCCGGGCGTGCTCGGCTTCGGCGAGGCGACGCAGGCGGCCCTGGACCTCTTGGCGCTCGCTTACATCGCGGGCGATCGCGACGGTCGTCGGCGGCTCACCCGGTAGGTCGACGCGCTGGAGGAGGACTTCCGCCGGGATCGGAGTTGCGCCGTCGCGCACGAAATGGAGCGGGATCGTCCGGGCGTCGGAGCGACCCTCGCGGACGGACCGGATGATGCGCGACAGGGCCTCGTCGCTCTCCTCGACGAGGTCCGCTAACCGATGTCCCGCGAGCTGATGCGCGGAGCGGCCCAGCAGCGTGCTCGCGCCGTGGTTGACGCCCTGGATCATGTCGGTCACGGGGTCAAGGACGAAGACGGCCTCCGCGACAGCGTCGAGGATCTGCCGGAATCGATCGGCCGTCTGGAAGGCTCGCGCGTTCTCGATCGCCGCGCCGGCGCGCGCCGCCAGGTCAGTCGCGAAGGCGACGTGGCGGGCCTCGAACGTCCGGCCGCTCTCCGCGCCAGCGAACGAGATCGTCCCCAGGACCTTCCCGGCGACCGTCATCGGCGCACACATCCACGACCGAAGCCCGAGATGTCGGATCAGCTCGACCTGTGCCTCGTCACGGGCGCCAGCGGCGACCATCGCCTCCGTGATCTCCGGGACGACCATGGCCTGGCCAGTGCGGGCTACTGCGTACGCCCCGATGTCGGCCTCGGGTCCTGCCGCGTACTTCGTGCGCAACTGCTCGACGTACCGCACCATGTCGGGATCGCGGTGGGCGAGCGCCAACGGCGTGAGCCGCCCCTCGTCATCGAGAAGGTCGATGTAGCACCAGTCGGCGACCGCCGGGACGATCAGGTCGGCGATCTGGCGCAGCGTCGCGGTCCTATCGAGGGAAGAGCCCAGGATCCGGCCTGCATCGGCGAGGTACGCAGCGAGCGCATCCTCGTCGGGGTCGAGGATGGTCGCCATGGCGCCCGCCGTCACCGTTTGCGGCTGGTCATCGGAGGGTTTGGCTAGCGGGGGAAGAGCGGTCACGACGCCTCGTCACGAACTGGGCCGGGATGCGCGACGGGTCGCGCCGTAAGTCGAAGCGCGGCCTGCCCTCTGCGCTTGACGGCATCCCGAGTGCACATCGGCGCGGCTTGCATGGCCGTGCGCCCGCGTCCGCGCGGGCTTGCAAACACGTGACGACGCGCGCCGACCTCGCGCGGAGATCTAACCGCTCGGGGCCGGCGTGGGTGCTGGAGTGGGGCCGGGGGCGATCGGTGTCGGCGGCCGATCCTTCTTGCCGTGTCCGTTGCCAGGACCCTTGTCGGGGCCAGGGCCGCTACGGTCGCCGCGGTGTTCGACGCGGCGCACGAAGCACGACCCGGCAAGCGGCCCACCCCACGATCGCTCGTGCCAGAAGTACGCGGTGGCCGAGTCAAGCCTGCCCCTGACGCCCGGTCCGCCGTGCGCCCGCCGCAGCCAATCGGCCACATCCGCCTGCCAGCGCGTCGGGCCGAGCTCGGCTTGCACGGGGTCGACGCGCCAGCCACCGCACGACGCGCGATAGAGCAGGCCCGGGCGGTCGATCGCGCGCGCTGCACCGGGCTGCGTCCCGCGGATGAACCACTCCTTGATCGTCTGACGGGTCCACGGTCCGGGACCGCCGCCCGACCACTTGTCGATCGTCGCCTGGACGACGTCCTTCGGCCGGCGGAACGAGGTGACCGGCCACTTCCTCGTGTACTCCCGCATGAAGGCGCGCCACAACGGCGCGGCCGCCGTCAGCGACGTCGCCGGTTTCGCGGCGCGCGGGTACGAGTGATCGCTGTTGCCCATCCAGACGCCGACGACGAGACCGACGCCGTCTTTCGTGGGTGGCAGGAAGCCGTACGTGCCGAGATCGCGGGCGTCGTTGGTCGTTCCGGTCTTCACGGCGGCGGGTCGCCGGCGCTTGCCATCCGGTCCGCGCAGCTCGGTCTTGGCCGCCCAGATGTCGTTCTGCGAGGGGTCCGTGTTGCCCGCGAGGATGTCGGTGACTTCGTATGCGGCACCCGGCGAGATCGCCCGCGTCCCTTCCGGCTTGGGCGCCTCCCATACGACCTTGCCGTCCGGACCGCGGATCTCCTGGACCATCCTTGGCGCCTCGCGGACCCCGCCGTTGGCGATCGTGCCGTAGGCCGACGCGAGGTCGAGCGGTCGCACTTCGACCGTCCCGAGCGCGCCCGCGAGCCCAGCTTGCAGGAATGCCTGGCGACCGCCGGCGAACCGGATCCCCATCTTCTCGGCGGTCGCCGCGACGCGTTCGTTCCCGACGCGCTGGAGCGCCCGGATGGCCGGGATGTTCAACGAGTACTGGAGCGCCTTGCGCACGAGGACCGGACCCCGCTCGAGCTGGTCGGCGTCGCGCGGCGCCCAGTCCTGGCTCCGGTCGAACTCGGTCGTGATGTCGAGCAGGAGGCTCCCCGGCGTGAGCCGCTTCGCATCGAAGGCGCTCGCGTACAGGATCGGCTTCCAGGCCGAACCCGGCTGGCGGGTGCCGTCCCCGGCGACGTCGTACTTGGGTTCGAACTTGGCGCTTGCGATGTCGTCGCGTGTGTACCCGGCGCTGCCGACATAGGCGAGGACGTCGCCCGTGCGGTAGTCGAGGGCGACGAGAGCCGCGTTGTGCAGGTCCTTGCCGCGCAGGTCACGGATCCACGAGCGTTCTGCGGCCGGGATCCTCATCCGCGAGTAGAAGCGCTCGGCCGCGCGCCGGGACGTGTTCGGCGCGATCGCCGCCGCCGCCAGCCACTTCTCGGCGATGCGCTGCGCGCGCCAGTCGAGCGTCGTCGTGACGCGGAAGCCGCCACGCTCGAGATCCGCGTTCGGCCCGAGGATCTGCTGCAACTGACGCTTGACCTGCCAGGTGAACTGGCCGCCCGGGATGCGCACGGGTCGGTCACCGGCGAGGATCACAGGTTCCGTGTACGCCGCCTCCAGTGCGGCGGTGTCGGGTTTGCTCCATCGGGCGGTGGCGGCCATACCGCCGAGCACCCAATCACGGCGGACGAGCGGCGGCGAACCGGGCGTGACCACGAGACGACCCTTCGCGTCGCGCTTCGCGTAGCGGTACGGGTCGAGCGTCGTCGGCGACTTCGGAAGGCCCGCGAGCAGCGCGGCCTGGCCGATCGTCAGCTTGGACAGGTCGTGCACGCCGAAGTAGATCTCGGCCGCGGCCGCGATGCCGTATGCCCCGTGACCGTAGAAGATCTCGTTCAGGTATGCGGTGATGACGCGTTCCTTGCCGGCCTCGCCCGGATACGCCTCGTTCACGCGAAGCGCCTGGATGATCTCCTTGAACTTGCGGACGTAACGATCGGCGCCGGCCTGGACGACGTCCTCAGGCAGGAGTCGTGCACGAACCAGTTGCTGCGTGATCGTGGAGGCCCCCCGATCGCTGGTTCCCGAGGCGTTCTCCGCGACTGCTGACATCAGCGCAGGCACGTCCACCCCCGCGTTCTGCCAGAACGTGCGGTCCTCTGCCGACGTCGTCGCGTCGAGGATGGTCTTGGGGATCGCGTCGTACGCCAGGACCCGTCGGTGCTCATCCTCGAACCGTCCAAGCTCGACCTTGGCATCCCGGTCGTAGACGATCGTCGGTTGGTCGAAGCCGAGCTTGTCGAGATCGGTCGGTGGTGGGAGGCCGGCCGACATGGCACCGATCGTGGATGCGCCGACCAGGCCGGTCAGCCCGACGACGCCCAGCACGACGAGCGCGATGACGCCGAGCGTCGGGAGCTGCCAGCCGGCCGTCCGTTCCTCGGCTCGCCTCCGGGTGCGTCGCTGGAGCGTCCCTCGACGGTGGACGATGCGGGTCGTGACGGTCATGGGTTCACGCGCCGCCCAGGGCGCATCGAGGCGGCGGGCATGCCCGCATCGTCATCGTGTTCAGGTCTCGGCCGCGCGCGGGCGGCGAGGACAGCGGATTGCACCGCCATGACACGCCCTCATGGATGGCGCCCGGACGCACCACCCCCTGGGGCCCATCCCCACACTCTCTCGACGGCTGGCATCCTAGACCCGACCCGTCTCGATCCGAAACGAGGAGCACTCCGCGCATGCCCGACGAGCCCACAGCGACCGGAACGATCGTCGTCAGCGGGACCGGCCGCGTCGCCGTCCAGCCCGACGTCGGGGATCTGCGCCTCGGCGTCACCGTCGCGAAGCCGACCGTCGAGGCGGCACGTGGAGAGGCCGCCGCGACGATGGAAGCGATCCTTCGCGCGGTGGATGGCGCCGGCATCGCGCGGGCCGATGTCCGGACGGTCATGTTGTCCGTCCAGCCGCGCTACGACTACCGCGACGGCCGCTCGCCGGTGCTGACCGGTTACGAGGTCGCGAACCTCGTCGAGATCTCCGTCCGCGACCTCGCCGTCCTCGGCGACGTCATCGATGCGACGCTCGCTGCCGGGGCCACGAGCATGGACGCGCTGACGTTCCGCCTGGCCGACCCCGCGTCGGCAGAACGTGAAGCTCGTCGTCAGGCGATGGGGGAGGCGCGCTCACGCGCTGACGTCCTGGCCGAGGCCGCCGGGCTGACGATCGAGGGCGTGATCGACATCATCGAGGGCCAACCCGTCCGACCGCCAGTGCCGGTCGCCAAGGTTGAACGGATGGCACTGGCCACGGACGCGCCGACGCCCGTCGAAGCGGGGATGCTCGAGATCGCCGTCACGGTCAGCGTCACGTACCGCGCCCGCTGAGCGCGTTCTGTCAGCCGGCGGCGACGCCGATCGTCAACAACTCGCCGCTGGATAGGTCGGTGGCGTAGAGCTCGCCCGACGCATCGTCGGCGATGGCGCTGATCGAGAACTCGGTCTCGGCGACGATCGTCGGCTCCTTCACCCGGTCCCTTGATGAGTCGATCGCCCAGAACTCGCCGGAGCAATAGTCGGAGAAGACGTACCAACCGACGAGGGTCGGGAACCGGGCGCCGCGGTAGACCGTGCCACCCGTCACCGAGCAGCCGAGATCGTGGGTGTAGTCGGTCACGGGGAGCGTCAGGTCAGGGTCGCTGCAATCCGACGTGCCTGGGGGATAACAGGCTGTGCCCTCCATGATGTTCCAGCCGAAGTCGAGGCCGCTGACACCCTTTCGTGAGACGTCGATCTCCTCGCGGTCGCCCTGACCCACGTCGCCGATCCAGAGGTCGCCGGCCCCTCGATCGAAGCGTATCCGCCACGGATTGCGAAGCCCGGTGTGGAAGATCTCGGGTCGCGCCGGTGGACGATGGATGAACGGGTTGTCGGGCGGGATCGTGTATGCGGGATCGCTGCTCGCCGGCGGACCCGAGACGTCGATGCGCAGGATCTTGGCAAGCAGGGTGTCGACCTTCTGGCCCGACCCGAGGGGATCGCCGCCGCCCCCGCCGTCGCCGGTGCCGATGTACAGGTTGCCGTCCGGGCCGAACACGGTGGAGCCGCCGTTGTGGTTCGGGAAGCTATCCGCCATCCGGAGCCAGATGTGCGCGGTCCCCGGAGCGGCGGCATCGGCATCGGCGGGATCCGTGTCGTATGAGGCGACGACCTGCCGCGCGTTCTTGTCGGTGTAATAGACGAAGAACCTGCCGTTGGCTCCGGTCGGAAGGAACGCGAGCCCAAGCAGGCCCTGCTCGCCGCCGGAACGCACGAGGTCGGTGATATCCAGGAAAGGGCGGGCAACGAGCTTGCCGTCACGCACGATGCTGATGCGGCCCGCCTGCTCGACGATGAATAACGACGACGGATCGTTCGGGCGCCACGCGATGTCGACCGGGTCCTGCAGCCCCGAAACGAAGGGCTCCACCGACAGGCGGGGTGGGCTGTCGCCGCTCGGCCCGCCAGTCGCTGGTGCACTCGGTGCGACGATCGACGGTGCGGCACTTGACGGGGGTGGCGAGACCTCGGCGCTGGACGACGCCGTCGTCGTCGGGGACGCCGTCGGTGGCGGTGATGGCGTCGGGCTGTTGCAGCCGGCGAGCGAGACGACGAGCAGGACCGCGGGGAGGAGGCGTCGACCCACCAGGGGATGCTAGCCGGACAGCGCGAAGGGGGCGTCAGGCGCACCGGTCGCTCCTGCACGACGCGTGACGGGTAGGCTCGCACGGTGGATGCATGGGAGCTCGACGAGCTGGAGGCGGCGCGCACCGCGAGCGGGCGCCTGTATCACGAGTTCGTCTCGGTCCCCGACCTGTCCGGCGGGCTGTACGTCCTCGAGGCGGGTGCGACGGATCCACAGTCGCCGCACACGGAGGACGAGCTCTACGTGGTGATGTCAGGTCGGGCCGACGTGATGGTCGGCGGTGAGGTACGGCCGGTGCGCGAAGGGTCGGTGATCTTCGTCGGCGCCGGCGTCGAGCATCGCTTCTCTGACATCGAGGAGCGTCTCGTCTTGCTCGTCATGTTCGGACCAGCCGAGTCTTCGAGACGGTCGCCTTAGCCGAACGTTGCGGCGAGCTCCAACGCGAGCTCGGGGCCGCGGCCGGTCTCGTCATGACGGAAGAAGACGTACGCGTCGTCGCCAGCGGCCAGGAACGGTTCGAGACGGTCGTGCCACGCGTCGAGCTCGACGCCCGTGTAGTCGTGACGCCGAAGCCTGAGGTACAGGAACGGCCCCGTGCGGCGAAGAGTCGGCGGCGTTTCGTCATCCTCGGCCTCGGTGGCGCAGAGGACGGCGCCAGCTTCCGCGAGCGCGGCGGTCACCTCGTCCGCGGCCCAGCTCGGGTCGCGGAACTCGAGCGTCACGGGCAGGTCTCGCGGCCAGGCATCGAGGAAGGCGCGAAGTCGCGCATCGTCTCGTTTGGCCGTATCCGGTACGCGGAAGAGCACCGTGCCGAGCCGCTCCCCGAAGCGTCGGTACGGATCGGTCAGCCACGGGAGGCCGGCATCCGGTGACCCTCCGAACGCGCGCCACGATCCGCCGCGTTGCGCCTTGACGCTGAAGCGGAAATCCTCGGGGGTCGCCGCGACCCATGTCGCGACCTTCGATTCCGACGGGGACTGGTAGAAGGTGTTGTTCAGCTCGACGGCCGGAAGCCGCTCCGCGTAATAGGGCAGCAGTCGGTCGCCCTTGAGCCCGCGCGGATAGAACCGCGGACTCCAGTCCGGATAGGCGAACCCGCTCGTCCCGACATAGAACCGGCCGCGAGCGCCCGGCGCCTGATCAGTCGGGGGCGTCACCGCGGTCCGGCCCGGCGTTGTCGGCGACCGCGCGCATCGAGCGCTGGATGATCGACAGATCGGACGCGTCGACGGCGGCGAGGAAATGCTCTTCGATCCCGCGCAGATGCGTTCGGGACGCTCGGCGCAGCCGATCGAGCCCTTCGGGGGTCAGCACCGCCTCCGCGCCGCGCGCGTCGCTCGCGCAGGCCCGGCGCTCGACGAGACCATCGAGCACGAGGCGATCGATCAGACGCGTGACACCGCTCTTGCTGAGGATCACGCGGTCGGCCAGCTGGCGCATCCGGATGCGACGGTCGGGCGCATCGGCGATCGTGAGGAGCGCGTCGTACTCGGCGAGCGACAGGTCGTGCTCAGCTCGCAGCTCTTCGTCGAGGCGGCGGGTGATCCGCGCGTGCGCCGTAAGGAACGCACGCCACGGATCAAGGCGTGGGTCGCGTGCGGTGATGTGGCGCGCGTCGGGATGTTCAGTGACGGTCATCTTTGGGGGATGGTACACGGGTGGAGTAGTTGCTCATACAACTATACGCCGCTCGCCGGGGAGCGCGCCGCGCTGGCATCATCGAACGATGGAGCGAGGAGGAGCGCCCGACGTCGTCGTGATCGGCGGCGGGATCGTGGGGACGTCGGCTGCGGCGTATCTCGCCGAGGCCGGCCGGAGCGTCGTGCTGGTCGAGCAGACAGAGATCGCAGCCGGTGCCTCAGGGCGGAATTCGGGTGTCGTCCAGCACCCGTTCGACCCTGTTCTCGTCGGCCTCCATATCGAGACGCTCGACCTGTACCGCGACCTCACCGGCTTCGAGCTACCCGCCAAGCCTGCCGGACTGCTTTCGGTGACGAGCGACGTCGACGGGGTTCGGCGGCTCACCGACGAGATCGCCGCGACACACCCCCGGTTGGGGCCGCGGTTCATCTCGGCTGACGAGCTGAGGTCGCTCGAGCCATCGATCGCGACGGGGATGGCCGCCTGCCGGCTCGACATCGGCTACCCGGTCGGCCCGGCACACGCGACTCGCGCCTTCGCCGCCCGAGCAGAAAGGGCGGGCGTCGAGATCCGCGTCGGGCGTTCAGCCTCGATCTCGCGAACGGGAGGTCACGTGGACGGCGTCGTCGTGGACGGCGAACGGATCCGTGCCGGTGACGTCCTCGTGGCCGCCGGTCCGTGGTCGCCCGCGATCGTCGATCCCAGCGGCGCGTGGCGGCCGATCGTCCGGCGCTGGGGCGTCGTGGTCCAGGTGTCACTCGCGTCGCCGCCCATCCATGTGCTCGAGGAGGCGGAGATCTCGATCGAGCCCGGGGTCGAGGAGGACGACGATCCCGCTGGCCATGCCTTCAGCCTGGTGACCGCCACCGGCGTCAGCTCCCTGGGCTCGACCTTCCTCGCGGACGAGCCCGACGTGAAGGCGACCGTCCCCTCGCTGATCCGGCGCGGGAGCCGGTTCGTGCCCGCGATCGCGGAGGCGCCCATCGGTCCGGCACGGCTCTGCGCACGCCCACTGAGCCTCGACGGCCGGCCGCTCATCGGTCGCATCCCGGGGACGCGGGGGCTGTGGATCGCGGCGGGTCACGGGCCGTGGGGTATCTCGACCGGCCCGGCATCGGGCCGCTTGATCGCGGACCTTATCGCTGGACGGACCGACAACCCGCCGTCGGCCCTCGACCCCGCTCGCTTCGCGACGCCCCCCGCCTGACGTCTCGTGCGCGATCGACGCGCGGTGCGAGCGAGCAGCGGCGGCCGGAGTCAACACGTTGCTCGAGTCGACTAAGCCCGCCAGCTCTCCGCGTCAAAGAGGTAGAACGTCGTCTGGCGCCAGAGCTGCTGTATCCGGGCGATCTTCTCGGCGAACGGACTCGGATCGGAGGCGCGATCGGTCACGACGATCGCGACGTCTGGCACCGCGTCGGTGGCAAGGCCGGCGGGGGGCTGCGGCTCGTCACCCACGTCGAAGTCGTGCATCGTGAGATGCGGGTCGATCCGTCCGATATGGGCCATCACGGCATAGGCGGCCATCGCCGCCAGCGTACTCCGCCCGTATCCCCGCGGCTATCCTTCGGTCGTGATCACCACCATGGCGTACGGGGCGCAGAGCATGACCGCGCCGCTCCGCGACGTGCTCGTCAAGCCGCCCGGGCCAGCATTCGGCAGGGCGTTCGATGACCCCGCCCACGGTTTCCTGCACGCGTGCGACCTCGAGGTCGCACGCCGAGAGCACGCCGCCTTCGTCGATGTCCTGGCGAGCCTCGGGCCGACCGTCCACGTCCTCGACGAGGAGACCGACGACCCGGATCTCGTCTACACCTTCGACCCGCTCCTGATCTCGAACCGCGGCGCCATCCCGCTCCGACCCGGCAAGCCGAACCGTGCCGGAGAGCCGGCCGTACTCGAGCGGTGGACGACTGCGGCCGGCATCCCGACGCTCGGTCGCATCGAGGCTCCCGGGACCATCGAAGGTGGCGACACGTTCTGGCTCCGGCCGGATCTGTTGTGCATCGGCCGAACACTTCGGACGAACGCGGCCGGCGCAGGTCAGCTCGCTGAGATCGTCGGCGGCGAGGTCCGCATCTTCGATGTCACGTACTGGAAGGGACCGGCGGAGCTCATCCACCTGCTCAGCGTCATCTCACCCGTGGCGGACGACCTCGCCGTCGTGTACCTGCCGCTGCTGCCGGTCGGTCTGTGGGAGCTGCTCGGTGAGCTCGGCATGCGCCTGATCGAGGTGCCGGACGAGGAGTTCCCGACGCTCGGGTGCAACGTCCTGGCCGTGCGGCCCGGTGTCGTGATCCTGGCAGAGGGCAATCCCGTCACGGCCGCCGCGCTCGCTGCCGCCGGTTGCGACGTCCACACGTACCCGGCGAAGGAGATCGGCGTGAACGGGTCGGGTGGTCCGACCTGCATGACCCGACCGATCCTTCGTGGCTGACATCGACCGCGATCGGCTGATCGACGACCTCGAGACGCTGGTTCGGATCGAAAGCATCACCGGTTCGGAGGAGAACGTCGCCGACTGGGCAGCGGAAGCCCTGCTCGAGCTCGGTCTGCGGGTCGAGGTCGTCCGGTCGGATCTCGAACGGCTACGCGAGGACCCGGCGTGGCCGGGCGAGGAGATGGAACGGACGACCCTTCCCATCGTCGTCGGGCGAGTGGGGCGCGGCGATGGCCGGAGGCTGATCCTGTCCGGCCATCTGGACGTCGTCCCGCCGGGCGATCCCGCGACGTGGTCGGTCGACCCGTGGGCGGCCGAGATCCGGGATGGCCGGCTGTACGGCCGAGGCGCGTGCGATATGAAGGGTGGCGTCGCTGCGATCCTCGCGGCGGTCCGGGCGCTCGGCGTGGACGGTTCGCTGCATCGACTGGATGGCGAGTTGATGGTCGTCCTCGTCCCGTCCGAGGAGGACGGCGGGCAGGGGACACTCGGCGCTATCCGCTCGGGTGCTACCGCCGACATGGCGATCATCACCGAGCCGTCGCAGCTAGACGTCGTCGTCGCCCACGCGGGCGCGATCACGTTCCGCCTGACCGTGCCCGGGCGCGCGGCGCACGCATCTCAGCGACGCGAGGGGGTCTCGGCTCTTGACAAGCTGTTCGTGCTCACGCGCGCGCTCGAGGCCGACGAGCGACGCCGGAACGAGACCGAGACCGATCCGTTGATGACGGCGCTCGGGCTGCCGTACCCAACGATCATCGGCATCGTCGAGGGCGGCGAGTGGGCATCGACCGTGCTCGACAAGGTCGTCGCCTACGGCCGCTACGGCGTGAAGCTCGGTCAGTCACCTGGTGAGGCCGAGGCCGACCTGCGAGCTGCGATCAGCGAGGCGAGCGTCATCGATCCGTTCCTGCGCGAGCATCCGGTGACCGTCGAGATCACGGGTGGGCGTTTCGGGTCGGCGCAGGTGCAATCAGATGATCCGTTGCCGACCGGTTTGGCGGACGTGGTCGAACGGGTCACGGGTCGCCGTCCGGAGCTCTTGGGCGAGCCGTACGGCGCCGATATGCAGATGTTCGTGAACCACGGCGATACGCCATGCGTGATCTTCGGGCCCGGCGATGTCCGCGTCGCGCACAGCGCCGACGAATATGTGCCTCTCGACGAGGTCGAGACGTGCGCGCGCGTGCTGGCCGAATGGGTCAGGACCGAGATCGGCCCGACGTAGTCGCGTCATTCACCGTCAGACCACCGCACGACCGAACGGGCCGCTAAGCCGCTCGACTGCCGCCTCCGGGCGACGGCGCCGACCACCCCACGATCGAACGGGCCGCTGAGCGCCCGACTCGGCCGGTTGGTTCACGGGTTCGACCACCCCACGACCGAACGGGCCGTCGAGCGGCAACGATGGCGGGTCCGTTCGCCGGTTCGATCACCCCACGATCGACGCCCTGGAGGCGGTGGAGCGCGCCGCCACGAGAGGGCTCACGCGAGGAGGCGCGCCTTGACGAGAGGGCTTATGCGACGGCCGAGCGACGCGCCGCGACGAGCGACGCGCCACGGCGAGAGGGCTTACGCGACGGCCGAGCGACGCGCCGCGACGAGCAGCATCGGGACGACGACCAGGGCAGCGCCCATCAGGCCGAGGATCGCGTACCCGGCATACGCCAGCACGATGCCCGACCCGAGGCTCGCGATCGCGGCCGAGCTCCAGATCAGGGTGTCGGTCAGTCCCTGGACGCGCGTCCGTTCGGCGAGCGTCAGCCCGTGGGTGAGCAGCGCGGACCCTGCCACATACCCGAGGTTCCAGCCGTACCCCAGCAGGAATAGCGCGAGGAACAGCAACACGCCGCCGTCGGGCGGCGCGACCGCCGCGAGCACCGACGCGGCCGCCACCACGGCCAGCCCGGAAAGGATGACCGGCACGCTCCCGAATCGGTCGGTCAGGCGACCCGAGATCGGCGACAGCCCGAACATGCCGAACGTGTGCCCGCTGATGACGACACCCACCGCCGCGAGGTCGTGGCCGTGCGCCGCCATATGCAATGGGGTCATCGTCATGATCAGGACCATCACGAACTGGCCGGCCACGAGCGCCACCATCGCGACCGGCACGTTCGGGCGCGCGAACACGCTCGCGAACGACACAGCGACGGACCGATCCGGTTGCATGTCGTGCCGAGATGAGTCGTCGGCGAGCTCGTATGGGTCGGGGCGCAGGAGCGTGAACGACAGGAGCGCCGCCGCGCCCACGAACACGATCGGCACGAGGTACGGCCCGGCGAGCTCGGGCAGACCCAGCGCCACGGCGATGTTCCCAGCGGGAGCCACCAGGTTCGGGCCCACGACAGCCCCGATCGTCGCGCCCCACACCACCAAGCCGATCGCCGACGCCCGGCGGTCCGGTGTCGCGAGGTCCGCCGACACGTAGCGGGAGAGCTGGTTCGAGGCGTTGCCGAAGCCGATCAGCACCGTCCCGGCGAGCAGCATCGGCAGCGACATCGTCACGATCGCGATCGTCGCGACGATCGCGCCGACGACGCTCACTACGTAGCCGGTCGCGAGCCCGATGCGCCGTCCGCGCCGGACCATCAGCCACGAGAGGGCACTCGCACCAGCGGCTGCACCCAGCACCACGGTAGCGGAAGGAGCACCGCTCCAAGCGGTCGTGCCGCCGGCGATATGGGTGGCGACGATGGTCGCGACCGTCACGGCGGCGATGTGACCGGTGCTGCCCAGGGCCACGCCCGCGACGAGGGACCCGACCGTCCGCCGCCGGAGTCGCTCGAGTTCGGCGCCGTGGTATCGCGCGGTTGCGGTCGTCGAGACTGCGTCGGCCATCGCGCGGATGGTACGGCTCAGACCAGATCGAGGGTCAAGATCTCGAAGCGTTGCCGGCCGTCGTCGCCCGTTGCCGGACCGTCGCTCATGGCTAGCTCGGTGAACCGGCAGAACGCGTTCACGAGGCGCATCTGCTCTGGCGTCCGCGCGCGGACGCGCCACAGGTCGGGCGATCCGACGACGACGGCCACGCAGCGGGCGCGCGACGTCGCGACATTCAGTCGGTTCCGGCTGTAGAGGAAGTCCAGCCCGCGCGGCGCGAGCTCAGGAGTCGAGGTCGTGAGCGAATAGATGCTGACGGGGGCCTCCTGGCCCTGGAACTTGTCGACGGTGCCGATCCGCGCCTCCGGTGGCAGGAGTCGCTTGAGCATCCCTACCTGCGCGTTGTAGGGAGCGACGATGAGGATGTCGCGCCATCCGAGTGGTCGCGTGACGCCTTCAGCATCCGTCCACGAACCACCGATCAGGGCGCGCGCCAAGTCCGCGACCGCAGCCGCTTCCACGGGCGACTCGTTGTCGGCGCCCACGGTTTCGATCGAGAGGACCCTTGGCCCGACACCATCGATCTGCGGCATGTCGGTTCGGAGCCTCTGGACGCCCAGGTGGGGCTCGGGCTCGAGACGGTCGTCGTAGAAGACCTCGGACGTGAACGCGCACAGGGCCGGATGGAGGCGCCATGTCCGCTCGAGAAACAGTCCGCGTTCGGGCGCGATCGTCGCCGCGCCGGCCAGGACATGCGCGAGCGCGGAGCGCTCGGCGCCTGGCGGATGCGTCCCGCGCAGCGGTTGGTCGAGCTGCTGCGGGTCGCCAAGCAGGACGATGCTGTCCGTGGCATGGCCTATCGCGGCGACGTTCGCCAGCGACAT
Organism: Chloroflexota bacterium; assembly: GCA_046732155.1. GTDB lineage: Bacteria > Chloroflexota > Limnocylindria > Limnocylindrales > CSP1-4 > SPCO01. The sequence goes on along the minus strand of JBKPMM010000179.1, from coordinate 4,299 downwards.
CTGGCCCGCTTCATCGACGAAGAGGACATCGACCGCCGCCTTCATCCGCTCGGCCGCCCACACCCACGACGTGCCCGCGGCGAGCGTGGCCGATCCGTTGTCGAGCGCGTCGACGACGTCCTTCGTGGACTTCGCATGTGCGACGCGATCGTCGACGACGACGACATCCGTATCGCCGCGCTGGATGGCGTGAACGGCGATGCCTTCCTCATCGGCGGCAGCGAGCACGGCTTCGAGAAGGTTGCCGATGACCTTGTGGCTCGTGGCGGTGATGCCGACCTTCTTGCCCGCCGCCAACAGCGTCGTGATCATCCGTGCGCCCGTGTACGTCTTCCCGGCACCCGGCGGGCCCTGGATCGCGAGGACGGTCGCATCGAGGGCCAGGCCCGACCGACGGGCCGCCTCGAGGTCGGTCTCACCCGGTTCGGCGAGCGGCGCCCCCGGGACCTGACCGGCGCTCGGTGGTCGGCCGAGCAACATCTCGCGGATCGCGCGGGCCGGGCCCTCCCCGTCGATCCCGTGTTCCGCGACCCACTCGCCGAGCTCGTAGAGCCGCGCCTGATGGTCGCGTGTCGGGATCCACGGGAGCGGCACGACCGCCCTCGGATGGGGATCCGCAGCCTGCCGCTTGATGTCGACCGTGGCGTTCGCGAGGTCGACCGCGACGAGGTCGCCGATGCCCCATTCGAAGGGCGAGGCGTCGGGATCCGCCTGCTGTCTCGCTGGGTCGAACATCCGCCCCGGGATGCGTCCGAGATCGAAGTCCTGCGGCGGGAAGGTGTAGCGCCACGTCTGCCGGCCGTTCCGGTTGATCTCGTCCACGGGCCCGACAGGTTCAAGCAGGCCGATCGGCTCGGTCTCATCGACCAGGGCCTCGGGTGTCAGCTCCATGAGACGGAAGAACTCCCACCACATCGCCTTGTCCTCGCGGCGGTGCCAGCCGAGCAGCTGGCCGAGAAGCCACTGAGCTTGCTGCTCCGCGGTGCGCTCGAGGGGATCGGTGGGAACGACGGCGGGATCGGTGAGCCGATCCGCGAGCGCCTGCACCCGTGCTTGCTGCTCCGTGAGCTCAGCGGGTAACGGGTTCTCGTGGGGCGCCGGCCGCGGCACGTCGATGCCCTCGGCGATCAGCTCGTCTCGGCGTGCCTCGAGCCAGTCGCGAAGCCGCTGGTTCGACACGACGTCGTCGCGGTTGTAGCGCTCGATGCGCTCAAGGATGTCGCTTTGGGGGCGCTCGCCCTCGCCGAGCTCCAGCCAGGTCTCGAACGCGACGATGCTCGACCCGGCATCGCGCAGGTCGATCTCGCGCTCGAAGCCGTAGAACGCCTCCATCTTCTTGATCGAGTAGCTCTCGACCGAGGCCCGCAGCGATTGGCGGACGGCCCGCAGCAGGTCGACCAGGACACCTTCGCGCAGGAGTCGGTCGACCTCGGCCTCCCGCGTGCCATAGCGACCCATGAGCCTTTTGAGAGCGGTCGGCTCGTATGGCGCGTAGTGATACACGTGCATCGACGGGTCAGCGGCGAGGCGCGCCATCAGGAAGTCGATCAGCTGCTCGAACGCTCGTCGCTCCCCGTCGAGCGAGAACTCACCTGCGTCATCGCGCGACCAGAAGGCCGTGAATCCACCGTCGACGTCCAGGACGCCGAACAGATAGTCGAGGCCGTCGTCGAAGGCATACGGATCGCCTTCGATGTCGAAGAACAGGTCGCCCGGCGACGGCGGCGGGAGCGAGGCAAGTCCCCGTTCCGCCTCGTACGGCTGACCCGGGTCGGGACGAAGAAGCTCGTACTTCAACCGTTCCTCCCGCCGGCCCTCGAGCTGGATCCGCGCCTGCTCGTGGACCCGGAACAACGCCAGGTCCGACGTGCCTTCGAGCTTAGGCTCCATCGGGAGCGCGAGATCGCCGAGTGCCTCCAGCGTCGACACGCCACGCTCGCTCAAAGCTCGCCGTTGTCGCCCGGAGATCCCCGCGACGAGGCTGAGGTGGTCGTCGGCTCGCCGCTGGGCGGTGCACTCGGCTGCCCAGCGGCAGACGTCGCAGTGATCGACCGGCTCGGGGTACGTACCGATCGGCGGGAAGGCGACGGTCCGGCCATCCGTCACCGCGCGGAGGAAGCGTTCCTTGACCGCGCGGTAGTACGCCATGTAGTCGTCGACGCGGAGCCGCTCGACGCTCCGGGCGGAACCGCCAAGCGCGACGTAGAGCCATTCGGGCCGCACGGTCTGGATGCGCTCGAGCTGATCGATGTACGAGCAGATCTGGAGCACGGCGCTCGCTTTGACGTGACGCGCGAGCTTGGTGTCGGCGACCTCATAGTGATACGGGCCCCAGATCGACGGACGCTCAGGGGCGTCGACGCGGAGCAGGAAGTCGGCGTGACCGCGCCACGTGCCGTCGAAGAACGTCCCTTGGTACACGACGTCGGCGCCGGCCGCCATCGCGTCGATGGTCGCACTCGCCGCCGCCCGCAGACGGTCGCCATCGTCATCGATCGAGCCATCGAGGACGATCTTGGTGGCGTGCCGGCCTGCGGCCTCGAGATCCGAGAGGTAGCGCGCCTCGTGCTCGAACCCGCGCTTCCGGATGACGTCGAGCTCTGGGTCGGCCCGCATCGGGCGTTCGACGAGCCCCGCCATGGCGGCGCGTTCGAGCTCGGTCAGGTGCTCGCACGCGAGATAGGCCACGAGGTCGGTCGCGGCGTAGACGAGCCGCCCGTCGATCGACTGCACGACAAGACCTTAGCCGCGGAGAGCGACAGCTTGCCTGTCGCTGACCTGCGCTACGCTCGGAGCATGGCCTGGCAGCGTGACCCCGAGCGTCCCGATCCCGCGGAACCGTCGCGCCAGAAGGTGCGCGAGACGATGGTCGAGCGACAGATCCGTGAGGCGGTCGACGACGGCCGATTCGACGATCTGCCGTACGAGGGCGAGCGGCTGCCGATCGACGACGACACCCTGGGTGGCGAATGGGCGATGGCCCATCGGATGCTGAAGAACGCCGGCGTCGCGCCAGCATGGATCGAGGCCGACAAGCAGGCGCGCGCGTTGCTCGACGAGCGTGATCGTCTACTTGAACGCGCGCCGCGCCTGTCGCCGCTGGGACGTCGACGAGGCCGCGATGAGCTTGGCCGGATCGTCGAGGCCGCGAACCGCGCCATCATGCGCGTCAACATCGAAGCGCCGACGGATCGTCAGCAGCGACGGCTGCTCGACCTCGAGGTCGAGCTTGCGCGTTTCGAACGAGCGGCTCGGGCGGAGCCGCCTGGCTGAGTCGGCTGCGGGCGGTCAGTGGGCGCGCGGGTCAGTGTGCGCGAGCCCGGCCGCGCGGTCGCTGTGTGGCGCCGCAGACCGGGCACGTCGCGATCCCGGACGTCGCGTCGACGTCGAGGAAGCTGGCGCATCCGTTCGTGCGGCAGAAGGGGCGTGAGGAGGACTGCGCGGCGACCGCGCGACGGCGCAGTCGACGCATGGAGCTGGCGCGACCTGCGTACGTCGAGGTCGCTGAGCGGGACATCATGTGGTGTTCGTTCTTCCGTTCTTTCTGGCGCGCCGCAGGCGGGGTGAGCCTGGGCTGCGACCCTTGATCGTGTTCGCTACCACGCCGGGATAGGGCGGGAGCGGTCTCTGGTCCGGGCGGTTCCGCGGGAGCGTCCGTTATCGAGGCGCTCGACCGGTGCCGTCTCTTCGGACCGACGACTCAACAACTATAGCACAGGCGTTCCGAAGCTCTGGGATCCGGCACGGGCGGGGCACCGGACCGCGTCCCGACGGGCGGCGGCGGATCTGGCAGCAGTCCCACCCGGGAGACCGTTATGGGCGCTCCAAGCGCGGACCTGGCAAGAGTTTCACGCGCAGACCGTTATGGCCGCTCGAAGCGCGGGATCTGGCAAAAATTGCACCGGGAGACGCGTTAGACGTCGAAATAGCCATTCGGAGGGGTCGTCGGTGACATTCCCTTCTCTGGGTGCGATTTCTGCCACATACGACGGTCCGGGTCCGCCGGCCCCGCAAGCCCTGACGCCTCCTCGCGACCAGGCGACCCCTCCTCGCGACCAGGCCGACTTGCACTGAGGCGCTACCCTGCGCGGCATGACCGTCTCCGCGCCGCCCGAAACGACGATCCGGCCGATCCTGCCCGAGGATGCGCCTGCGCTCGTCGAGATCATGGCCCACCCGACCGTCGCCCGATGGTGGGGCGAATTCGACGAAGAGCGTGTCGAGAAGGAGCTGATCGTCGGCGAACCTGACCTTCGCGTCTACGCCATCGAAGTCGACGGCCGCATCGTCGGCGCGATC
>JBKPMM010000178.1:0-15680 GCA_046732155.1 Chloroflexota bacterium | reverse complement strand
GGTGTCCATCAGGCGACCGACCCGACTGACCGCGCCACCTTCGACAAGATCCTTGGCAGCGTGTCATTCGGTTCGTGACCTCAGAAGGAGCGGAATCCTAGGAGTAACGGTTGGTCCCAAGACGGGCGGCGGCTGGCAGGTCAGCGGCGATGCGCAGACCTACAAGACACAGCGCGAGGGCGAGCTGGCGGCCCGCAAGCAGCTGGCCAACACAGGCCGTGGTAGTGAGCTGGTCGTCAAAGAACGCGACGGCCGCATCCGCGTGCAGAACACGATCGGCCGGCCGAGTCCGAGGCGGTCAAGGGGCTAAGCCCCCGAGGCGGCCGTGTCAACACCCCGAGCTACCAAGGCGTACGCCGCCTGGCACGATGCCAAGCGGGGGTTCGATGCCGCGTTGCCGTGGACGCCCGAGTGGCTACGCCTCCGCTTGGTCGAGCAGGAGCTGCGGTCCGAATGGGAACGGCTTGCGCTCGACGACGACTCGACAGACGCCGATCGCTCAGACACATGGGCCGAGGATGAGAACGCTCCGACCTACGACGGGAAGCCGAGCGGCTCGCGCCGTAGCGGTCAGCATCGGCACGCATGTGGGGCCAGTGATCCGACGATCTGCCGCGACCCCGGCGCGAGCGTCGCGGCCCGCATGCCGCGGCCGGACTAGATCGCCGAGCCGATCAGCCCGCCCGATCGACCACTGCGTGCCACGAACCTGAAACGGACGAACCGTTCGCCGTCGGCCGCGCTCTGACCTCCGTCTTCGAGAATCCGCATCCCAGCCAAAATTGCGGCCCACCGGAGGATGCGTGTCTCGAGACCTTGTCTGCTTCTCGCACCTCCGCTGGGACTTCGTCTACCAGCGTCCCAATCATTTGATGGCTCGCGCCGCGCGGGACCGTCGCGTGTTCTTCGTCGAGGAGCCGTTGCTCGCGGACAACTCCGGCTATCGCGTCGAAGTCCGCGAGAACGTCGTGATCATCACGCCGTCGATACGCGCTGGTCTCGACGTCGAGGGAGCGACTGCGGCGCTGCGGGGAGTCATCGACGCGGTGCTCCGACAGTACGCCATCAGGTCACCCGTGCTCTGGTACTACACCCCAATGGCGCTGCCGTGGACGCGCCACATCCATGCGGCAGTCGTCGTATACGACTCGATGGATCACCTCGCCGGGTTTCTCGGCGCCCCGACGGACCTCCTCGGGCTCGAGGACCAGCTGATTCGCCGCGCCGATCTCGTCTTTACCGGTGGGAGGCAGCTCCAGAGACGGCTCGCGGACCGGCACCCCGCTGTCCATCGATTTGCGAGTAGCGTCGATGCGGCCCACTTCGCGACAGCCCGTGAGCGGATCGGCGAACCCCCGGACCAGGTCGCCATCCCTTCGCCCCGGATCGGATACGCCGGCGTCATCGACGAGCGGATCGACCTGTCCTTGATCGCCGGTGTCGCGGCCGCGCGCCCCGGCTGGCAGATCGTCCTGCTCGGCCCGACCGCGAAGATCGACCCGGCGGCGATCCCATCTGCAGAGAACATCCACCGACTCGGCAAGAAGGACTATTCGGAGCTGCCGGCCTATCTCAGCGGCTGGGGCGTCGGCTGGATGCCGTTCGCGCTGAACGATGCCACGCGCTACATCAGTCCGACCAAGACACCGGAATACCTCGCCGCGGGCCTCCCCGTGGTCTCGACTTCCATCACTGACGTTATCGATCCATACGGTCGAGCAGGCCTCGTCGAGATCGCTGATGACGTGAGAAGTTCCATCGAGGCGATCGCGCGAGCGCTGCGCGCCGATCTGGCGATGCATCGGTCTCGGAGCGATGCCTTCCTCGCTGCGGATTCCTGGGATCGCACGTGGGAGTCAATGGCGGCTTTGATCCGGCACCACATCGCTCGCGACGGAGTTGCAGCGATGACCACGCCGCAATCGCGTCGCCCTCGACGAGGACGGGGGTTGCAGGCTCATCCGTCCGCGGGGCGCGCCCTCCAGGCGGGAAGAGGCGGCGATGAGCTTTGACGTTCTGGTGGTCGGCGCTGGATTCGCCGGCGGTGTCATCGCTGAACGACTGGCGCGCGGGCAGGGTCGCCGCGTTCTCGTCATCGACCGCCGACCGCACATCGGCGGGAACGCCTACGACGAATACGACGCAGCCGGTGTCCTGGTCCACCGGTACGGCCCCCACATCTTCCACACGAACTCGAGTGCGGTCTTCGAGTACCTCTCGCGGTTCACCGCGTGGCGCGAGTACGAACACCGGGTGCTGGCCTCCGTCCGCGGGATCCACGTGCCGATGCCGGTCAATCGAACGACGGTCAATCGCCTTTTCGGCCTCGCCCTATCGACGGACGCGGAGGTCGAGGCGTTCTATGCCCGCCAGGCCGAGCCATGTGACGCCCGGACGTCAGAGGACGTCGTCGTCGGCGCGATCGGCAGGCAGCTGTACGAGCTGCTCTTCCAGGGATACACGCGAAAGCACTGGGGCCTCGATCCGCGACAGCTCGATGCATCGGTCACAGCGAGGGTCCCGGCCCGAACGAACGACGACGATCGGTACTTCACGGACCGTTACCAGGCGATGCCTGCCGACGGCTACACGCGTCTGTTCGCGCGACTCCTCGATCACCCGAACATCGAGGTGCAGACGGGCGTGGACTTCGCGGACGTGCGTGACCGGCTCGACTACCGCACGCTCGTGTACACAGGCCCGATCGACGCCTATTTCGGAAACCGATATGGCCCGCTCCCCTATCGTTCCGTCCGGTTCGAATTCGAGACGCTGTCGTGCGACAGGTACCAGCCCACGGGAACCGTGAACTACCCCGATCCAGCCGTGCCGTTCACCCGGATCACCGAATTCAGGCATCTGACGGGACAACGATCGGCCGTCACGACGATCGTGCGCGAGTATCCCGAGGCCGGCGGGGACCCCTACTACCCCGTCCCGAGACCCGAAAACCGAACGCTCTACGAGCGGTACCGCCGATCGGCCGACGAGCTCGACGACGTCTACTTCGTCGGTCGGCTCGGGACGTACAAGTACTACAACATGGACCAGGTCGTGGCGCAGGCGCTGGCGACCGCTCGGAAGATCGAGGATGGCATCAGCCAGGCAGCCTGAGCATCCGTCGCGACCCGAGGTGTGGGGAGGCGTCGAATGCTCATTCCTCGAGGTCGATGGCTGGCTCTGTGACCAGGTCGGGCTCACTGGTCACGCCTCGCGACCGGACGACTTGGATCGGATCGCCGATCTTGGCGTCCGAGCGGTTCGCTACCCGGTCCTCTGGGGTCGGACGAGCGGGACTACCGCGACCGACTGGGAGTGGGCGGACGCCAGGCTGACGCGCCTACGGAGCCTGGGGATCCGACCCATAGTCGGGCTACTCCATCACGGCTTCGGTCGCATCGGTATCGACCCGCTCGACCCGGAATACCCGAGCCGTTTCGCCAACTACGCGACGCAGGTCGCGGAACGCTTCCCGTGGGTAGACACGTTCATTCCGGTGAACGAGCCGCTCACGACGGCTCGGTTCGGCGCGTTGTATGGCTGGTGGCCCCCGTACGCGCGCGACCATCCCACGTTCATCCGACTCCTGGTCAGCGAATGCCTCGCGTTTCGCGCGGCCACCAAGGCCTTTCGAAGGGTCCGTTCCGACGTGTCGATCATCGTGACGGAGGATGCCGGAAGGACGTACGGCACACAGCCGCTTGCTTCGGTAGTCGAACACGACGATCTCCGACGGTGGCTGACGTTCGACTTGCTGATGGGGAAGGTGGATCGGCGGCACCGACTGTGGTCGTACATGACGTGGGTCGCACCCGATATGTCGTACGCGCTCGACGACCTCGCGGCGGACCCGGCGTCACCCGACGTACTCGGCCTCAACCGCTACATCACCAGCGACCGCTTCCTCGACCATCGCGTGGAGCTGTACCCGGCTGCCTTTCGCGGCGGAGGTGGCGGTCTGACATATGCCGATGTCGAAGCGGTCCGCGTCGGCGATCACGAGCCCGCCTCGTTCATCGACGGCATCCGTGAGACGTGGCAGCGCTACGGCCGCCCGATCGCTCTCACTGAAGTCCAGCTCGCCGGGGCACCACAGGATCAGATCGCCTGGTGGACGGAGGCTTGGCGCGACGCGAACCGCGCGAACGACGAAGGGATCCCGGTACGGGCCGTGACGGCGTGGGCTCTGTTCGGGTCATGGGAATGGGACAGTGTCCTGCGTCGGCCGAGGGGACGCTATGAAGTCGGCTGTTTCGACGCTCGAGATGGGACACCGCGCGCTGCGCCTTTGGCTGCCGCCGTGGCTCGAACGGCGATGAGGGGCGATCCGGGTGACGGCGAACCCGGTTGGTGGCGGACACCGCGGCGCGTGGCGTATGCCGTGGCCGCCTCGGACAGCGAAGGACGACTAGATGCCGCGTAGCTCGCCCCGCCTGCGGATCGCGTTCATCCCGTCTGTCTCCGGCGGCCTCGGCCACGTGACGCGCCTGGCCCGGCTCGCGCGTGCGCTTCGAGTAGCACTACCGACCGCGTCGATCGTGTTCGTCCTTCCAGAGTTGCGGCTTCGCCCGGTGAACGTCGAGGCTGTGAAAGGGCTCGGCTATCCGGTCCGGCTGCTTCCCAACCCTGTTCGGCACGAGCGCGACGATGTCGTTACGAGCGTTCTCGGCGACGTCGATGTCGTCATCGAGGACACCGAACGACGCCTTATCGCGTACCGTCGGATCCTCCCCCGCGCACGCCTCTGGATCTCGATCCCGATGTTGCCGCTGTGGGACGAGCTCTTTCTGGACTGGACGTTGCTCGAGCATGCCGACCACATCCTGTACACGTACCCGGATGTGATGCCGGTCCCTGCCGAGCTCGAACGCTTCAAGCGGAAGGTCACCGTAACGGGCCCGTTCGTCGAGGCCGGCGAATTCCCGTCCCGTGCATCCGCCCGCCGACGACTCCACCTCGGCGCCGGCGATGCACTCATCACCTACGCTCCGCGCGGCTTCCCGTTCGGCCGTCCGTTCGGAAGACGCGTTCTCAACGCTGTCGTGGGTGGAACCATGCGGGTCAACGCCGCCCGGGGTGGCACGTCCTTGGTGTTGACTGGCGTTCCGGACATCCGCGCGATCCAACCGCCTCGTCTTCCGCCTCTGTCGTCGATCGACGGCGTCCTGGTGATGGGGATGCTTCCGAGGCGCGAGCTCGGCGTCTATCTTGCGGCAGCCGACGTGAGCGTCGTCGAAGGCACGTCTGGACTGTTCGACGCGGCGATGGCGGGGACGCCAGTCGTCATGGTCCCGGGGCCGATCTACGAAACCACTGTCGAAGCGGACTGGGTCGCGGAGCATGACGCAGGGATCGTCGTGAGACCCGACGAGATCACGCGCTCGACGATGGCCCGCAGCATCGACGACATCCTCGCGCACGGCGGTCCGGCTGCAGCTCGGGCGGAGCGCCTTCGCACGTTGGTCGGTGCGGGCGGTGAACAGATGGCCGTGAAGGTCATCGTCGACCAGATAGCCCGAACTGCGCGATGACCTCCAAGCGGCGCGCCGTCGTCGTCATCGGAAAAGCTCCGAAGCCGGGCTCCACGAAGACGCGCCTTTGCCCTCCATTGACACATGCACAGGCCGCCGACCTCTACTCGGCGTTCCTGAGCGACTGCGTGGACGTCGCCCTGGGCATTGACTGGAATTGTGTGAGTGTCATCCACCCGGCCGACGACGGCGCGCGTGCCGCGCTCGGCGCACTACTTCCCGCGACCGTGCGGCTCGTTTCGCAGCGGGGCAGCGGGCTGGGCGATGCATTGACCGACGCCTTCGATCGACATTTTGCCGAAGGGTTCGATCAAGTCGTCCTGATCGGAAGCGACAACCCGACGATCCCTGTGACGGTCCTCGAGAAGGCCGCACGCGCTCTTGCCACGCACGATGTAGTGCTCGGACCTACGGAAGACGGCGGCTATTACCTCATCGGAATGTCCGCACGTCACCCCGGGCTCTTCGAAGGGATCACGTGGAGCACGGAGGTCGTCCTAGCCGAGACGATGACGCGCGCGGTCGCGCTCGACCTTTCCGTGCAGACAGTTGCGCCGTGGTACGACATCGACACCATCGACGACTTGATGCGACTGTCCCGCGAGCTTCGCGAGTTGCCCGCGGACGTTGCACCCGCCACCCGACGTGAACTAGAGCGGCTTTATCGGCGAGCGGATTAGAACGCCTGCAGCTCCGGCGGATCAAGGCTTGGTCGCGTCTTACTCCTTGGACCCGGCCCCTTACACCCGAAAGGACGGCGCGAATCGCGGTGCAGCCCCTCCTAACGACGACCATTCGCCGTCCATTCCACTGGGGGATCGTCGTTGTTGCCGTCGAGCCACCCACAGGCGACATTCCAGCCGTAGTCGGGGACACCCTCGTGGTGGCGAACGCCCACAGCCTGATCATCCTCGTTAGGCACGCTCAGGACATCGAGTCCTTGGACGGCGAGTACGACTTTGCCGAGGCCGAAGTGACCGTTCGGCAGATGGTCGGCCCGATGTCCAGCCCCGCATCAGGGAGGGTCGTTTACGAAGGTGTCCTCGATGTGCCTTCTGGGCGGCTGTCGGTCGGTGACGCCGACGACTGGGTCATCCTCCCAGCGCACCACGGGGCTAACACCGCAGTCGTGTCGGTGGAAGCCGGGGTACCAGCCGATGAGCTATCGCCTGACGCTGTCCATGTAGACCTGTGGCCAGGATGAGGCGAGCCTAGTCCCGGGTGCCCCGCAGAGTCCCCGCCGGATGAGCATGACGTGGCGTCCGGTGGCCGGCTTCGATTGCTCCCTGAGGGCGAGGTCCCGCGAGTGCGGTGATGTCGACAGCACCAATCGAAACAGGGCCCAGAGCGAGCTCCGACGACGGACCGGGCTGGATCGAGCCCACCCCGACGTTCGTCGGCTCCGACCTCAGACCGCTCGGATCGACTGACAGCGAGCCTTTGGTCGCGCGGCCTTAGAGGACGTGCAAGTCGTAGAGCGAGACCGCTGTCTCACCCGGGACGGGGCCGAACTCGAACTGTGCCGTCAAGTCGCTCCATTCGCCGTTCAGCGGCACGTCAAGATCGACGGTTCCGCGACGCGCATCGTCCCGATATCAGACCACGCTTCCTCGTGGTCGCAGAGCGGCGACGCGGTCGGAAATCTTTGCGGTCTCCATCGACGTCAGACGCCAGTTGCTGCCGTCTGCCATCTGAGTCCACGAGCTGTAGTTCTCGATGTACGTCCGCAACGAGTCCGCCGTCCAACGTTCTGACGCGTCGTAGGTCGGCGGACAGCCAAACCAGGTCGATCGCGTCCTCCAGGTGATCAGCGGCAACGAGTTCGACCCATTGGCGACAGAGGTTCACGACATCGTTATCGGTCGGGTCGGTGCCGAGTAGCCTCATGGCGTCTTCGGGCCGTCCGTTCCTCGCGGCATGGCGCAGCTCCCGTGACCGACCTGCCGCCTCGATATGATACGGACCCCATGCTTCCGGCTGGCGAGCCTCAGCTCGCGCGAAGAGGGTCCGCGTCCTTCCGCCTATGTGAGGCGCGCCATGGCCGACGGTGACCGCGCTGAAGGGTGGTTCGACGAGTCCCAGCTGCATTTTGCCGCTCAAGACGGAGACCTGATCCGGGTCCGCCAACTGCTGGCGGAAGGTCGATCGCCGAATGCCATCGACGATCTGTCGAGGACGCCGTTGCACTATGCCGCCGAGCGCGGGCACGTCGATGCTATGCGCCTGCTGCTGGCATCCGGCGCCGATGTGAACGCGCACGATGAGCCGCGCATCGGCAACACGGTTCTTCGCGAAGTTGCCGGCACCTGTTCGCTCGCTGTCGCCAAAGTCCTCATTGACGCCGGCGCCGATCCCCGCATTCCCGGCTGGATGCAGCTCACCGCCCTTCATATCGCCGAACAGCGAAAGGATCGCGAGGGACAGCGCGTGTATGCGCTGTTGAAGGATGCCGCGGACCGCCCTTGAGAGACACGAAGGATGACTCCTACGTGCGAGCGGCTCAGCGTGTCGGGCGGAGCACACGGCTGGCAGTAACCGCACCCCGCAATGATCCCAGCCGTCTCGACGGGCATCGTCCTCAAGGACCGGAGGCCGACTTACCGGGGGCCACGCGCGCCGGGTGGCGGTGTCACCCTGCGGTCGCCTCCAAAGCCCCGATCGGCCGCGACGCGCTGGCCCAGGGGGGACCAAGGGATCGCGAGCCTGCGACCCGTGCCGTGATCAACTCAGCCTTTCGCGGCCTAGTCAAAGCGAAGAAAGCCGGCGAGGTACTCGGGTTGGATGGTCAACGATGTCCCCGCGGCTGCAGCGGCACGCTGCAGCATCTCGCGCGCCTCATCGCTCGGCGTTCCGTAGACCTCCCAGCCGCGAGGCTCGATGAACGCGTACGCGGCGCGTGATCGGTCACCCGCGCCCTCGATGTGACGGTCCATCGAGTCGGCATCGGCGAACGCGTGAACGAAGCTGACGGTGTGCCGATCCGGGTCCAGATAGGAGAGGAAGACGAGCGTCCGTGGCTTCGACGCCTGGATGTCGGCCGATACCGCGTGAGCGTGGTCCTTCAGTGCGTCGAGTTCGCCCTCTTTGATCGAGAAGTGGCTGATGAACACGACGGGCTCGGGCATCACGCGACCCTCCTCATTGCCCCGGTCGTCCCGGTCAGGCAGACCCCGCGAGGGGTGCGCGGATCGCGAGTCGGCGGACGGGAGCCGGGCGATGACAGCGTACGAGTACCGTGTCGGGATGGACGACGTCTACGAGTGTCAGGGCTGTGGTGGCCGTCTGCAGCCTTCAGATGAGGTGCGCGCCCTCTATCGAGAACTGTCCGATGACGCCCGCGGCGAGCCACCCATGCGACGCTGGGCGTACACCCATCTCGGACACGAGCCTTCCACGATGGAATACCGGATCATCGGTCGCGGCAAACTCGCGGACCTCGAGCGGGAGCGCCGGAACGAGGACGGATAAAAAAGACCGGACCGGCCTCGATGGCTCAGTCCGACCACGGGAAGTGCCCGTCGCGGTAGACGTACCAGGTCGGGGTCCTGAGTCCCTCGAGCACGCTGGGGCGCACCAGGATGCCCGGATACGCCGGTTTGAGCGCCGTCATCAGGGCCCCTGGCGTCCCGGTGTCGACGTCCGAGGCGGCCATCGCGTGAACGTGGTCGACGAAGGTCGTGTCCCACGATGGCAGACAGATCAGGCGGGCCTCGTCCACGTACATCGCGCCGAGCCTAGGCTCGCATCCCGGGCGACGTGGTCCTTACAAGCCGCTAACGGGTTGCAGCCGCGCGACACATGGGCATAAACAAACGCCCCCTGCCGATGGAGTAAGCGCCTATGACTCGCTGTCGGGGAAGCTCCTGGAGGAGCACGCTCCGGCCTCCCGTGACCGGCTCACCCACGCTGATGAGGTGAGGTCGTGGAACAGGTCACGGAGCCGGCCGTAACCTCCACGTCCATTGGTAACGGCGCCCGTGCAACTCGAGCGCCGAGCATAGAGGCGCCAGCAACGCATAGCGGACCATGGTGCGGCCATGGACGATCATCCCGCTCTCCGCATCGTCCAACCGGGCGAGACGGTCCAAGTCCAGGCACCGGCCGGCGATGCGTTGATCATCGTGACCGACCGCCGAATGGCCGTGGCGAACGCCGAACGGCTGATGCTCGACGTACCGATCGAGGGGCTCCGGCGCATCCAGTTCGATATCGAACGCAGGCGGCCGGCGACGCTCGTCATCGATGCCGAGGACGGGAGTACGACCCGCAGGTGCTGGCGATCGAGCCGTCCGGTTTCGAAGCGGTCGCTAGGGCGCTTGTGACACTCGGGCATCGGTTCGCCGCGATGGCCGATGAGGAGGAGACTAGGCTAACGAGGCGACTGACCCCCAGCCGCACGCCAACCCGGGGGGACGAGTCGTGGACTGGGGGCCGAGACGCGAGACTGCCCGACATTCGTTGGGCGCCGGTGGGTTTGCTGGTAAGGAACGTTCACGCGTCACACCCCCGAACCGGGCCGGCGCCCAATCGGCACAGTTCGCGGGTTACAGCAAGCGGGCCGTCGCCATGGCCGATGCCGCGACACCGAGGAGCTCGGGAAGCGGACGCAGATCGGCCTGAGGGCCGACGACGCGGGCGGCGGCCGCTCTATGCCTGCACTCGACCCGTCTCAGAAACGGGCTGGGCGGTTTGCGTCAGTCAGATGAACGTGCAAGACCCCTCGGATACCAGGGCGTCGCTGAACGTCGGATACCAAGGACAGACAAACTGGTCGACCCAGTAGATCCAGAGTCGACCGTCATCGCCGACGATGAGCTGTTGATCGACGCTGAACCCGCCGCTGGCGCGCGGGAACGTGAATGACGCGACACCAGTGACGACGGTGTCGGCGGCGTCACAGGCATCCGCTGGGAACCAGCCCGGACACGTCCAGTCGGCGGTCGTGTCCTCCCCGGAAAAGGTGCCCCGTGTCTGATCCCACGACAGCTCACGGCCGGGTAGCTTGTCGTAGCGGCACGTCCATTCATCCGCTGAACTGAGACACATGAACCGCTCATGTTCGGGCGGATCGGCGTGAACGTTGAGCCGATGCCACGTCGTCGGTGATGTCGCCGCGAACGCGATCGAGGGCAGCAGGCCGCTGCTTAGCATCGCTCCCGCGACCATCGCGACGACAAGCCACCGCCGATGAGTCGACCGTGGCTTCAACGTGTCAGGATGCTCCCCCATCTCAGTCCCTCCTTCCCGCCACCCGGCAGGGCGGCCGCTTCACGCACCGTAACAGTCGGCCGTCAGCATGCTGTTTTCGCGTGCGGGCCTCACGGTCCGTTCTCGATCATCGAGGCGCCACGCCTGGCGCTCATGCAGACCCTGCCCTCGGTGACACCTTCCACCGGCGACGCGACGCCTTCGATTGGAGGACGAATGGCGACTCTTAAGCGCCAGCCTGTGGCATCCGATCGACGAGATGAGCGCGCCAGTCCGGGGCGTCGAACGGGTCGGCGAAATACAGCGTCTCGTGGGCGACCTTGTCGTCTTCGAACTCCATGATGCTCACAGCGTGAACGGGCTTCCCGTCGTACTCGATCACGTACTCGGTTACCCACAGGTCGTCACGGCCGGAGATGCGCCTGATGTCGAAGGTCAGCTTCGCGGGATACATCTCGCGCAGCGCCGTCAGGTTGGCGATGCCCACGATTCGCTCGCCGGATTGGGGATAGTCGACGACGACGTCGTCACGATAGATCTCGCCGACGATGCCGGGGTCATCGGCTGCTGATACCGACCAATGTCGTTCAAGTGCGGCTCGGATGTCCGTCATCGTGCTTTCGTTCGAAGCGCCACAGCTCGTGGCGAGTCACTCGCTCTGCCTCGGAAGATCGGAAATGGCGGTCCATCGCTGATCCCGCCCGAAGAGCCGTCCTCGATCAGGGCGCGTTGACCTCGGCTGTGCAGGTCAGGACCGCGTCCGTACCCCGCCCGACCTGGGTCCATGTCCCTTGCCCAGCGAGCCGAGCGTAGGCGCCACTTCCGCCTGTCACGGTGCACAGGTCGCGCTCCTGGACCTGGTTGAACTCGACGAACAAGCGCAGATCGATCGTTCCGTCCTCGCCGGTCAGGGTGACGAAGAGCGTCCCCGCGAAGGCGACCGGAGAAGCGAGGCCGCCGAACTCGCGTCGAGTCGTCTCCCACGTTCCGGCGTCTTGGAAGGCGCCCGTGGCAGTCCAGGTGTGGTCTCCTTGCAGCAGCGTGAAGACCTCGGTGGTGGGGGTCGCCGCGGCGGACGGTCCGGCCGTGATCGCGACGGCGATGAGCGCTCCGGCCAGTCCCCTCGCCGTACGCGCCGCCGCGCTCGGAACCTGCTTGGACGCGAGGACGCTGGTCATGTTTATCCCCTTCACTTGTCAACGCGATCGCCGAGACATCGTAGCGTCGCGTTGTCACGGCCGACCGCGTCTGCCCTCCTATAGCCGATGCTCGGTCGCCGCCTCACGGTGGTTGACGCTGCCTCTAGGCGAAGGCGAGCGACGCGAGGACCTCGTCGAGCTGTGACTCGAAGCTCGCATCGTTCAGCTCGGTGCGGGTGAGCAGTGTGCTTCCATCCGCGTCGACGAACATCTGGCGCCCGTGCGCGCTCGAGATGTCGGGGCCAGGTGCGATCGGATCGAGGACGACGTCATCGCCCGTCGGATGAGCCCGGAACGTCGTCGTCTGCCGCCCGTCAAGCGCGCCGACCTGTGGCTCACCTTCGAACGTCAGGCGCTGGAGCTTCGCGAAGGCGGCCGCCGCGGCGCCATACGGCATGAGGATGACGTCGACGAAGAACCCGCCGCCGGCGAACCGCTCATTGACTTCGTGATGCCCCTGACCGACCCCCCAGCCCATCACGCTGCGACCGCGAACCACCCGTCAGGGACGGTCACACATCGCGGGCTGGAACCCGTCCGGGCTGAGATAGGTCCCGGCCTCGAGTGGCTTGGGCGCCCCACCCGTGCGCGGGAGGTGAGGCTGTGCCGCCTCATCCGCCCGCGAAGGACCGCCGCTTCGGCGCTGGATGGCACGAGGGCGGCGGTCGCGGTGGGTAGGCGTCCAGTACTACGCCTTTCAACAGGCGCTACGCGGGTAGCACTACGGTTGGCATCGGGTGCGAAAGGAGTCCGCTCGCGACGACAGCGGCAAGCTACGCTCGGATGGTCGCCGGGGGTCCATGCCTAGCGGAGGAACAACGTGCGTTCGATCGCCCGAAACCTGCACGCCATCGTCGCGTGGGTCTTCGTCGCCGCTCTGGTCCTACAGGTTTGGCTCGCGGGGCGCGGCGTGTTTGAGTCGCCGACCGTGTTCGAAACGCACAGCGAGGTCGGCTACACGCTCGGCATCTTCCCCATCATCTTGCTGGTCTTGGGCCTCCTCGGAGGTCTCGGCCGGCGGGCGGCGGTCCTAGCGGTGGTGATGCTGGTGCTCATTGCGCTGCAGTCGGTGTTGGTCCTGATGCGCGAAGCGTCGCCGGCGGTGGCGGCCCTCCATCCCGTCAACGGGTTCGTGATCCTCCTGGCCGCGATCCTGCTCGGCTGGGAGTCGTGGCATACAAGAACCGAGGCCGCCTGAAGCGAACGTAGCCGCCTCTTCACTTATCCCGTAGGCCGTCCTCGATGACACGACGCTGGTAGCTCTGGAGCGCCTTTACCATCCCGGGCATCTCCCACGAGCTGCGGCGTCACGGTGGGGAGCATCATGGCGATATTGCCATGACCGCTCGACGCACCCGAAGGCGCGACCCCGTTGCCTCCGCCGCCGTTGGCGCTGCCGTGCTTGCGACGGGCTGGGTAGTAAGCGCCTGTGGATCGCTGACGGGCCCGATCGTCGGGTCGGGCCCGTGCACGCTCCAGGTCGAGCAGGAGGACCCGGACGGCGAACGGCATGTGCTGACGCCGCCGTATGTGATGTCGTTGGTGCACGCCGAAGGCCGGTTGCTCGTCCTCCACGGCCAGGGCTGGGCACGCGTCCGCCTCACGGCGACCGACGGAGCAGGAACGCTTCGCCAAGACGATGTCGTACGCGGCGACGCCCTAGCCAACGGCAGGGCGAAATGGTGGCCCGACGGCGAGGGTGTCTGGACGCTCCGCCTCACCGACGACGTCAAGGGCTGCGTGCGTGAGTTCAGCATCGAAGCCCGGTCCGCAGAGGCCTCGTCTTGATTGGCCGCAAGGTCCTTGCACTGGTCGCCGTCGACGTACGCGGAGCGACCGCACGGAGCGCGAAGGCTCGGTAGCCGCCGGTCGTGGATTGGCGAGGGTCCTCGGCTTTCGTACGCACCGTGGGGAGATCGATGAAATCCCGGGCGTCCAAGGACCCTCGCCTGTCGAGTACAAACGAGTGTGTCCTCGTTCCGTTCGCGGCAATGGTGCGTGCCCGCGCCGCTACCGGGTCCGACTAGCTCGAATGAAGGTCGGACGCCAGGTCGACCTCGCCGATCAGCTCGCGGGCTTCGGCAGGCGTCACGGCGTGCGCCACGCCCGATCCGGTCATCTCGATGTAGGCCGCGCGAAGATGCTGACACGCTCGCTCGACGGCGGCTCGCTCCGGACTGCCTCGTTCAAGACTCGCTGCTATTCGCTCGGCCCGCCGCCATGCGGCAAGGAGTTCAACGACGACTGTCTGCATCTGGCTGTCCTGACGGTGGACGATCGCGACGGTCAACTGATGCTACCGCCACGGTCCAGAGACCGCCGCGATTCCCCTGCGATAACGCGTGGCGAGGGCCTCTGGGCTCTGGTACGCGCCGTAGGGAGGCCAGTTTGGCCGGGGCGTCCAGAGACCCCCGCTGCTTGGTACAACGAGCGGGCCGTCATTCCGTTTTTCGGCGTTGGTGCCTTCGCGCCACGTTTCGACTGCTCACCATGGGCCTGCAACCGCATCTCACCGTGGGCCTGCAACAGCCCTGCAAGCCGGTCGGTGGCGCGTCCGGACCGCGTTTCGCGCTATCGCCGGTAGGTCCTGCCTAGGCGACTCGACGCCGTGTACTGACTTCGGGGGGACGGGGCGGCGATGCTCGACCTACCGGGCGCGCTACTCCGGAAGCGGACACCTCGGCCCTGATCCGTAGCGACATCGATCGGGGATGGGTCCCGGGGTGTCCCAGCCATTAGCGGGAGGTCGAAGCGGGGATGGCACGCGTAACGGTCGGACCGAAGACGGCCGGCGGATGGGAAGTCACTGGCGACGACCAGACATTCCGCACCCAGGCGGACGCGGAGCAGGCTGCGAGGCGGCAGCTGGCCTCGACGGGCGGCGGTGAACTCGTCGTCAAGGGACGGAACGGGCGAATCCGGATGCAGAACACGATCGGCCGGCCCGACCTCCGAGTTCCAAGGGCTAGGAGGTACCTACGATGCCATCGACGATCAGGTGGAGCTTGCCTCGGCTAGCTGTCATCGTGGTGGCGCTGGCCGCCGTGGGCTGTAGTGGTAGTGGCTCGGTGATCGGATCAGCGGGAACACCGGCTACGAGCAGCAATTCGGCCGCACCGACAACGGCAGGCAGTGGAGCGACTGCGTGCATCGACGCCGAGACCGCGGCGGTTATCCAGTCGATCCGCGACACACCGGCAAATGCCCAGTCGATCATCACCGACCGTTGATTGCCTGCTGTCATGACAACCGAGTCTAGCCCGGTCCGATTACGCAGCCGACTGGCATTGACGTTTGGCGCAATGGGTGGCGCATCCTCGCGAACCGAGCGGCTGTAGGCGTCCAGCCCTGACGCGTTCGATGTGGCGTCGAGCTAACTACTACGTCCCGGCGCTATAGAAGAGCTCACCGGTCCGATCGTCGATGAAATAGAACGAGGTGACGGGACACGGTCCGGGGCCCCCACTTGGGTCGTGGCAATTGAAGCCACTGTCCCACCGATAGGCGACGAGCCACGCAGACGTCGGGGGCCGATGGAGACGTGCACCGCGGTCGACGAAGATCGCCCTCACGAGGCCGTCGGGGGCCGAGGTGTCTTGCGCTGGTACATTGTTCCCGGCCAGCTGCTCGAGCAGCGCCTTGCCGGCAATCTCGACCGCTTTGCTGGCCGAGATCGGCGGCGACGTCCCGTCCGCCGCTTGCAGCGTACCCGGTGCGATCATCCCCTCCAGCATCGACTCCA
>JBKPMM010000177.1:0-12125 GCA_046732155.1 Chloroflexota bacterium | reverse complement strand
AGGCAGTTGGCGACCGGCGAGTCCGGACGCCGCAGCGAGGGCGTCGACCGCCTGCTGGGGAACGTCGGTGAAGGCGAATACGGCACCCGCGGAGAGAGCGAGAGCGGTGACTGCGATCGCGACGCTTCGGAAGCGTTTCATGGGCAAGGAGTCCTCCTGTATATCGGGGGTCTTGCCTGTACAAACGAACGCGAGCGGCCGAGCGTTAGGGAGAACGATGGTCCTGGGACTACCGGCCCGGCAGACGGCCTCAGGGGCGGAGATCTGTCCAAGCTGCTGACAGCCTGCCAAGGCCAGGACGCCCACCAGCACCGCCGACGCGCGCCCGACGGCGATCACTCGACGTCGCCCGGGTACCGACGTAGCGCGCGATCGGCGCGGGTCAGCCCCGCCTGTATCGGGTCTAGCAGCTGACGGTCGCTGGTTCTTCCTCGGCTATCCCTGTCGATAGGCGCCAAGGACCGACGCTCGGCGCTGGAGGCGACGCGGACGGCGGTCGCAGGGTGGCTTGACGTCGAGCCTGATGGGTTTGACGTCGCCGCCTAGACTGCGGCGATGACCGTGTATGGCACCGTCTTGGTCGGCGTCGGGCTGGTGCTGTGTTGCGTCGCGCCAGCGTTGACGCTGTGGGCCGTGGCGGAGGCGCGTAAGCACGCCCCAGCCGGTCGCCGACTCGGTCGCTTCATGATCACAACGTCCGCGCTTGCTCTTCCGATCGTGATGTCCGTCTCAAGCTCCGACGTCTTCGAGCCGATGTTTCCGCCGATTGCGCCCGTGCTCGGCGTACCGCTAGGGCCTCTGTCTCAGGTCGCCGCCTTGATCGCGTACGTCGTCGGGCTCGCCTGGATGATCAGGATCTACCGGACGTCCCATCTGGAGCCGGAAGGCTCGAGCTGGCGGTACCGCGAGGCGTAGCGCCAGTTGGAACCGTGAAGCCTTCGCGGTTGGGCCAGAGTCGGTTCACACCGAACGAGCCTTCCGCCTGAGAGCCCGACGCGTCGTGACAGCGTGCCCCTGCCGGCCGCAACACGCTGGCCCCGGGGAAAGAGGATCGCGAGTCGCGGACGGGAGCCAGGGCCGCTAGAGGCTACGCCTCGGTTGTCGTCGCGTCCCAGCAAACCCCGGTATGCGTTCCCCCCACGGGCCTCGCATACCGGGGATCGTGCGCGGGTTAGGGACCCCGCACCTAAAGACAACGAGTCGCGGGGTGGTGCGTTAGGGCAACGGAAGAAACGCCAGGTATTGACCGCGGTACTCGCCGGGTGCGGCGCCTATCCGGTCAGATCGGCCGCAGGGTCGAGGTTCCTGATCAGCTCGGCTGCCTCGCGCGCCGTCAAGCCGTGGGCGACGCCGGACTCCGTGAGTTCGTGGTAGGCGTCACGGAGTCGGTCACACGCGCGATCAACCGCAGCGCGCTCCGGGCTTCCGGCGTCGAGGGTCGCAGCGAGGCGCTCCGCGCGCCGCCACGCGGCGAGTATCTCGGCGACGAGCGTCTGCATGGCGCGAATGTAGAGGGGTCGTCAATCCTTGGGGGGAACATCCCATCGCGGTGGACGTACCACGTCTGCAATGGTTCGCCGTCGATCTCGCGGCGATGGACCCTGACGGCTGCGAAGAAGGGGACGCAGCGCGTCCTCGAGCTGACCGCGCGTGTCGATCCACGGCTGCTCGGCATCGTGAGCTGGACGACCGCGGCGAAGCCGCTATCCGCCGTTGGCAGACACACGAGATCGGGAAGCACTGCCGCCGTCATCCCCCGTCCCAATGTCCTTCCCGGCGGGCGACAGGCTAGTGACGTCGCCTTGCGCAGACTGGCGGCATGCACGGGGAGGCGTTTCAGATCCGAGAAAGCAGGCGGCGGCGTACCAGGCCGCGCTGGGCACGATCGCGCGCCGTGAACGGCCCGTCTACGGCGTTATGAAAGCCGAGGACGGCGGCTGGTACGTCCTCGGCTACCCGTCGCTGTCGATAGACGCGAAGCACCGCCGCTCGGCGCTAAACACGACCAGGGCGGCGGTCGCTCAATGGCTCGGCGTCGATCCTGACGCCTTCGATGTTTCGATGTGGAGTCACACTAATGGCAGTCGTGGATACATCAGACGAGCCGGGAGACGACGGGTACTTCGACGAACTGGTGGCGGCCAGGTTCGACGACGACTACGCGTACCAGGCCGATCCGGCGGTCATCGGCCCGATGGTCGATCTCCTAGCCGACCTCGCCGGCGGTGGCCGCGCGCTCGAGCTCGGAAGCGGAACAGGGCGCATCGCGATCCCTCTCGCGGCGCGGGGCGTGCCCGTAGATGGCATCGAGCTGTCGCGCGCGATGACGGCGAGGCTAAAGGCCAAACCGGGCGGCGAGCAGGTCGACGTCACCATCGGCGACTTCGCGACGGCGCGCGCCGACGGGTCGTTTCGGCTGGCCTACCTGGTGGCCAACACGATCATGAACCTGACGACGCAGGCTGCCCAGGTCGCCTGCTTCCGAAACGTCGCTGACCATCTCGAACCGGGGGGCTTCTTTGTGATCGAGGTCCTAGTGCCGGGCCTCCAGCGGCTCCCGCCCGGCGAGACTTTCCAGGTCTTCGACGTCAGCCCGACCCACTGGGGGATCGATGAGTACGACCTGGCGAGTCAGGGGCTGACGTCGCACCACTTCCGGCTCGTCGGCGGCGGGTACGAGCGGCGGTCCATCCCGTTCCGGTATGTCTGGCCGGCGGAACTTGACCTGATGGCGCAGCTGGCGGGGATGGGGCTACACCATCGCTGGGCGTCGTGGGAGCGACATCCATTCACGAGCGACAGCACGTCCCACGTTTCCGTGTGGCAGAGGCGCTGAACTCTAACGTCGGTCGAAGCGCCACGCCTCGCGCTCGTACCAGCTCCGGTCCTTGACCTTCCACCAGCCGACGCGAGTCCCGTCGCGGTAGGTCGACGTTCGGTCCTTGAGGACGATCCACTCGAGATGACCGTCGGTCATCTGCTCGACGAGCGATACCGATGGATGGACGAGCGGGCTGATTGTCAGCGGCATGTCGAACGCACCGGCAAGCAGCTCAAGCCGTTCCCGACGCTCCTGCCAGGACAGGCCGCGCAGGTCGGCGCCGAGCAGGACCGGCGCGTCGAACACGACGAACCGGAGCGATGGCCGGAAACGCTTCGATCCGAACAGGGCCGACATCGTTCCTTCGAAGCGGCCGGCCGTTAGCTCACCGTCCAAGACGGTCCCTTCCCACAAGTTTGGAAGTCGATCCGCGAGCCGGCGGAGGCCCGCTTCGAACGCATCGCCGCGGAGCCAGTCGCGCTTCTCACCGCGCGGGTTGGGCATCTCGAGGACCCGCTCGGGCTGGTAGACGACAAGACCGCGCGCTCCATCGACCTTCGGCTCGCAAGCGAACCGGTCGGGGTCGGCGATCGCCCGTCGCAAGGCCCTTGCACCGTCGTTGGCGACGAGATGAGGCACGACCGCAGGAAGCACGCCTGATGATAGCCGCGACCCCCGATCCGGAGGCGACCCGACATGGCCGACCGAAAGAGGTCCGAACTTGCCGGGAAGTCGCACGAACTGCTCGACGCGCTGAACCGGCTGAAGGACACGGAGCGGCGAAAGCGTCGCGAGCCCATGTCGTCGGACAGGTTCCACGACCTGGCGAACGAGGTCTATGCGATAAGCCACGAGGTCTTGGCCATCGCCCGGACTCAGGACCGTGTGGGTGAGCAGATCCCGACCAGTGACGAGAGCATCGACGACGTCGTGGATGAAGAGAAGGACGGCTAAAGGGGCGCAAGGAGTTCGAAGATGCCGAGAGTGACGGTCGGTCGAGGCGACGGGTTCACGCGCATGCGGAGTCGTCGGATATTCACCCACTGGCGAGCCCGGATGGCCGTTGCGGGCGTTGCGTGCATCGCCCTCGTGATGGGCTGTGCCGCGCCGACCGCGCCGTCCGCGTCTGCGACAGCCGCGGCGGCCGCCTCACCATCTCTCGCGAGCGTGGCTCCTTCGTCGGCCCCGGCGGCGACCGACTCGCCCGAGCCTAGCCCGACGCCCAACCGATCCCCGCTGAAGCTGTGCGCAAACGGCGATGGCGAAGCGCTCAAGCAGTGCAAGCTCAAGGCGGGCACCTACACCTCGAACCCGTTCAAGGTGCCGTTCCAGTTCACGATCGAGAGTGGCTGGACCAACTCGCTGGCTGGCATCAACGCCGGCCAGCTGAACAAGACCGGGACCACGAACACAGGCGTCGGCTGGGCGACCGGCATGACGGCCGAGGGCAACGCGGATGTCGGGAATTCCGCAGACGCGCTGGTCGCGTTCATCGCCGCAGTGCCGGGTATCACGGCATCCACTCCATCGGATGTGACGATCGGCGGCGTTGCCGGGAAGTCGGTCGACTTCAGTCTGTCCAAGGGCCAGATCTTCTTCAGGGTCGGAAAGAGTGGAACGATCTACTCGCCCGGCGAGAAGGTGCGGGCCTACGTGCTCGACGTGAACGGTTCTGTCGTCCTGCTGGCCGTCGAGGTGTATAGCCCGAACGACTTCGAGACGGAAATGGCAGCGGTCCAACCCGTCATCGACAGCATCGTCTGGGAATAGCCGACCATTTCGAGAAGGAACACGATCGGGAGGCCCGACCCACGACGGGCGAAGGGGTGAACTTGGCCGGGCGAGCAGAAGGGACCCGTCCCGGCCAGAGCGGTTCGCTAGACGGGGGCTCCGACGAGATATCGAATGCTGTCGGTATCCAAAAGGTCACCGTCGACCCGTTCCACGACCCGGAGCGCGATGGCGTCGCGGTAGTCACCGGGGAGTATTTCTGAACGAAAGCTAGGGTGCGTCAGCGAGGCCGGTCTGTAAGCCGAGTTCTGTCCCGGCCGACGCTCGCGCGCCGTCCGGTGATGGTCATCCATCTTGGGCCGCCGGTCGCCCGACGGCTCATGCGGCCGACCCGAGGGCTGGGCAGCGCACCTCTCCCCCGGCCGGTCGCCCGGCACGGGTTACGCCCTCCTATTTGGCCTTGCTCCGGGTGGAGTTTGCCCGTTTCACTCCGTCGACGACCCGAGGGTCGACGACGGCATCGTCACTGTGGCACTGGTCCTCGTCTCGCGACGGACGGGTGTTACCCGCCACCCTGCGCTGGGGAGCTCGGACTTTCCTCACGACCGCCGGCGCGGGTCACCCCGACCGGCGTCGCGCGACCATCCGACCGGCTCGCTGACCGAGCGAATCCTACATCCGGCAGAGTTTTCCGGACGGCATCGAGCTGGTACGGACGCCAGTCTTCACGTCGACGAGGACCTCCGCACCGGATCCACCTTTGACATACCGTGACTCGACGAGGCCCAGGTTCGGGACGTAGGTCTTCTGTTCGACGCTCCCGGGCTCGAGGGCGGTGAAGTCCTCGGTCACGACCGTGTTCTTGTACGTCTTCGCGCCGCTTCTCATGGTCGCGGCGACCTTCTTGACCCGGGCGACGTCTTCGGCCTCGCCGCGGAGGTATTCCTGGCGGTAATACTGGCCGACGCTCGGAGCGGCGAGCATGACGACGCCCGGCTGGGCGCCATCGACGCCTGCTTTCCACGCTCCGGCCGTGCTCGTGGCGCGGCCGTTATCGCATTCGGCCGTCTCCTCGCCGAAGTACCAGACGTTCCCCGCGCCATCCTGTGCGAAGAAGTCGCGCGTGTCCTCCGTCAGGGATCCGTTCTCGAATCCGCGGTCGCGGACGACGATCGTCTCGATGCCCATGATCGTCTTCGTGTCGGACGTGACCGCCGTCACGACCCGCTCGCCCGCCCCCTTGTAGGTCCAGACCGTACCGGGCACCAGCGGGAAGTACGGGTTCGTGATGTCGGTCGTGAACTCCGCCGGTTCGATCCGAGGGCGGTAGGCGTGGCCGACGACGACCTTCGCGGGGTTAGCTGTCGCGGCCGGGGCAGGCGCGACCGACGGAATCGGCAGCGCGACGGATGGACTCGCCAGCGCGACCGACGGGGACGGGGCGGCCGTGCTGGGCGACGCCTCGATCGGACTCGAAGATGGCTGGGCGCTTGCAGCAGCGCTCCGGACGGCCGGGCTGTTCACGGCGTTGTCCGAACAGGCGGCGAGACCGGTGATGACGGCCACCGCCGCGACGATCGCTACCCCCCGCGAGGCGAGCTGCATGAGCCCGTCCACCCTACGCCGCTTCGCGCCGATGCGTTCCCGCGACCATCGTCATAGCCCATCACAACCGCATCGCGGTTCGACTGCGAGGAGCTCAGGGCAGACACAGGGTGGTCGGATCCGAGGTCGTCGGCTGGGTCTCGGACGCCTCGGTGAGCTGGGCACCGCCCTCGCTCGGTGGGCCCTCGCGGATCAAGCCGACCTCGGGCGCGTAGCCCTTGTGCTCGAGGACCTCAGGCTCAAGCGCGGAGAAGTCCTCCGTCACGAGCACGTTCGTGTAGGTGGTGTCACCGATGATCATCGTCGCGCCGACCTCGCGCACCCGGGCGACGTCCTCGGCATGACCCCGGTAGTACTCCTGACGGTAGTAATCGCCGACCTTCGGCTGACCGAGCATCACGATCCCCGGCTGCGCACCGTCGACGCCGGCCTCCCATGAGCCCGCCTGGCTGGTGACGGCGCTGTCCCGACATTCCGCCGTCGATTCGCCGAAATACCAGACGTTGTCCTCGCCGTCCTGGGCGTACCAATCCTCGGTGTCCTCGATCAGCTGGTCCCCGTCGAACTCCTGATCGCGCACGACCACGGTGGTCACGCCCATGACGACCCGGGTCGATGCCGTGACCGTCACGACGACGCGTTCGTTCCCGTCGCGGAAGGTCGTGGTCATGCCCGGCGGGAGCGGGAAGTATGTGTTGTCGACGGTGGTCGTGAAGTCGGCTGGATCGATCGCAGGCTCGTACGCCTGCCCCTCGACCACACCGGCGGGGTTGTCGACACTGACCGGCCCTGACGGACCGACCTTTGGTTTAAGCCAGATCGATGCTCCCACGATGATCGCCAGGGTGAGTAGTGGTGCCGCGATGAGCTGCCAGTGGGTGCGGAGCCAGACGCGTGCGTCATCGAGGGCGCTGTAGCCCGGGTCGTCCATCGCGTTCATCGCTCAAATGGGGCTGGGCCGGCGCACCACGGACGCCGGTCCACCCGCCGTGGCCCGATCGATGGCCTCGTTCGCGAGCGCGTCGGCGACGGTGTTCTGCGCCCTCGGCACGTGCGTGGCAGTCCAACGCTGGAAGCCGTGGAGTGTCTGACGCGCGGCGGCCCACAGCGGTATCAGCTTCGCGTCCTTGACCCGCCAGCGCCCCGACAGCTGCTCGACGATGAGCTTCGAATCGAGGAGCAGGTGCACTTCCGTCGCGCCAAGGTCGCGGGCTAAGTCGAGCGCTCGGACGACACCCGTGTATTCCGCGACGTTGTTGGTCTGGATACCGAGATAGTCGGAGATCGAGGCATCGGGCACCGCACGCGGGTCGCGGGCATCGGGTCGATCGGTCCGGAAGAGCGCAGCCCCGGCAGAGGCCGGGCCGGGATTACCGCGCGCCGCACCGTCGGTGCGGACGATGAACGCCGGTCCCTCCCCTGCCGGCGACGAGCTCAATCGGGCGCCCCCTCGGGCGGCGCGGGCTCGCCCTGGAGGACCGGAAGCTCGACCCGCTCACTCGAACCCGCCGTATCGCCCCGCAGCTTTCGCCACGCCCAGCGCAGGGGATCGTAGTACTCGTCGGCGACGCGCTCCTTGAGTGGGATGATCGCGTTGTCGGTGATCTTGATGTGCTCCGGGCACACTTCCGTGCAGCACTTCGTGATGTTGCAGTAGCCGATCCCGCCGCTGTCCTTGAGATAAGCTCGGCGGTCTGCCTGATCGATCGGGTGCAGCTCCAGGCCCGCGGCCCGCACGAGGAAGCGCGGACCCATGAACGGCCGCTCGGTCTCGTGGTTGCGGAGCACGTGGCAGACGTCCTGGCACAGGAAGCACTCGATGCACTTCCGGTACTCCTGGACGCGTTCGATATCCTCCTGCTGCCAGCGCCACTCCTCCTGCGGGACGTCGGCGGGCGGCGTGAACGGCTGGATGGTCTTGTTGACCTCGTAGTTCCACGAGACGTCGGTCACGAGATCCTTGATCAGCGGGAAGGCCCGCATCGGCTCGACCGTGATCTCCTCCCCGGGCTCGAAGTCAGTCAGGCGCGTCTTGCAGGTGAGCCGCGGCCGGCCGTTGACCTCGGCGCTGCACGAGCCGCATTTGGCGGCCTTGCAGTTCCAGCGGACGGCGAGGTCGGGGGCCTCATGTCCCTGGATCCAATGCAACGCGTCGAGCACCACCATCCCGTCCTCGACGGGCACGTCGAACTCGTCGAAGCGTGGCTCACTGCCCGGCGTCCCGCGGAAGACCCGGATCCGGGCCTCCGACCCGTCGGACCCCGCGGTCGGGCGCTCAGCGGTCGGCGCGGTCGGCGCCGTCGGGGCCGCAGTCGTGCCAGCTTCGGTCATCCGTTCCTCCGTCATCGATGGTCTGCCGCGAGCAGCGCTTGCAGCTCGGGATCCATCTCGGGCACAGCTGCAGTGTGCACGGTCATCCGTCCGTCGGCGCCCTTGGCGATGACGCTATTGCGGTGACCCCACACGTCGTCGTCCGTCTCGGGGAAGTCGAGCCGGCTGTGGGCACCGCGACTTTCGGTCCGCTGGCGGGCACTCCGGGTGATCGCCTCCGATACGGTCAGCAGGTTGCCGAGCTCGAAGACCGTGTTCCAGCCCGGGTTGTAGGCCCGTCCCCCGTCGACGCACACCTGTGTCCACCGCCGGCGCAGCTCGGCGAGCTCGATGAGGGCAGCATCGAGATCCTCCTCGACCCGGTAGATGCCGACCCGCTGCTGCATCATCGATTGGAGGGCGCGCAGCACCGCATATGGACTCTCGCCGGATCCGCGCTCGAGCGGTGCCTCGAGCTCGCGGAGAGCTTCGCGGACCTGGACCGGATCCATGTGCGGCTCGCCGTCGACCGAGCGCGCGTGCGCCGCCGCCGCTTGGCCGGTCCGGGCGCCGAAGACGACCAGGTCCGAGAGCGAATTCCCACCGAGCCGGTTCGCGCCGTGCATGCCGCCCGTCACCTCGCCCGCGGCGAACAGCCCACCGACGCGGGTCGCGCCCGTTTCGGCATCGACCTTGACCCCGCCCATGACGTAGTGCGTGGTGGGCCCGATCTCCATCGGTCCCTTCGTGATATCGACGTCGGCGAGCTCCTTGAACTGCTCGTACATCGACGGCAGCTTCCGGCGCACGTGGTCCGCCGGCAGGTACGAGATGTCGAGGAAGACGCCA
The DNA here is from genome assembly GCA_046732155.1 of Chloroflexota bacterium. GTDB lineage: Bacteria > Chloroflexota > Limnocylindria > Limnocylindrales > CSP1-4 > SPCO01. Next base: position 2,809 of record JBKPMM010000177.1, on the reverse strand, counting down.
CCGTGGGGTGAGCCGCGACCTTCCTTGACCTCGTTGTAGATCGCTCGGGCCACGTTGTCGCGCGTCGACAGTTCCGGCGGCCGGCGCGCGTCGGTCTGCTTGCTCTGGGACAGCGCCGTGACCCAGCGCGCCGCCTCCTCGTCGTCGGCCGCGTATTCGTGACGACGCTCCTCGGGGAGGTACTTCCACATGAACCGCTCGCCCGATGCGTTGCGGAGGATGCCGCCCTCACCGCGCACCGCCTCGGTCACGAGTAGACCGCGAACGCCCGGCGGCCAGACCATCCCCGTCGGGTGGAACTGGACGAACTCCATGTCGATGAGCTCGGCGCCGGCGTCATACGCCAGCGACTGGCCGTCGCCGCTGTATTCCCATGAATTCGAGGTGACTTCGTACGCGCGACCGATGCCGCCCGTCGCCAGGACCACGGCACGCCCCGGAAAGACGATCGGCCGCCCGGACGTCCGCCAATAACCGACCGCCCCGGTCACCCCCCCGGCGGCGCTGGTCGTCAACCTCGTGATCGTGCATTCCATGTAGACCTGGATACCGGCCGCGACCGCGCGATCCTGGAGCGTACGGATCATCTCCAGCCCGGTCCGGTCGCCGACGTGCGCGAGACGGGGATGCGAGTGACCACCGAACGATCGCTGCAGGATCCGCCCGTCGCGCGTTCGGTCGAAGACCGCGCCCCACGCCTCGAGCTCGCGGACCCGGTCCGGCGACTCGAGCGCATGCAGCTGCGCCATCCGCGGGTTATTGAGGTACTTGCCGCCGACCATCGTGTCCCGGAAGTGGACCTTCCAGTCGTCGTCCGGGGCGACGTGGCGCAGGGCCGCCGCGATGCCGCCCTCGGCCATCACGGTGTGCGCCTTGCCGAGCAGTGACTTGCACACCAAGCCCACGTCGGCACCAGCCTCAGCCGCGGCGATCGCCGCGCGCAGGCCGGACCCGCCCGCGCCGATCACGAGGACGTCGTGCGGGCGCGTTTGCGGGTCGTTCGGGGAGGTCATCGCGACTGAGGCCGGCGGATCAGAAGTAGATCGCTGGGTCAGTGATGAGACCGACCGCCAGCGCTCGGACGTACACGTCGGCGAGCGTCACCGAGATCAGGCTGATCCACGCCCATGCCATGTGGTTGCGATTGAGCGACGTCAGCCGTTGCCAGAGCGTGTAGCGCGTCCTCGCCCGGCGCGAACAGGAGAAGCAGTCGAGCTTGCCCCCGACCAGATGGCGCAGCGAGTGGCAGGACAGCGAATAGCCGCTCAACAGGGCCGCGTTCAACAACAGGACCACGACCCCGAGCCCGATGCGATAGCCGCCCTGGTACGGGACGGATTGGGCTGCGTCCAGCCACAGGAAGAACAAAGGGATGAAGGCGAGATACAGGAAGTAGCGGTGCAGGTTCTGGAGGATGAACGGGAACGCCGTTTCCATCCGGTAGCCGCGATGGATCTCCGGCTCCCCGACCGCACAGCCCGGCGGGTCCGCGAAGTAGAAGCGGTAGTACGCCTTCCGGTAGTAGTAGCAGGTCGCCCGGAAGCCCAACGGGATCCACAAGATCAGCAGGCCCGGGCTGATGAACCAGGGCAGCCACGCCGGCGCGATCAGTGGCGAGAAGAGCGGTGAGAGGTAGCCGTCATGTTCGTACGGGGGTCCACCGAGCGGCTGCCAGAGGATGCCGCTGAACCCGAGGTAGACCGCACAGATCGTGAAGAGCGTCCCCTGCGCGAGTGGCGCTCTCCACCAAGCATCGCGGCGGCGCGTGACCCCGAGCCCGGCCGGCGCTGTGCCCTGCGGTTTGCGCGGGAGTCGAAGGCTGCCGGCGATGCCGGTCATCGGGCGGCGCCAGCGGTGGCGTCGACGCCGGCGCCCAGCCGTTCGATGATCGCATCGGCGAAGGCGGCCGTTCCGGCGGTCCCGCCCAGGTCGTAGGTCGTCGTCCCGGACGCGATCGTGTCGCGGACCGCGGTCTCTAGACGGTCGGCGTCGGACGGGTAACCGAGGTGCCGAAGCATCAAGGCGCCACTGAGGATCAGGGCGGTGGGATTGGCCTTGTCCTGGCCGGCGTACTTCGGCGCCGAGCCGTGGACCGGCTCGAAGACCGCGGCGTCCGCCCCGATATTGGCGCCGGGTGCGACCCCGAGCCCGCCGACGAGACCCGCAGCAAGGTCGGACACGATGTCGCCGTACAGGTTCGGCAGCACGAGCACGTCGTAGAGATCGGGCTTCTGGACGAGCTGCATGCACATGTTGTCGACGATGCGGTCCTCGAACTCGACGCGACCGTCGTAGTCGGCAGCGACGGTGCGGCAGCTCTCGAGGAACAGGCCGTCGGACAGCTTCATGATGTTGGCCTTGTGCACGGCGGTGACCTTCCGTCGGCCATTGGCGAGCGCGTAGTCGAAGGCGAAGCGCGCGATCCGTTCGGACGCGGCACGCGTGATGATCTTGATGCTCTCGGCCGCGTCGGGGCCGACGCGATGCTCGATCCCCGCGTAGAGGTCCTCGGTGTTCTCGCGGACGATGACGAGATCGACGTCCTCGTAGCGACTCTCGATGCCCTTGATCGACCGCGCGGGGCGCAGATTGGCGTACAGGCCGAGCGCCTGGCGAAGCGTGACATTGACGCTTCGGAACCCCTCCCCGACCGGTGTCGTGATCGGGCCTTTGAGCGCGACCTTGTTGCGCTTGATCGACTCGAGGACCTCGTCGGGCAACGGCGTGCCGTATCGCTCCATCACGGCCTCACCCGCGTCGACCACCTCCCAATCGAAGCCGATCCCGGTCGCGTCGAGGACGCGTCGCG
>JBKPMM010000176.1:0-8283 GCA_046732155.1 Chloroflexota bacterium | reverse complement strand
TTGAGCGCGACCTTGTTGCGCTTGATCGACTCGAGGACCTCGTCGGGCAACGGCGTGCCGTATCGCTCCATCACGGCCTCACCCGCGTCGACCACCTCCCAATCGAAGCCGATCCCGGTCGCGTCGAGGACGCGTCGCGCTGCCTCCGCCAGCTCCGGTCCGATGCCGTCGCCGGGGATCAGGGTCACTCGATGGGCCATGGCCCGATTGTATCCGCGCCGACGGACGCGGCGTGACCGGCCGTCCAGAAGAGGAGCGGCCGGTCACCAGGCGAACGGAAAGGGTGGCGACTAGCTATGGCGCGACCCGTTGGTACCCAGGCATCGCCATCTCGCCGTGCACCAACTCGACTGGCGGCGAACCATCGATCGGAAGGAGCAACGCGAGCTTCTCGACGTCGTAGTTCGCGAGGATGCCAGTGCCATCCGGCGTCCACGAGTAGTTGTTTACCGAGGGGCCGTCAGATCCGGCGCCGACGACCGGTCCGAGCGCGATCGTCGGCTGACTGCCGTCAAGTGTCGCGACCATGAGCTGGAACTTGTCCGGCGGGACGCCGCGGATGAAGACGAGTTTCGACCCGTCGGGTGAGAAGCCACCGCCGAACTGCCCAGTCGGGCCGGGAAGGACTGTGTCGGTGCCGGACCGCAGATCGAAGATATGTTGCCTGTAGCCTCCCGAGATCCCATCGTCGCGGTACCCGACCTTGGTCCCATCCGGCGAGACCGCTACGCCTTGGAAGTCGTCATCGCTGTGCGGGGCACGAACGATGAGCTGCCGAAGCGAACCCGTCGCGACATCGACCGCCCAGATCCCGACCGCAGGGTCTTCCGGATTGAGCTGCTCGCCGCGGAACACGATCTCCTTACCGTCCGGAGGCAACCACGACATCTCGTGGATCGGCCGCCCGACGTCGAGTGTCCGCATGCCGCTGCCGTCCGCGTTCACCACCATGAGCACGTGGCCTTTCATCTTCGGAGTCGCTGCGTCGATCGCGATCTGCGAGCCATCCGGTGACCAGTCCAGCCAATCGAGCTGGGGGAGGCCGGGTGTCAACGCTTGAAGGCCCGAGCCGTCGGCCTTCGCGACCATCAGCACGAGCCCGCAATCGGGTCGGCCACAGCCGGACGGAGCGCTACGCAGAAACATGAACTTCGTCCCATCCCGGGAGAATGTCGGCCCGAAGTCGAAGTCCGCTCCCGTGACGACTGTGTGTCGCGCGAGCGTGGCCGGGTCGACCGCGAGGATGTCGCCGTCAACGCTCGTCAGCAGCAGTCCGTTGCGTGCCGGCCCGAACGGCGCGGGCAGCCGCTGCTGGTGCGAGCCGGCATAGAGCACGGCCGCTCCGAGGAGCGCCAGGATGATCGCCGCGACCAGCAGCACCTGGCTCGCGCGAGGTGCGTTGAAGGAGCGCGGGCGGAAGGTCGTATCCACCGGGAGCCACCTTTCGAGGCTCGACCAGGCCGATCGCTGGCGCGTGTCCTGCGTCTCCGTGAGCACCTCGGCGAGGTGGTCCGGGACGCGGAACGCGGCATCCTCGTGGAGCCAACCGGCGAGGGCGCGTTCGAACCGTTCGTTCGTCGTCATGCCGGCCGGCCCTCCACGAGATCGCGAGGGACGCGGGAATCGGCGTCCAACGCCGCCCGCATCTCGTTGAGCGCGCGGTGCAGCCGCGACTTCGCTGTCCCGAGCGGGATGCCCAGGGTCATCGCCACGGCTGGCATCGGAAGGTCGAGGTAGTGATGGAGGACGATCACGGCTCGCAGCTCCGGATCGAGCTGGAGGAAGCCGCGTTCGAGTCGGTCACGGTCCTCGACCGCCGATACGTCGTCGACGATCGAAGGGACCGAGAGGGAGGTCAGGTCGACATCGAACCGGTGGCGTCGGAGCCGTCGCGCCTCATCGATACAGGCGTTGACGAGCAGCCGATGCAACCAGGCATCGAAGCGGTCCGGGTCGCGCAACGTGGGCAGATCACGCCAGGCCCGGACGAGCGCGTTCTGCACGGCGTCCTTGGCCTGTTCGACGTCCCGGAGCATGAGCCAGGCGGCGCCATCCAGACGGGAGATCGCGGCGCCTGCCAGCTCGGCGAAGGCGTCATGATCGCCCTTCCGCGCTCGCTCCACGAGGTCTCGCTGCATCACGCCCCTCGGCGATGGCACGACCGCTCGGTCGCGCTCGGTGAGTATGGCGAGGCGCCCTACCGGAATCGTTCGTTCTGGCCCCGCGTCGACGCGCGGACCATCGGTAGACTCCGGCGATGCGCATCGGTGTCACCCTGCCGCTCGCCGAAGGAGACATCGCGGACGGGCGCTCCCCGACGTTCGCCGAGACGCTCTCGTACGCGCAGCATGCCGAGGCGGTCGAGCTCGATTCCGTCTGGGTGTTCGACCACCTCCTGTTCAGGTCCGCGGGCGAACCGGACGAGGGCATCCGCGAGGCCTGGACGACGCTGGCTGCGCTCGCGGCGGTCGTCCCTCGGGTCGAGCTCGGCACCCTCGTGATGTGCGCGTCGTTCCGGAGTCCGGGGCTCATGGCGAAGATGGCGGAGACCCTCGACGACCTGTCCGGCGGACGGCTGGTCCTTGGCCTCGGTTCGGGATGGCACGAGCCCGAATACCACGCGTTCGGCTTCCCGTTCGATCATCGGGTCGGGCGGTTCGCCGAGGACCTCGAGATCACGACCCGACTGCTCCGCAAGGAGCGGTTCAGCTTCGACGGCCGCTGGCGGCATATGGACGACGTCGTACTTCTCCCGCCGCCGGACCGAGCTGTCCCGATCCTCGTCGCCGCCAAGGGGCCGCGCATGCTCCGGCTCACCGCGACCTGGGCCGACGCCTGGAATGTGGCCTGGTTCTCTGGCGTCGACGAGCGGCTTCGGGTCCAGCTCGCGGCACTCGACGAAGCGTGCCGCGCGGTCGACCGAGAACCCACCACGTTGCGTCGGACGGTCGGCCTCCGCCTCGATGACCACGAGGTTGCGGACGCCGGACGACTCGCCGCCGTCTTCGATGACCTCGTGGAAGTCGGCGTCGACGACGCGATCATCTGGTCGACGTCGAAGTCGATGTCGGCGCTCGATCTGATCGCCGCCGGTCGTCGCCGACACCTCGGCGAGCACTGAGGCTCGCTCCGCTACGATGCCTCGGTGAAGCTCCAGGAGGCTGACGCCAAGTCGCTGCTCGTCGCCCAGGGGCTCCCGGTTCCCGACTGGGCGGTCGCGCACTCCCCCGACGAAGCCCGGAAGGCGGCCGCCCGTTTCCTCGACGCTGGCCCGGCCGGAGGGAAGGTCGTCATCAAGGCCCAGGTGCTCGTCGGCGGACGGGGCAAGGCCGGCGGCGTGAAGCTGGCGGCTACCCCGGACGAGGCCGCGGAGGTCGCCGCCTCCATCCTGGGGATGGACATCAAGGGCATGACCGTGCGGAAGGTCCTCGTGGGGCCTGCCGCGGACATCGTCAGGGAGTTCTACCTCGCCGCAGTCCTCGACCGAGCCGAGCGAGGGATCCTCCTGATGGGCTCCGCCGAAGGCGGGGTCGAGATCGAGCAGGTCGCGGCGACGAACCCGGATGCCATCGTCCGCCGCCATGCCGAACCAGCCCTCGGCCTCCTGGATTTCCAGGCGCGGGAGCTCGCCTTCGCCATGGGACTGGGCGACCATCTGAAGGCGGCCGTCGCGATCGCCACGGGCCTCGTCAGGACGATGACTGCGTACGACGCGGATCTCGTCGAGATCAACCCACTGGCGATCGTCAACGAAGGCCTGGTGGACGGCACGTCGACGCAGCGCCTCGTCTGTCTCGACGCCAAGATCACGCTCGACGATTCGGCACTGGCGCGCCACCCGGGCCTGGAGGACCTGCGCGACCCCGATGAGGAGGCGCCCGAGGACCGCGAGGCGCGCGAGGCCGGGCTGACCTTCATCAAGCTCGACGGCACGATCGGCTGCATGGTGAACGGCGCCGGGCTGGCGATGACGACGATGGACCTGGTGAAACGAGCCGGTGGCGAACCCGCGAACTTCCTCGATATCGGTGGCGGCGCCCGGGCCGAGAAGGTGGCTCATGCCATGCGCCTGATCCTCGCCGACCCCAAGGTCGATGCGATCCTTGTGAACATCTTCGGCGGGATCACCCGAGGCGACGAGGTCGCACGCGGTCTGATCGAAGCGCGCGCCCAGCAGTCACGCGACGTACCGATGGTCGTAAGGATCGTCGGTACGAACGCGGCTGAGGCCGCTGTCCTGCTCGAGGAAGCCCGCTTCGAGACGGCGACGTCCCTGGACGAGGCGGCCGCCAAGGCGGTAGCCGCGTCGAGGGCAGCGGCGGCATGACGATCCTGATCGACGCGTCGAGCCGGGTGGTCGTCCACGGCCTGACCGGACGCGAAGGCTCGTTCCACGGAGCCGCCATGCTCGACTACGGCACCAACGTCGTGGCCGGTCTGACCCCGGGCAAGGGCGGCCAGAGGGCGCTCGAAGGCCGCGTGCCCGTCTTCGATACGGTGGTCGACGCGGTCCGCGAGACCGGCGCGGATACGTCCTGCATCTTCGTTCCGGCGGCCGGCGCTCCGGACTCGGTCATGGAGGCAGCGGCGGCTGGGATCAAGACGATCTTCTGCATCACCGAGGGGATCCCGGCGCTCGACATGATCCCGGTGGTGGACTTCGTACGCTCCAAAGGCGCGCGCCTCATCGGCCCGAACTGCCCTGGTGCGACGTCACCGGGCAAGGCCAAGGTCGGGATCATCCCGGGCTCGATCCACCGCGAGGGGCAGGTCGGCGTGGTCAGCCGCTCCGGCACCTTGACCTACGAGGCCGTCCAGGCCATGACGGACGCAGGCCTCGGCCAGTCGACCTGTGTCGGAATCGGTGGCGACCCGATCATCGGGACGACGTTCCTCGATGCGTTGCAGTTATTCGCGGACGACCCCGAGACGGAGGCGATCGTCCTCATCGGCGAGATCGGCGGCGCCGCCGAGGAGACTGCGGCCGCCTGGGCTGCCGACAACCTTCGCGATGTCCCGAAGGCAGCGTTCATCGCAGGCCGGACGGCCCCCGAGGGCAAACGGATGGGCCACGCCGGGGCGATCATCTCGGGCGGCGCGGGCACCGCAGCCTCGAAGGTCGAGGCGCTCGAGGCGGCCGGTTTCCGAATCGCCGGCTCGCCGACGGAACTCCCGGCCCTCCTTCGGGATGCCGGCTACCGGGGATGAACGTCGTGGAGCGGACGCGGCGATGACCGACCCGACGATCGACCGAACCAGCCTCGAGGCATCGTTCGCCTCGAACCAGCGGTTGTGGGACGCGTGGACGAAGGTCCACGCCGAGGGTGAGTTCTACGACGTCGCCGGCTTCCGTGAGGGTGGCGTCCGCGTTCGCCCGTACGAGATCGACGCGCTCGGCGACGTCACCGGCATGACCCTCCTCCACCTCCAGTGCCATTTCGGTCTCGACACGCTCTCCTGGGCGCGCCTCGGGGCGAAGGTCACCGGCGTCGACTTCTCCCCCGCCGCCATCCGCCTCGCGCGCGAGCTCGCCGCGGATACCGGCTTCCCGGACGCGCGATTCATCGAGTCGAACATCTATCAGCTCCCGCTCCGGCTGGGTGACGAGTTCGACATCGTCTACACGTCACGCGGCGTCCTCGGCTGGCTGCCCGACATCCGAGGCTGGGCGCGGGTCGTCGCCCGCTTCGTCAAGCCAGGTGGGCGGTTCTACATCTCGGAGGCCCACCCGGTCCTCCAGGTCTTCGAGACCGAAGGCGTGGCACCGCGTGAGCTGCGGTTGCAGTACCCCTACTGGGAGCATGGCGACCCGCTCATCTTTGACGTCCACGGCTCGTACGCGGACCCGAACGCGGACCTCGGCGCCGAGCACCAGGAGCACGGCTGGGACCACGGTCTTGGTGAGATCGTGACTGCATTGATCGACGCCGGGCTGCGCATCGATCGACTCGAGGAGCATCCATTCCTCGAGTGGCAGGCCGACTTCCTCGTCGAGACGACCCCGGGCAGCGATCAGTGGGCGCTGCCCGAGGGCCCGGGCGAGCTGCCTCTCATGTTCACGCTGTTGGCGTCGAAGCCGGCGTAGAAAGGGCTGGCGGAGGCGCGTCAGCGGTAGCCGAGGCTCCGCCACGCCGGTCCGCCAGGGGCCTCGATCAACTCGACGAGAACACCCTGGCAGGAGCGCGGATGGATGAACGCGACGGGCCCTTCGGCGCCGTGGCGCGGCGCCGTGTCGATCAGCTCGAGACCGTCGAGTTCGAGGCGGATCAAGGCTTCCGCGAGGTTGTCGACCTCGAAGCAGACGTGGTGGAAACCCTCTCCCTTCGAAGCCAGGAACCTGGCCACTCCCGTAGAGTCGTCGGTAGGCTCGACGAGCTCGACCTTCGATTCGCCGACGCCGAAGAAGGCGATCCGGACGCGGTCGTTGGGGATCTCCATGACCGCCTCGAGCTCGAGTCCGAGAAGGTCGCGCCACAGCGCCAGTGACGCGTCGACCGAGCGGACGACGAGCGCGACATGATGGATCTTGCCGAGGCGGCGGATCTGCGGCGGGACGGGTGGCGCCAACGCTTCCTCCTTCAAACCGTGATCAGTTCGCGATGCTCGCCCCACGCGACGCGGAGACGGTCGCTGATCTCGCCGACCGTGGCGTAGGCTCTCACGGCGGCGAGGATGGCCGGCATCAGGTTGCCGTCTCCGCGCGCGACCTCTTCAAGGCGATCCATCGTTTCCGTCCAGGCCGCCGCGGACCGCTCGGCTCGGACCTTGCGGACCCGCTCCACCTGTCGCCGCTCGCCTTCCGGGTCGATGCGGTGCGTCGGCGGCGTCGCGACCTCGTCGTCGCTAAACCGGTTTACCCCGACGACGATCTGATCCCCCGAGTCGATCGCGCGCTGGACGCGATAGGCAGCCTCCTGGATCTCGCGTTGCTGGAAACCCTTCTCGATCGCGGCGAGCGTTCCCCCGAGCGACTCGATCTCGTCGAGGTATGACCAGGCGGCTGCCTCGAGCTCGTTCGAAAGGCTCTCGACGAAGTACGACCCCGCGAGCGGGTCGGGCGTTTCGGTGACGCCAGCCTCGTAGGCCAGGATCTGCTGCGTGCGGAGCGCAAGGCGAGCGGCCTCCTCGGTCGGCAGCGCGAGTGCCTCATCGCGGGAATTGGTATGGAGGCTCTGGGCTCCGCCGAGGACGGCGGCCAGGGCCTGGATCGTCGTCCGTACCACGTTGTTGTCGATGGACTGGGCGGTCAGCGAGGAGCCGGCGGTCTGGACGTGGAACCGGCACACCATGGAACGGGGGTTGGTCGCCCCGAACCGCTCCTTCATGACCGTCGCCCACATCCGGCGAGCAACGCGGAACTTGGCGACCTCCTCGAATAGCTCCGACCACGCCGCGAAGAAGAACGACAAGCGGCCGGCGAAGTCATCGACATCGAGCCCACGGTCGACGGCCGCCTCGACGTACGCGATGGCATCGGCGATCGTGAACGCCAGCTCCTGCGCGGCGGTCGCGCCCGCCTCCCGCATGTGGTAACCCGAGATCGAGATCGTGTTCCACTTCGGGAGCTCCGCGGCGCAGAACTCGAAGACGTCGGTCACGAGGCGCATCGACGGGCGCGGCGGGAAGATGTACGTCCCGCGGGCGATGTACTCCTTGAGGATGTCGTTCTGCGTCGTCCCGCTGATCCGCGCCCGCTCGACGCCCTGGTCCTCCGCGGCCGCCACGTAGAGCGCGAGGAGGATCGGCGCGGTGGCATTGATCGTCATCGACGTGCTCACGTCGCCGAGTGGCAGGCCCTCGACCAGCATCTCCATATCCGCGAGGCTGCTGATCGGCACGCCGACTCGACCCACCTCCCCTTCCGCCGCGGGAGCGTCCGAGTCATAGCCCATCTGCGTGGGCAGGTCGAACGCGACCGAGAGCCCCGTCTGACCGTGGTCGAGCAGGTAGCGGAAGCGCCGGTTCGTCTCCTCGGCCGTGGCGAACCCGGCGTACTGCCGCATCGTCCAGAGCCGGCTGCGGTACATCGTGGGTTGGACACCACGGGTGAACGGAAACTGGCCGGGCCGCCCCAGATCCCGGTCCTCGTCCAGATCCCTCGTGTCAGTCGGCGTATAGAGGTCTCTGATCCGTATCCCGGACGACGTCTCGAAGGCCTCGCGCCGCTCGGGGCTGGAGGCGACGGCCTTCGCCCGGAGGGTCTCGCGCCACCGATCGCGGGCCGGATCAGCCCCCTCCCCGACGGGGCGTCGAGGCCGCGTGTTCGGTGTCGTGTCCGTCATC
>JBKPMM010000175.1:0-8807 GCA_046732155.1 Chloroflexota bacterium | reverse complement strand
GGCCGCGATCCCGAGGCGGCGCGCTTCGGATGCTGCGGTCAACGCCGCGTACCGTGAACTGCCGAGCCCGCTGAACGCGATGCCCGTCGGCCGATCGCCGATCCCCGCCAACGGCCCACCCTCGGCGCCATATCCCTCGATCACGGCGGCGAGCGCCGACGGCCCACCTGCGGTGTCCTCACGCAACTGCTCGACGCGATCCATCATCACGCGACCGCTCCCTCCGGGAACAGGGCGCGCATCCCTTCGATCGGGGCATAGATCCATGTCGGCAGATACGTCGCCGCGTACACGAACTCGTACAGCTCCTTGTCCACCTCGAAGGCGTGCAACAGATCGGGGTCGATGTCCGCCCAGACGCGCCGTTCAAGCAGCCCCGAGCGATACGCGTCCAGGAACCGCTCGCGCCCGCGCACGATCCATGCGTCGAGATCGAGACCGACGTGGCCAAGGGGGCCACCGTTCGCAGCCTCAGCCCGGCGACGGGCGCTCCGTGCCACGTGGTCGAGAGAGCGGAGCATCGACGCGACGTCGCGCAATGCCGGCCGATGCGCACGGCGCGCCTCTGGCGGACTGAGCGGCTCCCCTTCGAAGTCGACGATCCGGAACCCGTCCTGGGCGATCAGCACCTGACCCAGGTGGTAGTCACCGTGCGCGCGGATGACCTCGGGGGCCGTCGGCAGCGCGTCGATGACGCTGATCGCCTCGGCGATCCGCGGCGCGAGATCACGCAGCAGCGTCGCCGCGTCACTGGTCGCCACGTCCAAGGCGGCGGCCAGATGGCGATGCGCCGCCTTCGCCCACTCGCGGACCTCGTCGCGGGTGGCCTCGCGAGGCGCGAATCCCGGCACGCCATGAGCGTCCTGCACGGCCGCGTGGAGTCCCGCCGTCAACGTGCCGAGGTCCGCGACGATCTCGGTCGCGTATCCGAGACTCACCTCACCCGGCGAGGTGAGCCACGCCACGAGCATCCCAGCGATCGATTCGAACGCGTCCACTCCGTCCGCGACGAACTCCTCGACCATGGCGACCGTCGTCGGCTCACCACGCTGGAGCACGACCTCGGCATAGCCCGCCAGACGGGGCACGGCCGGGAACTCGGCCTCCTCGCTGAGGAAAGCCGTCATCTCGAGATCGGGGTTGAGCCCGGGCTGCAGCCGGCGGTACGCCTTGAGCAGCAGCGTGTCGCCAAGGACGACGGATGTATGCGACTGGTCAGCGGCGAGATCGCGTTCGACGCCCGGGCCGTCAGGCGCGAGGTCGCTCAGAGCACGTGCGGGCCGGCAGACGAGCGCGGCCGTCGGCGGGACGCGGGGGTCAGGGCGCGCATGGAGCGACGGCACGGTCCGACCCTCGCCCATCGCAACGGCCAACGCCTTCCACACGCCGTCCCCAGGGGCAGCCTCGCCGAGCGGCTCGCCCGTCAGGCCGAGGGTGTACAGCTGTCGCGACTTGTCATCGAGCGTGACGGCCGCGAGCGCAAGGACGTGCCGGGCGTCGTCGTCGAGGACGAACGCCTCTTCGAGCTCGATCGTTGCGATCGAATGACCCTTCGCGCCGAACCACCGCGCCCTGGCGGTGTCTTCGGGATCCAGCGCCGAGATCGCAGCAGCGACCTCGGCGCGCGTCGGAGCGGCGACCTCAGGTCCCCGAATTGATCATCACGTGCTTGATGAACGTGTAGTCCTCGAGCGCGTACTTGCTGCCGTCCTTGCCCCAGCCGGTCTGCTTGACGCCGCCGTGCGGGGTCTCGGACGTGAGCGTGAAGTGCTCGTTGATCCAGACGTGCCCGAACTCGAGGTACTTCGCGACGCGCATCGCCTTGCCGATGTCGGTCGTGAACACCGATGAGGCGAGCCCGTACGGCGTGTCGTTCGCCCAGGCGAGGGCCGTCTCCTCGTCCGAGAAGCGCTGGACGGTCACGACCGGGCCGAAGATCTCGCCCTGGATGATCTCGGACTTCTGGTCGGGGCCCGCGATGACCGTCGGCTCGTAATACGCGCCCGCGCGGTCGGGCCGGTTACCGCCGACGACGATCTCGGCGCCGTCGCGAGCCCGATCGACCATGCCCTGGACCTTGTCGGCCTGGGCCTGCGCGATGAGCGAGCCCATCTCGATGTCGTCGCCTTCGGCCGGGTCGCCCCACTTGATGGTCCTGACCTGGTCGGCGAGGGCGGACACGAAGTCGTCGTAGACACCAGGCCCGGCGAGGACGCGCGTCGCGGCCGTGCAGTCCTGACCGCTATTCCAGTATCCGGCGAAGCGGAGCGTCTCGGCTGCGAGCTGGATGTCGGCGTCGTCGAACACGATGATCGGCGCCTTGCCACCGAGCTCGAGGTGGAGTCGCTTCAGCGTGTCAGATGCGATCTTCGCGACACGCTTGCCGGTGACTGTATCGCCGGTGATCGCGACCATCCGGACCTTGGGGTGACCGACCAGCGCGTCACCGATGTCGTTCCCGGATCCCGACAGGACGTTGACGACGCCTGGCGGCAGGATGTCCGCGAGGATCTCGGCGAACGCGAGCGCCGTGAGCGGTGTCCGCGCCGACGGCTTCAGCACGACCGTGTTGCCGGTCGCGAGCGCTGGGCCGAGCTTCCACGTGGCCATGTACAGCGGGTAGTTCCACGGCGCGATCGAGGCGACGACGCCGATCGGGTCGCGCCGGATGATCGATGTGTGGCCGGCTGCGAACTCGTTGGCCGCGAGGCCATCCATGACGCGCGCGGCGCCAGCGAAAAAGCGGAACAGGTCCACCGACGTCGTCATCTCGTCGATCGCGGCACCGACCGGCTTGCCGGCATTCGCGCTCTCGAGTCGACCGAGCTCGTCGGCCTTCGCCTCGAGCGCGTCGGCGATCTTGAGCAGCAGCAGCGAGCGATCTTGCGGGGTCGTCCTCTTCCAGCTCTCGAACGCGGTCTCGGCCGCGTTCACGGCGCGGTCGACGTCCTCCTGCGAGCTCGCTGGGACATTGGCGATGACCTGGTCGTTGGCCGGGTTCACGACTTCGACCGTGCGACCGTCCGCCGCATCGACGAAATCGCCACCGATGAACTGCTGGTATGTCTTGGCTCGTTCGAGCGTCTCGGTCACGGCTGTGCCTCCTGGGCGTGACGGGTCGAGTCGGAAAGTCTGGTCATCCTAGACCGGAGGCGTGTGGCGCGTCCCGTAGCGTGGGCGTATCTACCTGGATGACGAGTGCTCCTGATTCGCTATGGCGTGGTGCACCCGATGCACGACTCCGTCATCGGTCTCGGAGCAGGTACGCCGACGCGTGGCTCAACCGGGGCGCAGCACCATCAGCACGACGAGGGTCGCGACCAGGGCTGACTCGATCGAGGACAGTAGCCTCGCTCTCGGATCCGTGAGCAGAGCCATCAGCGTCGCGTCATCGTCCGCGTCGAGGGCGGCCCGGACGCTCGCCGAGCGGCGACGCCATATCCCGGCCCCGATAAACGTCACGATGGCGTACAGCACGATCGAGGCGAGCACCCACGCCTGGGTGAGGCTGTAGCCGTTGGCGATCGCGAGCGGTATGCCGGACAACCCGACTAGGGTCCCGCCGAGGATCTGGAAGCGAAAGTCGAATCGGTCGCCGATACCGAAGATGATCCGGCGTCGCGCCGGATCGGTCGTGGTGATCGCCATCTGGGTCAGGGTCTTCGCGCTGAGGAAACCGGTCACATAGAGGAGCGCGGAGCCGACGTGGACCAGCGCGAGCAGCGGGCGAACGATCTCCACGCTCGCCATCCTATCCGTGTCGCGTCGTCCCCCAGGCAGACCAAGCCAGACACGTGAAAGCGGTGCCACCGGCGGAGGAGGAGGAGATCCGCCGGTGACACCGCCCTCGGCTGCGGCTCCGGAACGCCGCGGGGATATCGCTCTGCCGTGAGGGCCCTCTGGCGCTTAGGAGCAGAGGCTTGCACGGGGAACGTGACCGGAGAGCCGGACGCTTCCGCTAGCTCGCTTGCAGCCCTCTTACGGAGCGCCGCCCGCCCGACGCGTCAGGCGAGGACCGGCTCCCCTGCCCGTGCGACTTCCTCGATCAGGTCGGCCGCCCGGACGGTGCCGGATGTCGACTTGACGCGTGCCGACATCGCGGCAAGCCGGTCGGCCAAGGCGCGGTCGCCGAGCAGATGGTCGATCGCATCGGTGAGCTCGTCGTCATCGAAGCCGTAGGTCGATAGCCGCTTGCCGAACCCGGTCTCGTCGACGCGTTGCGCGTTGTCGACCTGGTCCCAGAACAACGGCAGCACGATCATCGGCTTGCCGTGGTGGAACGACTCGGTGACGGTGTTGTTGCCTCCATGCGTGATGACGAGATCGACCATCGGCAGGATCGCCGGTTGCGGCAGGAACCCCTCGCCGGTCTGGTTCTCATGGAGCGTGATCTGGTCGGCGAGCGGGCCCTTCGACACGATGACCCGGTGCTCCGTCTTCGCGAGCACGTCGACGAGGCGCTGCATCAACGCCACGTCAGCGGATCCGAGCGAGCCCAGCGACAGGTAGATGAGCGCCCCGTCGCGGGAAGCGAGCTCGTCCGGGAGCTGGTAGCTCGCCTCCGACGCCCGGACGGTCGAATCAAGCCGGTGCCAGTTCGGGCCGAGTGCGTTCTCCCGCTCGTAGTCGGCCTCCGCCGGATAGGAGTAGAGGTTGAGGTACGGCGACTCGGCGATGAACTCCGGTCCGAGGTCGCCGTACGTCAGCCCACTCTCACCGTGCTCGCCGCAGAAGGCATCGAAATCCGCCCACATGTCGCCGTGCGTGCGCCGCACCTCCTCGAGGAACGCTGGCCAGTCGCTCCGGTCGGCGACGGGATACCCACTGCTGAACGGGGCGATCAGCGGGTCCTTCATCTCCATCGGGTTGCACGACACGATCCGCACCCACGGCCGTCCGCTCGCGCTGATGGCCGGGAAAGCGACCACGTTGTCCTCGACGATCACGTCAGGCGCGACCTCATCGAAGATCTCGCCGAGCCGGGGATCGACGTACTTCGAGCCATCGATCAACGCCTGCCAGGTCGGCGCGATGAAGTCGCCGAGCTGCTCAAGGGTCGACTTCCGGAAGACCGGCGCCGTGTCACGGATGAAATCGATCCAGAACTGACCGGGCACTTCGGGCTCCGCAGGAGGCGGCCCAAGCCGCATCAGGCGCTCTTCGAATCCCTTCGCCTCGAGCGTCCCCGCGAACGACTCCTCGACGATGAACACGACGCGATGGCCGCGCGAGCGGAGTACCTGGCCGATGCCGACGCAGTTGTTGGTCGGCCCGAAGGCACCCTCGGGGAAGAAGACGATCGTCCGCGCGTCGGTCACTCGAAAACCCCTCCGTCTTGCCGGTCGGTCGCGAATCTACCGTCCCAGGACGAGTGCGATGACGAGGGTCGCGGCGGCTGCCACGGCGACCACGAGGTCGATCGCCGTCCAGCGGATCTCACGGTAATGGCTCCGGACCCCGGAGCCGAAGGCGCGAGCGTCCATCGACACGGCCATGCGGTCCGCGTGACGGATCGCGAGCACGAGCAAGCCCACGAACAGCGACGGGTGCCAGCCGCCACGCAACCCTCGGATCCGCCGCGCCTGCCGGAGCGTGGCGAGGTCCTCGGACAGGCGCGGTATGGCGCCGTACGCGGCCAGCGCCCCATAGGCGAATCGAGCTGGGACGCGGGCCTGCTGGACGAGGGCGTCGGCGAGCCGCGTCGAATCGGTCGTCAGCGCGAAGACGGCGCCGACGCAGGCGATCGCGGCGACGCGCAGCATGATCGAGACGCCGGCGACGAACGCCTCCTGGGCGATGCGGATCGGGCCGACCTGGAGGAGCGTCGTCGTCGTCGGGTCACCGTTGGCGGTCGAGAAGAGCATGTTCGAGAGCCCGATCGCCAGCGCCGCCAGCCAGACGGGCGCGAGCGTCCGCCCGAGGATGAGCGGCGGGATGCCACCGATCGTGAGGCCCGCGGCGAGCGCGACGGCTGCCAGGATCACCGGCGGCAGCGGATGCAGCGTTACGGCAAGACCGATCAGCCACACGATCGCGACGCCGAGCTTCACCACCGGACTCGTCCGTCCGAGTGGGCTGTCGATCTGCGAGTCGCCGAGCTGGCGGCGCTCGGCGATCACGCGACCACCTCCACCACGACCGGCTCGTCACGGATGATCCAGCCTCCCTCCATCTCCAAGACGCGCCGCGCGACATCGCCGACGAAGCGCAGGTCATGGGTCGCGGCGATCAGGCAAGCGCCGTCGTCGAGATGCTCGGCGAGGATGCCGAGGAGGCCCTCGTAGCCGCGTCGGTCCTGACCGAACGTCGGCTCGTCGAGGACGAGCAGCGCGGGCCGACGGACGAGGACGCATGCGAGGGACAGGCGCCGCTGCTCACCGCCGGATAGCCGGTAGGGACTGCGCTCCTCGAAACGCTCCAGCGGCAGACCGAGCCGCACCATCAGGTCGTCGACGCGAGTCAGCTCGTCATCCGTGAGACCGATGCGGATCTCCTCGCCGACGGTCTGACCGAGGAACTGCCGCTCGGGTTCCTGGAACACGTACCCGGCGTGGCGCGCGAGCGTCGCGGCCGGCATCCTCGACGGATCTTCGCCGGCGAGCTCGATGCGGCCGTGGTCCGGGCGGAGGAGGCCGACGAGCAACCGGCCGAGGGTCGTCTTGCCTGACCCGTTCGGACCGACCAGGGCGATACGCTCCCCTGCCTCCGCCTGTAACGCGACGTCGCGCACGACGGGCTCGCGACGTTGATAGCCGAACCGAACGCCGTCCGCCTCGACAAGGACGTCGCCGTCTTCCGCCGTGCCGGACGCCATCAGGCGGCGGTCGACCGCGTCGCCTGGTAGCCAGATACCCGCGGCCCGCATCGCCTCGGCGGAACGTGTCAGGACGTCTGTCGGCGCCCCGACATCGATCGGGCGGCCGTCATCGCCGAGCGCGAGGACGACGTCGGCCAGCGGCCAGGCGCGATCCACGTCGTGTTCGATCAGGACCTGGGTCGTGTCTCCGACCGCTCTGATCGCCGAGAGCGTTGACATCAGCCGCGATGCCGCCTCGGGGTCGAGATTCGCCGTCGGTTCGTCGAGCACCAGGAGCCCGGGTCTCGGCGCCAGGGCACCGGCCAACGCGAGGCGCTGCTGCTGTCCGCCCGAGAGCGTTCGCGAGCGGGCGCGCTCCATGCCGGCCAAGCCGACCTCGGCGAGCACATCCGGGACCCGCTGACGCATCGCGTCGCGGTCCCAACCACGGTTCTCGAGCCCGAATGCGACGTCGTCCTCGACTCGCTCCATCACGAGCTGTGTCGTCGGGTCCTGGAGCAGGAGCCCGACCCGCGCCGCGACGCCCACCGGCCCGAGCGCGAACGCGTCGTCTTCGTCGAGCAGTAGGGATCCCTCGACGGCCGCCGGGACCTGCAACGGGATGAGGCCCGCGACCGTCAGCGCGAGCGTGCTCTTGCCCGACCCGGACGGTCCGACGATCAGCAGGACCGCGCCGGGCGTGACGTCGAGGTCGATCCCCGCGACAGCGGGAAGGTCGGCCCCGGGATAGGTGACCGCGAGATCCCTGGCCCGGAGTGCGACGGCTGTCAGTCCGGGAACCCTTCGAGAACGCCGGCCCGCTTGAGCGCGCGGTGGAGCGCGACGGAGCCACCCGCGACGAAGACGATCGCCGAGATCGCCATCGCGATGCCGCGGATGATCTGGATGAGCGGGTCGACCGTGGCGTAGTAGATCGCCCAGTCGTGGATCCACGCGGCCGCAGCGGACGCCACCGCCGCGATCGCGAGCACCGTGAACGACCAGTTGCGATAAAGGGTGAAGGCGAACACGAGTTCCGCGGCAGCTCCCTGGACGAAGCCGGACAGCAGGGTGTCCGCGCCCCAGGCACTGCCCAGGAAGGCGGAGACGCCCGCCGCGACCATCTCCGCAAACAGGGCGGCGCCGGGCTTGCGGATGACCAGCGGGGCGAGCACAGCCGGGATGAGCCACACGGCGTAGAACAGGTCGCGCAACGGCGGGAAGACCGCGTCTAGGGCCACGAACGGCCCGTACCACACGAGCCCCCAGACCCAGAACACCACCCCGAACGCGACCCCGATCACCGCCGCGACGACGATGTCGCGCGTACGCCAGTGCGTGTCGGGAACGGTGGTAGGCGTCGTCGCGCCGATCGTCGTCATCCGTCCGAACCTCCTAGAGCATGTCCACCAGAACGTCACCGGGCCCGGGGACGGCGTTCTGGAACGGTGCTGGCCTGCTTCCTTCGCCGGTACGAGCCGGATCAGGTTCGGCGGGTCTGTGGCGATCGCCACACTCTCAGCGCTCGATGCGCTCCCCGGAGGCGGTGTTCGGTTGTGCCGAGAGCCTAGCACGCTCCTCCAGCCACTCGATCGCGTCATCGACGACCGCGAGGCCCTCCGGTTCGTTGTGGAGCTCGTGGCGGAGGCCCGGGTACGTCCGCCGTTCTACGCCCGGGACGTCCTCGAACACCTCGCTGGCCGACGGCGGGACGAGGCCGTCGTCGAGGCCGTGCATCACGAGCGTCGGCCCGCCGACCGCGCGAGCGTGCTCGCGGACGCGGGCCTGCTCGCGGACCGCCTCGGCCGCGAAGCGAAGCGTGTTCGTCGACACATTCAGTGGATCGGCTCGGACACTTCGACCGACCTCCGGGTCGCGCGACAGCGTCTCCGAACGGATCCCTTGCGACAGCGACAGCGACGGCGCGACGCGCGCACACACCGGCGCGAGGGCGATCTTCCACTTCGCCAACGTCGAGTCGAGACCCGGCGCGGACAGCACGGTGAAGTCA
>JBKPMM010000174.1:0-34761 GCA_046732155.1 Chloroflexota bacterium | reverse complement strand
GTACGCTTCCCAGACGGCGCCACCTCGCGCCGCACCTCCATCGTCGACGCCCACGCTGTCGGCCTCGGGAGGCAAAGGGGCTCCGCCTCGAGGCGTCGGTGCGTACCTGGCCACGGTCGGTGGCTCCGGAGCGTGGGTTCGGGCCAACGGCCGGTCAGGAGACACACGAGATGACCACCGACAAGGCCCGCAAGCGGGCCGTCCGTTCCAGGATGCAGAAGACCGGCGAGCGCTATTCCGCCGCGCGTCGACATGTCGTCCGCGACGACGTCGCCCCCCTGCCGCCACGCGTCACCGAACCCGGCGTGTCGGAGGCGTCCATCCGGAAGGGGACGGGCAAGGGCTGGGACGAGTGGTTCCGCGTCCTCGATGCTTGGGGCGGTACCGAGCACACGCACACGGAGATCGCGCGCTACGTCAGCAGCGAACTCGGCGTGGATGGCTGGTGGTCCCAGTCGGTAACTGTCGGCTACGAACGGGCGCGGGGGATGCGCGCCGTGAACCAGCGACCCGGATGGTTCGAGGTCAGCGTGTCCAAGACGCTCGATCTGAGCCCGATGGAGGCGTGGCGTGCGTTCGTCGAACCCAAGCGCCGCGCCTCGTGGCTCGATCTCGGGCTCCGGATGCGAACCGGCACCAAGACGATCGGTCGAGGTGCCCGATTCGACGTACCGTCCGAAGGGACGCGCGTGAACGTCGCATTCGTCCCGAAAGGCGACGATCGCTGCGTCGTGACGGTGACCCACGTGAAGCTCGACGGGCCGGACGCCGTCGCCGCACATCGCGTCGCGTGGCGCGAGCGACTCGCGCGCCTGGCCGCGACGTCACGGCTCGACGAAGTCACGCGAAGCCGCTCCCAGGCGTCATGAACCTGACGCCCAGGCGAACGTAGGAGTCCATGTCTCGTGTACCGATCGACGCGCCGCGCCCCCAGCCGTCTCCGACGTTTCCTGGTGGGCGCGGTGGGCATCTGCGTCGTCGGCGGCACGCTCACCGCGGCTGCGGTCGCCACGGACACCTTCGGTGCCGGACACATCTGGCTCCGGGTCGTCAACCGCGTCGAACGGTTCATGGCCGGACCCGTCCCGGATCGCCCGACGGTCGCGACCGTCAAGGTGACCGAGCCCCCCGAAGAGACCGAGTCGCCCACCCCCGACCCGAGGCCCGCTCGCTCGGTGAAGCCGGGCGACAGTCCGCCTCCGACGCCCGCTCCGACACCGAAGCCGACGCCCAAGCCGAAACCCACGCCCGTCGACGTGAACATCGTGCGCGATCCGAACAAGGTCTTCGCGCACGAGCTCCGGCCCGACTGGTGCGCGCCGGCGGGGGTCCAGAGCGCCCTCGCCATCCTCGGGAAGGTGAACACCTCGGACGCGACGCAGACCGAGATCGCGGGTCGCATCCACGAGTGGGAGGCGTACTCCGACAGCCACAACGGCGAATGGGGTCCAGGCGCGATGGCCCTCGCGCTCAAGGCCTACGGCGCCCCTGGGTACGAGGTCCGGGCGTTCGAGACACTGACATACGCACTTCGCGACGCCGCGACCGCGATCAAGAAGACACACTCGCCGGCCATCCTCCTCGCGTGGCGTGGCGCGCACACGTGGGTCATGACGGGGTATCGGGCCAGCGGCGACCCGGCGACGTTCCGGAACACGAGGATCGACGGCGCCTACATCCTCGATCCGTGGTACCCGGATATATCCTCGATCTGGGGGCCGTCGAACCCGCCGGGGTTCTTCACGAAGTTCGCCGAGCTGCAGGACAACTTCCTGCCGTGGCGCCGGCCGGAGGGCCAGTACAAGGACCGCGACGGGCTGTTCATCACGGTCGTCCCGACCAAGCCGCGGCCGAGTTGATCGACGCTCGGCCCTACGCGGTCGCCGCGAGGGACTCCGGTGGCGTCGACCGGCCGATCGAGCGGACACGACGGACAAGGAACGCTGCGAGCAGGACGTCCTTGACGATCATCCCGAGCGCATAGCCGACGGGGATCGACAAGAGCCCGAGCGTCGGGGCCAGCACCGTCGACGATGCGATCACGACGGCGAACCCGGCGAACGACCCGCCGACCTGGCGGATGGTGTCGTGGGTCGCGTACAGCCCGCGGGAGAGGGGATAGGCCAGCGAATCGAACGGCACCGAGACCGCGAAGGCCGCGACGATGGTCGCTGTGAGGGCGACGTCTTCGGGCCCGAACTCACCGCCGCCGAGGAGGACCTCGACCAGGATCGGCGCTCCGATGAACAACGCGATCCCGGCCAGCGTCGTGAGGATCCCGATCGTCACGACGTTCCGCCGGAGGACCTCACTGAATGCGATCCGGTCGGCATCGGCGAACGCGGTCGACAGCGTCGGGAAGACCGCGAGCGAGAACGAGATGCCGATCAGGCTGACCGGCACGACCTGGTAATCGAGCGCGAAATTGACCGTGCTGACGCCGCCGACGGCGATGGTCGTGGCGAGCGCCGTGAAGAACGTGAACGTCAAGGGCTCGATGGGGTGACTGATCATCCTCGGCAGCATCAGCCGGATGAACTCCCGGAACGCGGGCGTCCGGAACTGGAAGCCAGGGCGCGGTCGGAAGCTCGTTCCGAGGATGCCGAGCGTGCGAACGCCAAGGTGGAGGATGGCGCCGATCACGGCCCCCCACGCCGTCGCGACGATCCCGAAGCGTTCTGCGCCGAGGACCGTGCCCGCCACGATGCCGGCCGTGTACAGGATCGGCGCGAGGGCGTAGAACAGGAATCGACGGTTCGCGACGAGGACTTCGCCGAGGCATATCGAGGCGGCGAACAGGAGCTGGGCGAAGCAATTGATCCGCAAGAGATCGATGTAGAGGTCGCGCGTCGCCTGGTCGAATCCCGCCCCGACCGTCGTCGACAGCCAGGGCGCCGCGAACAGGATCACCACGACGGCGACCACCATGACGAGCACGGCCGCGGTCAAGACCGTCCGGCCGAAGTCATTCGCCGCGCCGTCGTCGTCGCGGCGAAGCGCCGTGTAGATCGGCACGAACGGTGCCGTCAGCCCGGCGGCAACGAGGACGTCGAGGGCGATCTCCGGGATCCGGAACGCGGCGTTGTAGGCGTCGAGCTCCGGTCCTGGCCCGAACGTGTTGGCGAAGATCCGGTTCCGAACGATCCCCGCGATGAAGTAGACGAAGCTCAGGAACGAAAGGAGGAGCGCCCCGCGCGGAAAGACGCGGTCGATGAGCGAGCGCGTCAGCGCGACGGGCGATCGCGACACGGCCGGCCTCCCACTCCCGCGGCCCCTGCCGCTCCATGGCCAGTGTGACGGGCGGGCCTTCGCCGCCGCGACGGAGGGCGGCGAGTCCGGCTTCATGCGCAGAGACGCTTATCCTCTCGACGCGATGACCGCCAGCGAATCGCGCCTCCCGACCGCAGCCGCTCGCCATGCGCCGAGCATGGCAGGAGCCCTGATGGTGAGCATCGGGATCCTGCTGGTCGAGCTGATCGCGGGCATCGCCAGCAATTCGCTCGCTCTGCTCGCGGACGCCGCTCACGTCTTCGCGGATGTCTCGGGGATCGCGCTCGCTCTCGTGGCGGTCCGCCTGGCCGCACGACCACGCTCGGACGCCAGGACATTCGGCCTCTACCGGCTGGAGATCGTGGCCGCTGCCGCGAACGCGGTGCTCCTCCTCGGGATCGCCGCGTTCGTGTTCTACGAGGGCCTTCGCCGCCTCGTCGCCCCGCCGGAGGTCGAAGCCGGCCTGATGACCCTGGTCGCTGCGGGGGCGATCGTCGCGAACCTCATCTCGGTCCGCCTGCTGTCGGGCGGACGGGATGAAAGCCTGACGGTTCGCGGCGCCTACCTCGAGGTCCTTGGCGACCTGCTCGGCTCGACGGCGGTGCTCGTCGCGGGCGTCATCGTCCTCGCGACCGGCTGGCAGCAGGCCGATGCGCTCGCCTCGCTGGTCGTGGCCGTCCTCATCGTCCCGCGGACCGTCACTCTGTTACGCGATAGCCTCGACGTCCTGCTTGAGGCGACACCGCGGAATGTCGACCTCGAGCGCGTTCGCAAGAGGATGCTCGAAGCACCGGGCGTCGACGACGTGCACGACCTCCACGCCTGGACGATCACGAGTGGGATGAACGTCGTGTCAGCCCACGTGGTCCTCGAGCCGGACGGACGACCGGGAGACGTCCTCGATTTCCTGGCGACGTGCCTCGCCGACGACTACGACGTGCGGCACTCGACGTTCCAGCTCGAGACGGCCGAGCATGTGGCGTGGGAGGCGCGGGGAGCGCACGTTCGGCATTAGGCTCGACACCTCCCATAGCCGTCAGCCTGCGGGCGCGTCTGCCCGTCCCGAGCCGGCGTCCAGCTCGCGGAGCAGCTCGTCTAGCTGGTCGAGCATCTCGTCCCACCCGGCGGTCGAACCCGACGCGATGGCCGCATCGAGCGCGTCCTTCGACGGATACAGGTCGTGTACGACCAGCCGGGTCTGGCCATCGTCCTCGTCGAAGGTCACGGTCGTGACGACCGGATCGCCTTCTCCCTCCTCGTTCGTCCAGACGAGGCGCGAGGGCGGTTGGACCTCCAGGTACCGGCCGTAGAACGCCATCGTCGTGGCGGGATCGACCTGGAAGACGAATCGATACGTACCCCCCACGCGCACATCCATTTCGACCGACAGCAGCGCGACGGGGACCGACTTCGGGACCCACCAGCGCTTCATGAGTTCCGGCTCGGTCCACGCCTCGAACACGATGCGCGCCGGACCGTCGATGGTGCGGGTGACCACGACCTCGCGGTCGGATGTCCGGTCCATCGTGGTGCGCTCCTGCGTGGGGGTGGCCTCACGGCCGCTTCGTGCGTCCATCGATCTGCTCCTTCCGTCGTCGTTCGCCGACGATCTTCTCCAACTCGTCGAAGCGTTCGTCCCACATGCGGCGCTGCCGCTCGATCCAGGCCGTCTCGTCCTCGAGCCGGCGCGGGCCGAGCGTGCACGTCCGGACCCGTCCGACTTTTTGCGTGGTGACGAGGTCGGCCTGCTCCAACACGCCGACGTGCTTCCGCATGCCGGTCAGGGTCAGGTGGAACGCCTCGGCGAGGTCCGTGATCGACGCGTCGGCTCGTCCGAGCCGCTCCAGGACGCCACGCCGGGTGGGATCTGACAGCGCTGCGAACGAGGCGTCGAGTCGAGCGTCCGAATACTGAACCATCTGGTTCAGTATTGCACCGCAGCTGGTGGATGCAAGCTGGTCGGGAATCCGGAGAGGATCTGGCGCGCTCAGGGACCGGAACTAGCCCGCCGCGTCGTTCTTCTCGGCCTCCGCGAGCTTCTTGCGATTCGCTTCGCGCGTCCGCATGAGATCGCCGCCGGCACCCTTCGCCATCGCCGGCTTCGGCAGCGGCGACCGCTTCGGCTTGCCCGACGCCCGCCTCTCGGCCCGCGCTTCCATCCGGTTCGCGATCGTCGCCTCGTAGCCCTGGTCGGTCGGCAGGTAGTAACGCCGGTCGACGAGCTCATCGGGGAGATACTGCTGCTCGACGTCCGCGTCCTCGAAGTCGTGCGGGTACTGGTAGCCGACGCCGATGCCGTGCTGCCGCATCAGCCGATGCGGCGCATTCCGCAGGTGCAGTGGAACGGCCAGCGAGCCGCGCGCCTCGACGTCGCCCGCCGCCGCCCAGTACGCCGAGCCGGACCGGTTCGACTTCGGTGCCGTCGCGATGTATGTCGTCGCCTGGGCTAGCGCGTACTGCGCCTCGGGTAGCCCGACGTGATCGAGCGCCTGGGCCGCCGCGACGGCGACCTGGAGCGCCCGGGGATCCGCGTTGCCGACGTCCTCCGACGCGCTGATGATCAGCCGGCGTGCGATGAACCGCGGATCCTCGCCGGCGGCGACCATCGAGGCCAGCCAGTACAAGGCCCCGTCGGGGTCGTTGCCGCGCAGGCTCTTGATGAACGCCGAGACGGTGTCGTAATGCCCATCGCCGGCGCGGTCATAGGCGAGCACGCGCTGCTGAGCGGCGCCTTCGACGTCCTCAAGCCGCGGCGCGACGTGCCCGTCGTCGTCGCGGACGCCCTCCGCTTCGGCGAGCGCGACGGCCCCCTCGAGCACGTTGAGCGCCGAGCGGGCGTCGCCCCCGGCGAGCCCGACGAGATGGTCGAACGCATCCTGGCCGAGCGTGACGCCGCCGTCGGGACCGAGCGGACCGGCGAGGCCGCGCTCCTCGTCCTCGAGGGCTCGCCGCACGACGGTCGCGACGTCCTCATCGGTCAGGGCCTCGAGGCGCCACACGCGCATCCGCGAAAGAAGCGCCGAATTCACCTCGAAGTAGGGATTCTCGGTCGTTGCCCCGATCAGCGTGACGGTCCCGTCCTCGACGTGCGGGAGCAGCGCGTCCTGTTGTGCCTTGTTGAACCGATGGATCTCGTCGAGGAAGAGGACGGTCCGGGTGCCATGGAGCGCCAAGCGCTCCTGTGCGTCGGCGATCGTCGAGCGGACGTCCGCGACGCCCGCCATGACGGCAGACATCGTCGCGAAGTGCGCGCCGACCTCGCCCGCGAGGAGTCGCGCCAAGCTCGTCTTGCCGGTCCCGGGCGGCCCCCACAGCAGCAGCGAGGCGAGGTGGCCGCGCGCGATCGACCGCCGCAGCGGCCCGCGCTCCCCGACGAGATGCTCCTGGCCGACGAATTCGTCGAGGCTCCTCGGCCGCATCCGGGCGGCGAGCGGCTGGCGTTCGGGCGGGGGCTGGAAGAGCGCCTCGGGCTTCGCGCCACCGGAGCGCGGACGTGCTGACGGCATCGCCGCCAGTCTAGGACGCGGGATGGATCAGGAGATCGCCCCGGTGCCGGTCATGGCCGCGGTGCGCGTTCCTCAGATGCGCCCGATGCCCGTGGCCTGGAGGACGACCCACAGCAGCAGCAGGAAGGCGACCAGGGAGCCGCCGATCGCGATGATCCGTCGGACATCGCGCTGCACGTAAGCGTATTCGTGGCTCGCCCGCTCGGCGATCGACCCGCTCCGGACGCGGACCTCGCTCTCGGCGGGTCGCCGCGAGCGCTCCCGCGCGCGCGTGGCGTTCGTGTCGGCCGCTCGCTCGGCCGCGACGATCTGCGCCTCGAGCTCGGCAGCGCGTGCCTCCTCGGCCGCCGTCAGCGAGACCGACCCGGTCGATGGTGTCGACGATGGCTCGGCGGTCGGTCGTGCGCTCGTCGTCCGGCGCTGGAGCCGTGCCCGCTGTCCGGGCCGGCTCGAACCGCCGCGTACGCGCTTGGCCATGGTCGTCGATGATCCTCCGGGACGGGCGGTGGATGGGCGGGGACGTCGGTCGGGTCGCCGCCAGCGGCAGAGGATAGCACCGCGGCCTCGAGCGCCTTCCGATACGTGAGCGCCAAGGACCGACTGCTAGACTCGCGCCGACCCCCGTCGGAGGACGCTGACATCGACCTGAACGCGACCGTGGCCGCCAACATCGGGCCGATCGTGGTCGTGCTCATCCTCGCGGTGATCGTGCTGCTGATCCTCGTGCTGTGGCTCACTCGCCAGCTCAGCCAGTTGCGCAAACGGGTCGTCGGACTGACGCGTGGCGAGGACGGCGATCTCAGCGACGTGCTCGGCGCGCACCTCGATCGGGTGTACGAGCTCGGCCGCGAGGTCGAGCGACTCGGGACCCGCACCAACCGGCTCGAGGCCGCCGTGCCGCACGCGTTCCAGCGGGTCGGGCTCGTCCGGTTCAATCCGTTCGAGGACACCGGCGGGAACCAGAGCTTCGCTCTGGCGCTGCTCGACGCCGACGGGAACGGGTGGGTGCTGTCGAGCCTCCACGCGCGAACCGGGACGCGCGTGTACGCCAAGGCGATCCGCGGAGGGCGATCGGACGGCGCCTTGTCGGATGAGGAGTCGGCGGCGATCAAACAGGCGACGGCCTGACAGCCTAGGTGTCACGGCGGACGGCGATGGTTCGCACATGGCCCCCATCCTCGACCCCAAGATCCCACCCGTGACCCGACCGAGCGTCCGCGCGCGACGGCGTGGACCGACCCCACTCGAACAGATCCCGGCTTGGCGCGAGCTGGTGCCGGTGATGGACCCGTCGATCGCGACACCGCCCGCCCCTGAAGGGATGGACGGTCTGCTCGGTGGTCTTGACCCCGACCAACTCCGCGCGGTCACGCACAACGAGGGGCCACTGCTCGTCGTGGCGGGCGCGGGAACGGGCAAGACGCAGGTGATCACGCGCCGGATCGCCTGGCTGATCGCGACTCGGCGTGCCAAGCCATCGGAGATCCTCGCGCTGACATTCACGGACAAGGCGGCCGACGAGATGGCCGTCCGCGTCGATCAGCTCGTCCCGTACGGCTACACGGATACGCAGATCGCGACGTTCCACGCGTTCGGCGATCGCGTGATCCGCGACCACGCGCTCGAGCTCGGTCTGCCGCCGGACGTGCGGGTGCTGTCTCGCGCCGAAGCCGTGATCTTCCTGCGCGAGCACCTGTTCGAGTTCGAGCTGGACGCGTACCGGCC
This sequence comes from Chloroflexota bacterium, assembly GCA_046732155.1. Lineage (GTDB taxonomy): Bacteria > Chloroflexota > Limnocylindria > Limnocylindrales > CSP1-4 > SPCO01. The sequence continues at coordinate 26,260 of JBKPMM010000174.1, read as the reverse complement.
GCTGGGCGACCCGACACGCTTCCTTGCCGCGCTCGTGACGCTCTTCAGCCGGTGCAAGGACGAGGACATCAGCCCGCTGACCTACGAACAGCATGCCGCCCGGTTGACAGCCGAGGCCTCGCTCGTCGCGGACGCGTCCGGTGTCGATCCCGCAGCCGTCGCCGAGGAGGCCGCCCGTCAGACGGAGCTGGCCCGCGCGTACGCGCGCTACCAGGAGCTTCTGGCGCAGAACGGCTTCATCGATTTCGGCGACCAGGTCGCGCTGGCACTCCGGCTCGTCCGTGAGTCGCCCTCGGCGCGAGCGGCGATCGCGGGACGGTTCCGCTACGTCCTCGTCGATGAGTTCCAGGACACCAATCGGGCGCAGGCGGAGCTCGTGACCGCCCTCGCCGAACCCCATCGCAACATCACGGTCGTCGGCGATGACGACCAGGCGATCTATGCATTCCGCGGCGCCGCGATCGACAACATCCTCGGCTTCCGGGACCGCTACCCGACGGCACGGACCGTCGTCCTGCGACGCAACTATCGCTCGCTGGGTCCGATCCTGGACGCGTCATACCGGCTCATCCGCTTCAACGACCCGGACCGGCTCGAGATACGTACCGGGATCGCGAAGCGACTCCGGGCGCAGCGACGTGAGGTCGGTCCAGCCGTCCGCCTCGAGCCCTTCGCCACCGGCTCGGAGGAGGCGGACTGGATCGCTGCCGACATCGCGCGGAGAGTCGCCGAGGGCGCGGCGCCACGGGACCATGCCGTCCTCGTCCGGGCGAACGGCCATGCCGACCCGGTCCTGCGGGCACTCAACGTCTGTGGCGTCCCGTGGCGCTTCTCGGGATCGTCTGGCCTGTATGCGCGCCCTGAGGTGCGGCTACTGCTGTCGTTCCTGAGGTCCGTCGCAGACCCGCATTCGAGTGTCGACCTCTACGCGTTGGCCGCGTCCGATGTGTATGCGATCGCCGGGGACGACCTGACCGCGGTCGTCAACATGGCCCGCCGTCGCAACCGGTCGCTCTGGGATGTGCTCGAAGAGGTGGAGCGGCAGCCGGGCATCCTGCGGTTGGCGCCGGCATCACGTGCGGCGATCCACCGGCTCGTCGCCGACGTCACCCGCTTTACCGCGATGGCCCACGACCGGCCTGCCGGCGAGGTCTTGTACGCGTTCCTGCGCGACAGCGGTCTCCTCGCGCGGCTCGCCGCCACGGCCACGACAGCCGCAGACGAGGGGCTCGGCAACATCGCCCGATTCTTCGACCTGATCCGCGCTCAGTCCGCGGTCCTCGCCGATGACCGTGCCGTGTTCGTGGCGCAGCATCTCGAGACACTCATCGAAGCGGGCGACGATCCTGCCACAGCCGACCTCGACCCCGATGCGGACGCGGTCGCGGTCCTGACCGTCCACAAGGCGAAGGGGCTCGAGTTCCGGGTCGTCTACCTGCCAGGGCTGGTCGCCGGAAGGTTCCCGGGCAACGGTCGAGGCGAGCCGCTGTCGCTTCCCGCGGGGCTCGGGCGAGGAGAACCGCCGACACCGGAACGGGCCGTCGCCGAGGAACGCCGGCTGTTCTATGTCGCGATGACCCGCGCGCGCGACGAGCTCGTCCTGACGCATGCAGCCGACTACGGCGGGTCGCGGGCACGCCGCGTCTCGCCGTTCGTGCTCGAGACGCTGGACCTTCCCGCGTCGGCAGCTACACCGGGGGTCGGCGCCGTCAGCCCTGGCGCGGAGGAACGGCTGGCCCGGTTCGCCGCAGTCGACGTGCCAGTCCCGGCACGATCGGTGCCCCGGGGTGAACCGCTGATGCTGAGCTTCGGCCAGGTGGACACGTACCTGAGCTGCCCCCTCCGCTACAAGTACGGCCACGTCCTTCGCATCCCCACACCGCCGCATCACGCGCTCATCTATGGCTCGGCGATGCACAAGGTCGTCCAGGTGTTCCACCACCGCCACGCCCGCGGCCACGTCATGTCGGACGCGGAGCTCGACGAGGTGCTCGAGTCGGCCTGGTCGAACGAGGGGTTCGTGAGCCGCGAACACGAAGAGGCTCGCCTCCAGGCGGCCCGCGCGGCCCTCCGCCGCTTCCGCGAAGAGCAGCTGCGGCCGGAAGCCGTCATCCCGACGTACGTGGAGCGTGAATTCGCGTTCGATATCGATGGCGACCGCATGCGCGGTCGGTGGGATCGTGTCGACATCGAGTCGCTCGCCGGTGACGCGACCGACCAGGCGCCAGCGAACGTCTCGATACCCACCGCAGACGTCGTGACACCGACCCTCGGGATCATGGGTCGGGAGCGCGTGACGATCACCGACTACAAGACCTCCGACGTCCGCGACCCTGCGAAGGCGAAACAGCGGGCGCGGGAGTCACTCCAGCTCCAGATCTACGCCATGGGCTACGAGGCGATGACCGGGCGCCTGCCGGACCAGGTCGCCCTCCACTTCCTGGACTCGGGCCTGGTCGGGAAGGTCGATGTCGATCCGAAGCGCGTCGCCAAGGCGCGAGCCCGGATCTCGGAGGTCGCGAGCGGCATCCGGGCGGGCAACTTCGACGCCACCCCAGAGCCGATGGCGTGCAGCCGCTGCCCGTTCCGGGATATCTGTCCATCGAGCGTCGCGCGAGCGAGATAGCCGGCGGACCGCCGAGTCGCGCCTCTAGACTCGCTCGTCATGGAGGCCCGTGACCGGCTGTCGAATCTCGCCGTTCTGGGCGCCGCCGTCCTCGTCTGGCTCCTCGTCGCCCTGATCGTCACGACCCGTGATCCCGTCGCGGAGCCCGTCGCAGGCTTCATCGGGGCGGCGCTGATCGGCCTCGCCGTGGCGCTCACCCTCACGCCCATCTTCTGGCTCGTGGTCTTCGCGCGACATCGTCGGATCGCCTACCGCGGCGATTGGGTCCGAGCGGCGAGGCGGGGCGGGTGGATCGGCTTGATCGTGGCGATCTTCATCGTGCTGCGGCTGCAATCCGCCCTCGAGCTACCGATCGCGCTGTTCATCATCGCGCTAGCGGCGGTCGCCGAAGCCACGCTGTCGGCCGAGCGCTGAGCGCCGCGGCCGCTTCGGCCGTACCATCCGCCGTCGGACCTGCCCCAGCCTGGTCCGATCCATGCCCACGCCGGAGGACCCGTGCCCGACCGAACCGCCGTACGTCCCGCGGAACCGTTCATCGAGCTCAAGGAGCGCGTCGCCGCTGCCGTCGAGGCGGCTCGGGACGAGATCATCGACCTCTCACACTGCATCCACGCCGACCCGGAGCCGGCCTTCGAGGAGCATCACGCCTCGGCGTGGGTTGCCGACGTCCTTCGCCGCCACGGGTTCGAGGTCGAGCATCCAGCCGGTAGCCTCGCCACCGCGATCCGGGCCGTGAAGCGAGGTGGCGGCGGTGGCGACAAGCCACGCATCGGCATCCTCGCTGAGTACGACGCCCTGCCGGGGCTCGGTCACGGCTGCGGCCACAACACGATGGCCGCGTCCGGTGTCGGCGCCGCGATCGCCCTCGCGGCTGTCGCCGATCAGCTCCCCGGGGAGATCGTGTTCCTCGGCACACCCGCCGAAGAGCGGGGGAGCGGCAAGCAGATCATGATCGACGATGGGTTGTTCGAGGGCGTCGACGCCGCGCTCCTGTACCACCCGTGCGACCGGAACCACGTCGAGACCTTCCCGCTCGCATCGGAGGACGTCACGGTCGTCTTCCACGGCCTTCAGGCCCACGCCGCGTCGGACCCGTGGAAGGGCAAGAACGCGCTGGACGCGATGATCCAGCTGTTCACCTCGGTCGGACTTTGGCGCCAGCAGCTTCGCGACACCGCCCGGGTGCACGGGATCATCACCGAGGGCGGCACGGCCGCGAACATCATCCCGGACCGCACGTCGGCCTGGTTCATGATCCGCGCCGACGATCAGGCGTACTACGACGAGATGAAGGCACGCTTCACGAAGATGGCCGAGGCGGCAGCGCTCGCGACCGGAACGAGCGTCGATGTGACGTACTCCGGCGGCGCGACGACGATGCGGAACAACCAGCCACTCGTGGAGCGGTTCCGGGCGAACATGGCCGCCTACGGGATCGACGACATGGGTGATGACCCCAATGCCGGCAGCACCGACATGGCGAACGTGAGCTGGGTCGTACCCGCGATCCACCCGGACCTCGCGATCTGCGAGGAAGGCGTCGCAGGTCACTCGATCGCCTTCCGCGACGCCGCGGTGACCCCTCGCGCTGACGAGACGACGCTCCTCGCGGCGACGCTCATCGCGCAGACGGCGATCGACCTCTTCGAGGACCCCCAACTCGTCGAACGTGCCTGGGCGGCGTTCCGCGAGGCCGACTGAGAGGATCTGGCCCGGGTGTACCATCGCGCCGGCGCGCCCCGCTGGACGCCCGGATCGCGAACCGGCGGCGCCCCGAACGCGACGGATCCCATCACGCGGCCCTGACGTCGGCCGTGTCCGTCTCCGGGAGGACCTCCGTGGCCGAGCGCCCCCACGACCCCGACTTCGCGACCGCGAACGGCTGGGATCGCGAGTACGAGACGTACAGCGACTTCGACCTACCGACGTACGTCGGCGCGGTGAGCTTCATGAAGCTGCCATGGATCACCGACCCGGCCGAGCTCGCGGCACGCAAGCCGGACATCGCGATCGTCGGCGCTCCCTTCGATGACGCGGTCAGCCACCGTTCGGGTGCCCGCTTCGGTCCACGAGCGATCCGGGAGGCGCAGTACACCTCAGGCTCGGTGAACTCGCTCCAGCTCGACGTCGAGCCGTTCGAGGTCCTCGACGTCGTCGATGCGGGTGACGCGAACATCGTTCCCGCCTGGATCGAGCGGGCGCACGCGCTCATCTACCGCAAGGTCCGCGAGGTCGCGGCGACCGGTGCCATCCCGATCGTCCTCGGAGGCGACCATTCGATCACGTGGCCGTCGGCGACGGCGATCGCCGAGATCCGCCGTCCGAAGAGCATCGGGATCGTCCATTTCGATGCCCATGCGGACACCGCGAACGACGACTGGGGCGTCCTCGCCGGGCACGGCACGCCGATGCGCCGCCTGATCGAATCCGGTGCCGTCGCGGGTCGCAATTTCGTCCAGGTCGGCTTGCGCGGCTACTGGCCGCCGGTCGAGACGTTCGAGTGGATGCAGTCCCACGGGCTCCGTTACCACTTGATGCGCGAGATCGAGGAACGTGGCGCGGAGGCCGTCATCGCCCAGGCCATCGACGAGGCCCTCGACGGCCCCGACGCGATCTACCTGAGCGTCGACATCGACGTGATCGACCCGGGGATGGCGCCCGGGACGGGGACCCCCGAACCCGGGGGGATGCTCACCCGCGAAGTGCTACGGGCCGTCCGCCAGATCGTCGGTGCCGTCGAGCTGGCCGGGATGGACGTGGTCGAGGTCTCGCCGCCCTACGACCACGCCGAGACGACCGCGATGGCGGCGAATCGGGCGGCACTCGAAGCGATCAGCGCCCTTGCGGTTCGCAAAGCCGCCGGGACCCCGGTCCGCTGGGAGCCCTCCGCCGGGTGATCGCGCCTCCCGACCCCGCGACCGGGCGCGCGCTCGCGCGGTTGTATGACCTCGACCTCTCCGAGGATCCCGGCGACCTCGACCTGTATCTGGCGCTCGCAGACCGCGCGGAAGGTCCGATCCTCGAGCTCGCCGCCGGGACCGGTCGTCTCGCGGTCCCGCTCGCCGCAGCCGGCCACAAGGTCACCGCCGTCGATATCGACGAAGCGATGCTCGCGCGTGCGCGCGAGCGCGGCACGGATGCCGGACTCGGCCCCGACGCGATCGACTTCATCCAGGCCGACCTGCTCGAGCTTCCCGCGCTGCCGGCTGGAAGCGCGCGTTTCGCCCTTGCGTTTCTCGCCCTCAACTCGATCATGCTGCTGGCGACCCGCGATCGACAGCGCGCCGCCATCGAGGCTCTTGCCGCGCAGCTTCGGCCCGGCGGGATCGCGGCCGTTGACGCGTGGCTCCCGGACGCGGACGACCTCGCCCGCTTCGACGGTCGTGTGTTCCACGAGTGGATCCGCGAGGACCCGGTTACGGGCACGCTCGTGACGAAGACCGGATCAGCTGTCCACGACGCGAGCAGCGGGTCGCTCGTCCTGACCGCCGTCTTCGACGAGGCGCCACAGGGTGAGGCGCCACGCCGCTGGATCCGCCAGGACCGGCTCCGGCTGATCTCCGCGGATGAGCTTGCCGCGTTCGCCGAGGATGCCGGGCTTCGCGTCGAGATCGTCGCGGGCGGCTACGACCTGACGCCGCTCGGGTACGGTGCGGAACGCGCCGTCCTCATCGCCGAGCGCCAGTGACGATCGAAGCTGAGGAGCTGGCGCGTTCCGGCGGTGCGCTCCCGGACGTCGGCGGTGCGCTGCCGCACGTCCGGTCCGAACCGTAGCGCGTGGTATCGTCGAGCCCGATGTCCAGTGGTTCGAGCAGCGACCAGACGCGGCTCCTGATCGTCGAGGACGTGCCGCAGGTCGCGCAGTACATCCGCGGCCTCCTCAACACGCAGCAAACGGTCAAGCTGCTCGACGTCCTGTCCGACGGTAGTCGCGTCGTCGATCAGATCCGCCAGCTCCGACCCGACGTCGTGATGATCGATGCGCTGCTCCAGGGCCGGATCAAGGGTCCGAAGCTGGTCGAGCAGATCGCGGAAGCCGGACTGAGCGTTCCGGTGATCGTCCTGACCGTGCCCCAGAACCCCGTCGAGGTCGACCCAGCCAAAGGCGTCCATGCCGTCCTGTCGATGCCGTTCTCCGGCTTCGAGCTCATGAACAAGATCTCGGGCGTGCGCAAGCAGTTCGCCGAGACGACGTCCGTCGGATCGACCCGCATCACCTCGGTCTTCGCGCCGAAGGGCGGGGTCGGTAAGACCACGATCGCGTTCAACCTCGCCGTCGCGATGGCCCAGCTCGAGCAGAAGACCGTCCTCATCGACGGCAGCGTCCAGTTCGGCGATCTCCGCGCGCTCCTGAAGGTGCCGACCGACGCGCCCTCCATCCTCGACCTGCCGACCGATCGGATCGCCGAGTCCGACCTGTCGGACGTCCTCTGGCGCGACCCATCGGGCATCGACATCCTGCTGGCGCCGCCGCGCATCGAGATGGCCGAGATGATCACGCCACGCGACATCGAGAAGATCCTGTCGCTGCTGCGGCGCGTCTACAACACGATCGTCATCGACATGTCGAGCTCGATCAACGACATCAACCTCAGCTTCCTCGACGCGAGCGACACGATCGTCGAGATCGTCACCTATGACTCCACGACAATCCACAACACGATCGCCATGGCGGACACGTTCCGCTCGATCGGCTATCCGGCATCGAAGGTGCGCTACCTCGTGAATCGCGCCGACAGCCCCGGCGGCATCGAACCTGACGATCTCCACCGCGCCCTCGGCCGCGTCCCCGAGCATCGAGTGATGTCCGACGGCCAGCTCGTCGTCCGCTCGAACAACGAGGGTGTGCCGTTCATCCTCGCGAATCCGTCGGCGCCGATCAGCGGCGACCTGATGCGCGTCGCGTCGGAGCTGATCGGCTCCCCGCGAGTCCCGGTCGGTGCCGGGCGCGGCTAGGAGTCCTGTGTCCGATCCACGACCGATCGGCGTCTTCGATTCGGGGGTTGGCGGGCTGACGGTCCTGCGCGAGATCATCCGGCGCACCCCGCTCGAGCCGACGCTCTACCTCGGCGACAACGATCGTGCCCCGTACGGCACGCGCTCTGACGACGAGGTCCTCGCGTTCTCGACCCAGTCGCTGGATGCGCTCGTCGAGCGCGACGTGAAGGCCCTCGTCGTCGCCTGTAACACGTCGACCGCCGTCGGGTTGACCGCGTTCCGCGAGCGCTACGACCTGCCGGTGCTGGGTGTCGTCCGGCCCGGCGCCGCCGCTGCCGCCCTCGCGACGCGAAACCGGCGAGTCGGCGTCATCGCGACGCCTGCGACGATCCGGTCGCACGCGTACCACGACGCGATCAAGGTCGAGAACCCAGCGGTGAACGTGGTCGAGCACGCGACACCGGCCCTCGTCCCGCTGGTGGAGGCCGGCGAGCTCACCGGGCCCACGGCCGAGGCGACGATCGCCGAGTCGCTCGGGCCGATCCTCGGCGGCTCTTCGCGATCGGGTGCCGACCATGACGGCCGGCCGTCGGCGGACGCGATCGACACGCTCCTGCTGGGTTGCACGCATTACCCGCTGTTGCGGCCCCTCTTCGTCGACCTGCTCGGTGAGGACGTCGCGATCGTGGATTCCGCCACGGCGACCGCCTCCGCGCTGGCGGAGCTGCTCAGTGTCAACCGGCTCGAGGCACCCGCCGGGGCGACGCCATCGCATGTCCAAATGACCACCGGCGACCCCGACCGGTTCGAGGCGGTCGCGGGACGGCTGTTCGGGGCGGCGTTCGTCTCGGTCGAGTCCGTCGAGCTCGCGGCGCTCGCCCGATGAGCACGAAGCGACCGTCGGACTCCTGGCGGGACGATCGTGCATGGCAGGCCGGGATCCTGATCGGCTCGGCGCTCGGTGCGGCGGCGACGCTCGTCGGGCGGCAGATGGAGCGGCGGGCACGGCAAGGCCTTATCGACTGGGCGACGGTCGAACGGCTCGCGATCGGGCGGCTGGAACGTGCGCCGGGCGCGCTCAACGCCGAAGAGCTGCGCGCGACCGAACCCGAGTACGCCGCCGCCATGGACCGCATCGTGCCGGCGCTGTCCGCTGCGCTCGATACGGAGTTGCCCGGCGTCGTCGAGCGCTCCGGTGTCGTCGATCGGGCGGGCTGGGTCCGCGCCAATACCGCGTCGTTCGCTTCGCTCATCGGCAAGCTCGAGCACGACCTGCTCGATCAGGTCGTGCCTGCCGGTGGCGGGTTCACCGTGGCGGCGATGGCGCTCGCGAATCGATGGATCACCACGCGGCAGCTCGGTGTCCTGCTCGGGTTCATGGGTCAGCGCGTGCTCGGCCAATACGACCTCGCGCTGCTGTCCGCCGAAGCGGCGCCCGGACGACTCCTGTTCGTCGAGGAGAACATCCGCCAGACCGCCAAGGCGCTCGGCGTACCGCTCGCGTCGTTCCGAACGTGGATCGCACTCCACGAGACGACGCACGCCTTCGAATTCGAGGCGCACCCGTGGCTCCGGCCGTATCTGGCGTCGCACCTCGAGCGGCAGCTCACGCTATTCGGGCGAGACGTGCGTGGGATGGGCCAGGAGGCCATGAAGGGACTTGGCCGCGCGCTCCGAGGCGAAGGCGGCGGCGAGCACTGGATGGAGCGCCTCATGACGGACGAGCAGAAGTCGCTCTTCCGGGAGACGCAGGCGGTGATGAGCTTGCTCGAGGGCTTCAGCGACTACGTCATGGACGAGGTCGGACAGGGGCTCGTGCCGGATGTCGAGAAGATCCGTGCCAAGTTCGACGAGCGACGGGCCCGGCGCACGCCGTTCGAGCGGGCGATGCTCCGGCTGACCGGCATGGACCTCAAGCTCGATCAATACAAGAAGGGCGAGCGGTTCGTTCGCGCGATCGCCGATGCGCGCGGGTCCGAGGCGTTCCAGCGGCTCTGGGCCGGGCCGGAGAACCTGCCGCGCGACGGTGAGATCGAGGCGCCCGAGCGCTGGATCGCCCGCGTCCTCGACGGCGTCCCGGCGCTGCAGGGACCGGTCCTGCCCGACACCTCTGCCCAGTGACAGCGGCCGGTCCTGGCAGCGGCCCCGGCGGTGCGCCCACGGCGATCGCCCTCAGCCCGATCCTCTCTGCGCGATACCGCTCGCGCGACCTCGAGCGGATCCGTGCAGCGGCACCCGGCGCGCGGCTCGTGACGGTGTCGATCGAGGGTCTCGCCGACGGTCCGCTCGACGATGTCGAGGTGATGCTCCGCGGCTGGCTCAACTCTGATGCGTTCGACCGGCTTCTGGCACGCGCGCCGAGGCTCGCGTGGGTCCACTCGGCGACGTCGGGCGTGGAGCGAGCACTCACACCGGCCTCGCGCGAGCGCGGCCTGATCGTCACCAACGCTCGCGGCGTCTTCAGCCGGCCGATCGCGGAGTACGTGCTGATGATGATCCTGGCCGTCTCACGTCGGCTGCCGCAGCTCCTCGAGCTGCAGCGAGAACGCACGTGGCAACCGCTCGAAGGGAGCGAGCTGCGCGACGTGACCGTCGGCATCGTCGGGCTCGGGTCGATCGGTCGAGCGGTCGGCGCGCTCGCGATGGCATTCGGGTGTCGCGTGATCGCCGTCCGACGACGACCGGAGAGCGGCATGGAGGCGTCGCGCGAAGGTGACGACCTCTCCTTCGGCGAGGCGATGCTCGACCGCGTCGGTGGACCCGAGATGCTGCCCGAGCTCCTCGGGGAATCGGACTTCATCGTTCTCGCCGCGCCGCTCACACCGGAGACCGAGGACATGATCAACGCCGACACGCTGGCGATGGTCAAGCCCGGCGCGTGGCTGATCAACGTCGCGCGTGGCCGGCTGATCGACGAGCGAGCGCTGCTCCGCGCACTGAGAGATGGCCCGTTGGGTGGCGCGGTGCTCGACACGTTCCGGGAGGAGCCGCTGCCCGCGCTGTCGTCGTTCTACGAGCTGCCGAACGTCATCGTGACGCCGCACACCGCGTGGTCGAGCGGACGGGTGCTGGATCGCAGCGTCGACCTCTTCTGCGACAACCTTCGGCGGTTCGCGAACGGCGAGCCCCTGCTGAACGTCGTCGACCCAGCTGCCGGGTACTGACCGTGCAGATCGCGATCGTCGGGCTTGCGGGTAGCGGAAAGACGACCGTCTTCAACACGCTGACCCGTGGCCATGCGGAGACGGGCGGGTACGGCGGCGTCACCCTGAACGTCGGCGTCGTCAAGGTGCCGGATGAGCGGCTCGAACGACTAGCGGAGATCTTCAAACCCAAGAAGATCGTCCAGGCCGACGTGACGTACGTCGACCTTCCGGCGCCACCAGCCTCGTCCGAGGGCCGCGTCGGGACCGAGGAGCTGCCGGCCGACCACCTGGCGCGTCTCCGCGAATCCGATGCGCTGCTGCATGTCGTTCGGGCGTTCGAGGATCCCGCACACCCGCACCCGGCGGGATCGGTCGATCCGGCGCGCGACCTCGAGCAGCTCGACCTCGAGTTCATGCTTGCCGACCTGGCGATGGCCGAGCGTCGGCTCGAGCGGCTCAGGACGAGTGGTCGGCACGGGACACAGGCCGAACGAGAGGCTGCCGAGCGCGAGGAAGTCGTGGTGCAGCGGATCCATGAGGCGCTGGAGGGCGGCACGCCGATCCGCGATCTCGGACTCGACGAGGACGAGTCGAAGGCGATCCGCGGGTTCCGATTCCTGACCGAGAAGCCGGTCCTAGTCCTGCTCAACGTCGGCGAGCGCGATCTGGCCGATGTCTCTGCGCTGATCGAAAAGATCGCAGCGGGATACCAGCACGAGCGCGCGATGGTCGACGCGCTCTCGGCAAAGATCGAGATGGAGCTGGGTGAGCTTGAACCCGCGGAAGCCGGCGTGTTCATGCACGAGCTCGGCATCACCGAGTCGAGCCTGGATCGGGTCATCGAGCTGTCGTATCGACTGTTGGGTCTGGTGTCGTTCCTGACGGCCGGCCCGGACGAAGTCCGCGCGTGGCCGATCCCTGACGGATCGACGGCCGTCGACGCCGCGGGGGCGATCCACACGGACCTGGCCAAGGGCTTCATCCGGGCCGAGACCGTCGCGTACGAGGACCTGATCACGCTCGGTTCGATGGCCGAGGCGAAGAAACACGGCCGTCTCCGCTCCGAGGGCAAGACCTATCGAGTGAAGGACGGCGACGTGCTGGAGATCCTCTTCAGCCGCTGAGGGCACCGCGCGGGACGCGGGGGGCGGACGCCCACTGATTCCTGCCATATCTGCGTCACGTGGACCTTGGGCGGCATCCGCGAGGTCTCGTCTCGGGAACTCGGGTCCGTTGATGCAACGGTCCGTAGGAACATGCATCCGGGTGAGACGAAACGGCGTTCGAGATGCGTCAGAGGTTGCCTAAGGCGCCAGTCCCCGCACATATGGCAGGAAAACCGGGGTGGGCACGAGCTCCGCGGGACAACGCTGCGGCTGAACGCCCCTCGACCTAGTTGGGCCGCCCGAGGTCCGGATCGAAGTCGGCGATGATCGTGCGGAACTCGTCCTTGAACCCCTCGTCGTCCTCGTGGTCATCGTCATCCTCGTCGTCGAGGTCGGCGTCGAGCTCGGCGAGGAAGTTGTCGGCGTCCTGCGTCGACACGTTGACGGCCGCGACGAGTCGATCGTCGCTGACGTAGATGAAGCCGTAATCGCGCTCGAGGACCATCGCGATCGCCTCGATCAGCGTGTCCTGCTCGTAGCCGTGTTGGACGTCATGGCGGATGCGCTGCACGAGCTCGAAGAATTCCTGCGGCTCCCACTCCGATTCGCTCACGACGAGGACGTCGGAATAGACCTCGTCGTCGCCTTCGTGAAGTTCGTAGAAGAACACGGGAGCCTCGCGGTGGTGGTCGGGTGCGGCAGTATACGCCGCACGTCCTGCGCCACCCGGCGAACCGTCACGCCGTCACGCCCGCCAGCCGACCGGAGGTTCGATGCCGTCACCCGCCGTCGAGGTCGTCCACATCGGTTCGGCCGCGCGCGACATCGCGCCCGACGATGCCCGTGGCTGGCGCCTCGGTGGCGGCGTCACGTACGCGGCCCTGACGACGGCCAAGCTCGGGCTTAGGACGGCAGCGGTCGTGGGGGTCGACGGCGAGGCATCGACCGCCCACGAGCTCGATGCGATGCGCGCCGCAGGGGTCGACATCCTCAAGGTGCCGCTGCCGGAAGGACCCATCTTCCACAACATCGAGACGCCGAAGGGCCGCCGGCAGGTATCGATGGCGGCGGGTGTGCCCGTCGAGCCCGTCGCGCTGCCGTCATCGTGGATGGAGAGCCGCTCGTGGTCGCTCGTGCCGGTCGCGAACGAGGTGCCCGACGCCTGGGTGGACGTGATCCCCGAGGACGCGATCGTCGGCGTCGCATGGCAGGGGATGCTCCGGAAGATGATCCCGGGCGGCGATGTCCAGCGGGTCGCGCCGAGCGAGCGGCGCGTCCTGAAGCGCGCGGATCTCGTCGGCCTGAGCCACCTCGATGTCGCGCGCGATACGTCGCTCGGCGACCTTGCGCGATACCTCCACGCGGGCGCCCGCTTGCTCGTGACCCAGGGCGGGCACGGCGGTCTCCTCGTGACGACCGGCGATGGGGGACCGGTGGAGGTGCTGCGCTACTTGCCGACACCGACCGAACACGAGGTCGACCCGACCGGGGCAGGGGACACGTTCCTCGCGGCGCTCCTCGCGGTCCTCGTCCGCCCGAGCGTTGCCGCGTCGCCCGGTCGCTCGCTTCCCCGCGCGCTCCGCTTCGCAGCGGCCGCGGGCTCGCTGGCGGTCGAGGACGTCGGGTTGGACGGTGTCCCCGATCAGCGGGCTGTGCTCATCCGCCGTGCTCGCGAACGCGTCCGCCGGGCGGTCGTGCCGAGCCTGACCGCGCAGGTCGGCGTCGAAGATCCGCGCCAGTAGCGGCCGGTGACGCCGGAGGCGGATCAGCGTGACGGCGGCCCCGTCGAGTCGCGGATGTGCAAGTCGACCGGCAGTTTCACGGTCGTCGCCTCGGCGCCACCGTCGCCGATGAGGCGCTCGACCGCCCAGCGCCCCATCTCCTCGGTCCGCTGCGAGATCGTCGTGAGTGCCGGGTCGACGTATGCCGCGACGGCCACGTCATCGAAGCCGACGACGCTCGCATCCGACGGCACGCGCCGACCGCGATGGCGCAGCGCCCGAAGCGCACCGATCGCCATGAGGTCGTTGTAGGCGAGGATCGCCGTCGTATCCGGGGCGCGTTCGAGCAGGTCGATCGCGGCAGCTTCACCGCCACCGACCAGGGCATCGCCGCCGGCGAGCGTCAGCGCGTCATCGGGGCACCCGGCCGCGCGGAGCGCCGCCCGCACGCCTGCCAGCCGCGCAGCTGCGTCAACGTTCCGTGGTGGCGGCATCAGGTATCCGAAGAGGCGATGCCCGAGCGCGAGGAGGTGTTCTGTCGCCAGCCGCCCGCCACCGAGGTTGTCCGAGGTGATCGTCGGCAGCCCGGAACCCGGCACCTCGGTGTTGACAAGGACGACCGGGATGGGCGGCGCCATCAGCCACTCGCCTTGGCGCGCGCCGATGCTGCTCGCCGCGATGATCAGCCCGTCCACTCGCCGATCGACGAGGAGGTCGAGGTACGACGCCTCGCGCTCGGGGTCCTCGGCGGCGTTGCACAGCAGCACGGTGTAGCCGGCCGCCCGCGATGCATCCTCCACCGACCGCACCAGCTGCGGGAAGTAAGGGTTCTCGATGTCGGTGATGAGCAGCCCGAACGTCTGGGTCGATCGCCGCTTCAGTGAGCGCGCGATCTCGGACGGTCGATAGTCGAGCTCGCGGGCCGCGTCGAGGACGCGCGACCGCGTTTCCGGTCGCGCGCGGCCGACCCCGGCCAGCACGCGGCTGACCGTCGCCGTCGACACGCCGGCCTTTGCCGCGACGTCGGCGATCGTTGCCGTCATCGGCTATCGCTCCACGGCCGCGCGGCGCGCATGGCGCCGCCGGCAGTCGGTGGTGGTGTCAGTGGGTGGCGGTGGCCCCTGGATCGCCGGCGCCTGGCGGCTCCGTCGTGGGGGTCGTCCCGGGCCGCGCGCCCGGTCGTGCGAGGGCCTCGAGCTCCTGTGTCAGCTCGTGCAGCTCGTCGCCGCCGCCCATCTGGCTGTGCAGCTGGGCCTCGTCGACCTCACCACGCCGGAACTGCCCGCCGGTCCGACCTCGCGACAGGATCGTAAAGGTGTCACCGATCGGCAGCGCGTGCGACACGTTGTGGGTGATGAAGATCACCCCGAGGCCGCGGTTGCGCGCCGCGATGATGTGCCGGAGCACGATCGCCGACTGCTTGACGCCGAGGGCCGACGTCGGTTCATCGAGGATCAGGACACGCGCCCCGAAGTACTCGGCGCGGGCGATCGCCAGGGTCTGGCGCTCGCCGCCCGACAGCGTCCCGACCGCCTGGTCGGTGTCACGCACGTCGATGCCGATGCGCTTCATCTCCTCGCGCGCGATGCCGGCAGCCCTGGGAAGATCGAACCGCTTGAGCGGCCCGACCCCGACGGTCGGCTCGTTGCCGAGGAAGAAATTGCGCGTGATGCTCATCAGCGGCATCACCGACAGGTCCTGGTAGACGGTCGCGATGCCGGCGTCGAGCGCGGCGCGCGGCGAGTTGAACTCGACCGGCGCGCCGTCCACGGCGAGCGTGCCCTTGTCAGGGCGATGGACGCCGGACAACGTCTTGATCAGCGTCGATTTGCCGGCCCCGTTGTCACCGAGCAGGCACGTGACCTGGCCGGGACGGACCGTCAACGAGACACCCTCGAGCGCGACGACCGCGCCGAAGTACTTGGAAACGTCCCGGGCCTCAAGCAGCGGGGGCACATCGGCCAGTGGGGTGGCTGGCGCCTGACCCATGAGGGCGTCGGTCATCGGTGTCGGATCCATCGGTCGGCCCTCCTAGCTCAGCCCGGCGAACCGGCGGCGGATCCAGCCGTTGAGTACGACCGCGACGAGGAGCAACGTCCCGATCGCGATCTTGTACCAGTCGGCATTGATATCCGCGAAGACGATCCCCTGCCGGGCCATCCCCAACGCGAGTGCTCCGAGCGCGGTGCCCGCGACCGACCCATAGCCGCCGGTCAGCAGCGTGCCGCCGATGACGGCGGTCGTGATGGCGTCAAGCTCGTAGCCGGTGCCACGCAGGATGTCGGCTGATGTGAAACGGGTGGTCTGGATGGCGGCGAGGATGGCGGCCGAGAGCGCAGTCAGAGCGAACAGCGCGATCTTGACGCGCGCGACCGGGACGCCAAGGTTGCGTGCCGCGGCCGACGAGCCGCCGACGCCCGCGATCCAGTTGCCGAAACGCGTTCGACCGAGCAGATACACGCCGACGATCGCGATCAGGATCCAGAACAGGATCGAGACCTGGACGCTGGTCGTGCTGCCATCGGCGTTGGTGATCGTGGCGCTGAAGCCGAAGATCTGGGCGAGCGGATCGTTCTTCAGCAGGGTCGGGTCGATCGGGATATAGGTGATCGGACTGACGCTGGACGTCAGGACCGACGAGAAGCCTCGGATGATGAACAGCGTCGCAAGCGTGACGATGAACGACGGCAGGCCCGTGCGGACCACGATGAACCCGTTGATCACGCCGAGGAACGTCGTGAGGATCATCGAGAGGATGATCGAGAGCCAGACGGGCAGGCCCCATATCGTCACGCCGATGGCCATGATGATCCCGGCGAACCCGACCATCGAACCGATCGAGAGGTCGAACTCGCCCGCGATCATCAGCAGCGCTACGGACGTCGCGATGACGCCGATCTGGGCCGCGACGTCGAGATAGTTGAGTGTGCCGGCCAGGCTGAGGAACGCGGTGTTGCCCCGTGCCAGGGAGAGCACGAGGAACACGACCCAGACGAAGATGACGATGATCAGCGCACCGGCCGCGGGGCGGGCAAGGACACGCTGTGTGAGCGAGATCTGCCGGAGTCGGCCGGAACCGGGTGCCGTCGGGGCCGCGGTCGTTGTGCTCGCCATCCGTCTCCTCCGAGGGTGGTGAGGGACCGGCGGGCGCCGGTCCCTCCCGATGCGCCGGCGGTGCCGACGCGGACGCTACGGGCTAGCGGAGACCCTTGGCCGCGAGCGCGATGACGTCGGCCGCGTCCTTCTGGGTCACGAAGCCTGGGCCGGTCATGATGAGCCCCTCGCCGTTACCGGTCGGGAGGTTCTTCGTCTCGGCGTAGTTCGTGAGGATCACGATCGGCAGGTAGCCCTGCAGGAACTGCTGCTGATCGATGGCGAAGTCCATCTTCCCGTCCTTGATGGCCGTCAGCACGTCCGCGCTGAGGTCGAAGGTCGCGAGATGGATCTGCTTGCCGGACGCAGTGACCGCGTCGAGTGCCGGCTTGGCGACGGACGGGCCGAGGGTCAGGATCCCGTCGATGGTCGGATCGGTCTGGATCGCGGATGCGATCGTCGCCTGCATGCCGGCCGGGTCGGAGATGCTGCCCTGCAGCACCTTGCCGTCCTCCTTGCCCGTGAGGCCCATGAAGAAGCCGTTGCAGCGCAACGTCAGTGCCTGGTTGCCGACCTCCTGGTTGAAGCACACCGCGTTCTTGACGCCGGCGTCCTTGAACCGCTGGCCCGCGCCGAGGCCCGCCTCATATTCGGTCTGGCCGACGTGGACGAGGACGCCGAGGCTCTTGAAGACGTCAGAGCCCGAGTTCATCGACACCACCGGGATGCCAGCGTCGACCGCCTTCTTGATGGCCGGACCGAGCGCGTCCGGGTTCGGGATCGACACGACGAGGCCGGTCGGCTTCTTGGCGACTGCCGCGTCGATCAGTGAGACCATGCCCGGCATGTCGCTCTCGGCGCCCGGCGCGCTGTAGTTGGCCGTCACGCCCATCTGTGAGGCACCGGCCTTGACGCCGTTGCGGACGACGCCCCAGAAGCCGTCCTGTGCCTGGCCGTGGGTCACGATCTCGATCTTGATGTCGCTGCGCTTGACGAGCGCGCCGTCAGGCCCGGACCCGGTCCCGGTCGAACCCGACCCGGACGGTGTCCCGCTCTGACACGCGGCGACGACGATGGCCGCGCCGGCGAGCGCGACGAGGACCTTGCTCCTCAGAGTCATTCCGTTCTTTCTCCTCCGTGTGCCCTTGCCGCGACCATGCGTCGCGGTCCCGATGTCATCCACCCGTGTGGTGGAGCGGTGGGATGGGGTCTGCCTTCGCGGCCACGCTGGCCGCCATGGACACCTCCTTTCGTCCCGATGTCCTCGAGGATGGGGTCGCCCCGATCCTCAACCGGGGATCTCCGCGAGCGACACCGGTCGCTGTTCGTGGAGCGAGCGAGTGGCCGCTTCGGCGATGCGCAATGCCGCGACGCCGTCTCGGGCCGTACAAGGGCTGGAAATGTCGCCGCGCGCGAACGCGACGAACGCCGCGAACTCAGCCGCGTAGGCTGCCTCGAAGCGCACCAGGAAGTCGGGCCAGACCGGACCTGCCGGCGGTGGCACTCCGGGCTCGACCGAGCGGATCGGTGTGTGCGGGCCGAGCCCGACGGCGATCGAATCCTTCGAGCCGAAGATCTCGGCTCGGACGTCATAGCCCAGCGGATCGTGGCGCGACACCGTGAGCACCGTGAACGGGCCATCGGTCAGGCGCATCGCGACGATCGCGCTGTCGACGTCGCCGTACTTCGCGAAGACGGGGAAGCCGCGAACGGCGCCGTCGGCGTAGACCTGCTCCACCTCGCAGCCGGTCATGAACCGCAGGACGTCGAAGTCGTGGACC
Source organism: Chloroflexota bacterium (assembly GCA_046732155.1). GTDB lineage: Bacteria > Chloroflexota > Limnocylindria > Limnocylindrales > CSP1-4 > SPCO01. Next base: position 7,849 of record JBKPMM010000174.1, on the reverse strand, counting down.
GAGAAGTCCCGGAACAGACCGCCGGACTGGGCGATGTACGCCTCCGGCGGCGGGGCAGGGTCGTGGCCCGCGAGCCGGATGTTGTAGAGCGTGCCCATCGCGCCGCTCTGGATGAGGCGGTGCGCTTCGGCATAGCCGGCGTCGAACCGGCGCTGGAAGCCGAGCTGGAACGGGACGCCGGAAGCATCGATCTCGGCGGCGATGGCGATCGTCTCCGGCAGATCGGCGGCGAGCGGCTTTTCGCAGAACGTGGGGATGCCGTGCGCGATGCCCTCGCGGATCAGCGCGGCGTGCGCTGTCGTCGTGGCGGCGATGACCACCGCATCCGCGCCGTCGAAAGCCGCATCGATCGACGGCGCGGCCTCGATGCCTGCGTCGCGTGCGACGCCCGCCGCGAGCTCCGCGTTGACATCCGCGATCACGACCGTATCGATGCCCTCGGAGTCCCGCAGCAAGCGCGCGTGCAGCTTGCCGATGCGGCCGGCGCCCATCAGCGCGACCCTCATGCCACCGTCCTCATGCTCTCCCGCTCCGATCCGGCTCCGCCACCGAGGCGGCGAAGCGCGGACGCCAGGACGCGTCGTCCGATCGCGGCTGCCTCCGATGGCGGGCCGACGGCCCGGTCCTGCTCGACCATCAGCCAGCCGTCGTAGTCACGCGCCGCCAGGATCGCGAGTGCACCGTCGAGATCGAGCATGCCCGTGCCGAGCTCGGTGAAGAGTCCGTCGCGGACGGCCTGGTCGAGGCTCGTGTACTGACCCGCTCGCAGTGCGCTCAGCACGACGTCGTCGACGTCCTTGAGGTGCACGTGCCGGACGCGCTCACCGAGCCGACGCAGGTCGGCGACCGGATCGGCGCCGCCGACGATGTGATGACCGGTGTCGAGGCAGATCCCGACCCGATCGGCGTCCGTCGTGTCGAGCAGCCGCTCGATCTCGGCCGGCGTCTCGACGTAGGTACCCGCGTGCGGGTGGAAGACCGTCGGGTGGCCGAGCGCCGCCGCCTCATCGGCGATCGTATGGAGGATGTCCGCCAGGGCGGCCCAAGCCGAGTCGGTGAACGTGGGAGTCCCCGTCTCGTCGGCGCGGCCGCCGGTCGCGTCGCGCTCGGCCGAGCCGTCGATCGCGACGCACAGCACGTCGCCGCGCGCCTCGTGGAGTTCGCGTAGACACGCGCGGGCGATGTCGAGCGACCCGTCCAGCGGACCGTCGACCGTGGACGGGATCGCCGCATACACCTCGGCCAGGCGGAGCTTCCTGGCATTCAGCTCGTCGCGAAGCGCGTGTCCACGCGCGAAGTCGTGACCGAGCTGTGTCCCTTCGTAGCCGATACGGGCGATCTCATCGAGGATGGTCGAAGCGTTCCATCCCGCGCCGTCGTCGGCGTTGTACCAGAGGATCGGCACCGCCCCGATCGACGCATGGGGGAGGGCATCATCATCTCCACGCAGACGTCCGCGCGCGGCGCCATCGGCGGTGACCGCCATCGACCCTCCTCGACCAACCCCCTCCTGGACGCGCGCTCCGGCGATGGTATCCCGGCCCGGTGGCGTATCGTGGACGACCGCGGGCGCCTCGGGCAACGTCCCCTCCTAGCGGTCGCGCGTAATCGATTACGCTGAGACCGGGTTCGGACGGTATCGCGGCCACCGACCAGTGTCAATGCGGTAAGCGGAGGTTGCTCGATGGGAAGCGCGACGCAGACGATCGACCCCTCGGTGACGTTGCCGCTGGCAGACTCGCCCCTCGGACGGACGATCTCTACGACCCCGACCGACATCTGGAACGACTCATGTTCGGTCCCTGAGCTGGAGTACGCGATCTCGTACGGGGCAGTCGGGGCGACGGCGAACCCGACGATCGTGCACGACGTGTGGAAGGCGGAGCCGGCTTACTGGCGCGACCGCGTCCGCGCTCTGGCGAAGGAGCGCTCTGACGCGACAGAGATCGATCTCGCGTGGGCCATCGTCGAGGAGATGTCCCTGCGCGCCGCGCCGCTGCTGCTCCCCGCGTTCCACGCGACGGGTGGCCGGCAGGGACGCCTCTCGATGCAGACCGACCCGACGCTGTTCCGCTCGTTCGACCGGATGCTCGCGCAGGGCGAGCAGTTCGCCAGCCTCGCACCGAACATCATCGTGAAGTTCCCGACGACGTCCGTCGGCGTGAAGGTCATGGAGGAGGCGACGTACCGCGGTGTGAACGTGAACGCCACGGTCTCGTTCTCGGTACCGCAAGCGGTGGCCGCCGGCGAGGCGGTCGAGCGCGGGCTGAAGCGCCGCGAGGCCGAGGGACTGCCCGTCGCTGACATGGGACCCGTGATCACCGTGATGATGGGTCGGCTCGAGGACTGGCTCCGCCTCCAGACCGAGCGCGACGGGATCATCTCGGATCCGAGCGCCCTGCCATGGTCGGGTGTCGCCGTCTTCAAGCGGACCGTCGAGGAGTTCCAGCGCCGCGGCCTCCGCGCGCGTCCGCTGGGTGCCGCGATCCGACACCAGCTCCACTGGTCCGAGCTCATCGGCGGCGACGTGATCATCACGATCCCGTCGTCCTGGCAAAAGCGGTTCAACGCCTCGGACGTCGACGTCCGGCCACGGATGGATGAACCAGTCGATCCGCGCATCGTCGACGACCTCCGCCGACATTTCCCCGACTTCGTCCGAGCGATGGAGCCGGACGGCCTGACGCCCGATGCGTTCGACTCGTTCGGCCCGAGCGCGCGGACCCTTCGAGCGTTCATCGCGTCGTACCACGAGCTGCTCCACCAGGTCACCGACGTCCTCGTCCCGAACCCCGACCTGAAGCCGGCGTGACGGCGGTCGCGTCAGCGCTCTATCGACCCGCGGGGTCGCTCGCGGACGGGGATTGGTCGGTCGTCCTCACGCCGGAAGCGGCCGGCTGGCGGTTCAGTGGGATGCGCGCCGCGACGCTTTCAGCCGGTGGTCGGATCTCGTTCCAAACGGGCGCCGACGAGGTCATCGTCCTGCCGCTCGCCGGCGCCTTCGATGTGCTCGCCGACGGGCGGCCATCCCACCTCGACGGCCGCGAGAGTGTGTGGGACGGGCCGAGCGACTTCCTCTATGTCCCGCCCGGATGCGACGTCGGCGTGACGAGCGCGGCCGGCGGTCGATTCGCCGTCGCCGCCGCTCGCGCGGAGGCACGCTATCCCGTGCGCTACGTCCCGGCGGGGGATGTGTCCGTCGAGCTGCGCGGCGCCGGCGCGTGCTCGCGCGAGGTGCGCAATTTCGGTTCCGCACTTCGGTTCGAGGCGGATCGGTTGATCGCGGTCGAGGTCCTGACGCCCGGCGGCAACTGGGGGTCGTACCCGCCGCATAAGCACGACGAGGAACGCGACGTCGAGACCGAGCTCGAGGAGATCTACCACTACATCGTGGCGGACGGGCCGGCTGGTCCGGGCCTCGCCTATCAGCACATCTACGGGACGGCCGATCGCCCGATCGAGCTGCTCACGACGGTTGCCACGAGTGACACCGTCCTCGTGCCGCACGGCTGGCACGGACCGGCGATGGCGGCACCCGGCTATGACCTGTACTACCTCAACGTGATGGCCGGGCCCGGCGAGCGTGCATGGCGCGCGCCGGACGATCCCTCGCATGCCTGGGTCCGCGAGACCTGGGGCGATCAGGGGATCGATCCGCGGCTGCCCTTCGGCAAGAGGTCCGCCGGGTAGGACCGGCCCATCCGAAGGGTCGCCGTACGGTACGATCGGACGACCGTCGACCCGTATCGCGAAGGGGCCTCCCGGATGGGCTCTCCCGAGGTTGATCATGTCCCGGAAGGGCTGAAACGACGCTGGCCGGACATCCGCGAGGAGGACCGAGCGGCGGTCGCCACTGTGCTCGAACGCGGCGTACTCGGCGGCGTGGGTGCGCCCGAGATGACGGCGCTCGAGAAGGAGTGGGCGGCCTTCGTCGGTCGCGACGCGTGCCTGCTCTTCAACTCCGGAACGGCCGCCATCCACTCTGCGTTGTACGCGATCGGGATCGAGCCGGGCGATGAGGTCATCACGACCGCGTACACCTTCGCCGGCACGTGGCAGCCGATCCTCCACCAGGGGGCGGTGCCCGTCTTCGTCGATATCGACCCGCGGACGTTCGACCTCGATCCGGCCCGTATCGAGGAGAAGATCACCCCGAAGACCCGTGCGATCATCGCCGTCCACATCGGTGGCATGCCGGCCGATCTGGAGGAGATCCTCGCGATCGCCGACCGGCACGGCCTCTACGTCATCGAGGACGCGTGCCAGGCCCACGGCGCCACCTACCACGGCCGTCAGGTGGGCTCGATCGGGGTGATCGGCTGCTACAGCCTGAACTCGAGCAAGATCCTGTCGGGCGGTGAGGGTGGTCTCCTCGTCGCCGACGACCCCGATCTTCTCGCCCGCGCGCGCCGGCTTCGGACGTTCGGCGAGGACATCCCTGAGCTTGCCAAGCTGACGGGTTGGAACTTCCGGCCGTACACCGGCTTCTCCATCGGCTGGAACTATCGCCACCAGGAGATGCCTGCGGCGCTGGCGCGGTCGCAGCTCAAGCGGTTGCCCGAGTACATCGCCACGGGGCAGCAGAACGCAGCGATCCTCGACGAGGCGCTCGGGGGCCTGCCCGGCATGACGCCGCCCTACGTGCCGAACGACCGCACGTCGAGCTATTACCACTACCGGGTCCGGCTCGATCCCGCGGCGATGGGGCTCGGTCACGTCGAGCCGACCGTCTTCCGCGATTCGCTCGGGCAGGCGCTGCTCGCCGCGGGCGTCGGGTGCGAGCTGTGGCACACCCAGCCGGCACCGGCATTCCCCGTGTTCGGGGACCGGGGCTACGACCCGGACGACTATCCCGAGGCGAATCGGATGCTCGATTCGTCCCTCGTGATCTGCGAGGCGCGGTACCCGATCTTCCTGCAGTCGAGCGAGCTGATCGAGCGCTACGCAGAGACCATCCGCTACGTCATGGCCGATCCGGAACGGTTCCTTGGCGAAGCGGCGACCCCGCCGCCCGTGCCGGCCTGACCGGAGGATGAGCGACCCGATCCGCATCGGGCTCCTCGGCGCGGGCTGGATCACCCGCGCCCACGGCCATGCGCTGCACACGCTCAACCACGTCACGCCGCTGCGCCGCCCGATCGAGCTGGCGGCCCTCGCGGCGCGCACCGCCGATCGTGGTTCGGCGATGGCGCGCGACCTCGGCATCGAGAAGTTCACGACCGACTGGCGCGAGGTCGTCGACGACCCCGACATCGACGTCATCGCTGTGCTGCTCGGCGAGACCGCGCACCTCGAGGCGACGGAGGCGACACTGGCGCTCGGCAAACCGGTGCTCTGCGAGAAGCCGCTCGGCCGGGATCGCTTCGAGGCAGCCGCCCTGGTCGACGCGGCTCGACGGGCTGGCGTGCGCGCCGCGGTCGGCTTCAACTACCGCTACATGCCCGCGATGCGGCTCGCGCGCGAGATCGTGGACAGCGGGCGCCTCGGCCGGTGTCTCCAGTTCCGGGCCGTCTACCTCCAGGACCACGCGGCCGGGACCTCGCCGAGCCGGAAGCCGAACGCCTCGCGGGCGATCACCGACTACTGCCACATCATCGATTTCATGCGCTACCTGGGGAACGAAGCGGAGGCCGTCCAGGCCACCGCGGCGAAGCTGACCCCCGCGGACATCGGGGTCGATCTCGAGGATGCATACGTGGCCGCCGTCGAGCTGCGTGGTGGCGGTATCGCGTCGCTCGAGGCGTCGCGGGTGGCGTGGGGCTGGAAGGGTCGCCAGGTCATCGAGTTCAACGGGACCGACGGCTCGCTCTGGTGGGACATGGAGGACCTCAACCGGCTCCACGTGTTCTACCCGGGCGACGAGGCCGATGGGACCGGTGGCTTCCGCGACATCCTCGTGAGCCAGCCCGAGCACCCGTTCATGGACATGTGGTGGCCGCCGGGTCATACCGTCGGCTGGGAGCACAGCTTCGCCCACGAGTGGCGCGACTTCCTGACCGCGGTGATCGAGGACCAGCCGCTCCCCGTCGAGCAGGCAAGCTTCGAGGACGGCTACCAGGCAGCGTTGATGTGCGACGCGGTGATCACGGCCGCGACCGAGAAGCGGCGCGTGACGCTCGATGAGATGGCGGCGACCGTCACTGTCAGCGACGTTCTGGCATGACCGCCGCGCGTCAGCTCGGGATCGGCATGGTCGGCGCGGGCACGATGGCCGGCGCCCACAGCCTCGCGCTATCGATGCTCGCGCCGCTCTACCCGGATCTGCCGTTGCGACCCCGGCTCGTCGCGGTCGCCGACGTCAACGACCGGCTCGCAGCGCGCCTCGCCGAGCGCTACGGCTATGCGCGTGTCGAGCCCGACTGGCGCGCCCTCGTCGAGGCGAACGACGTCGACCTCGTCGTCACGTGTCTGCCACCCGCCTACAACCGCGAGGTCGTGCTCGGCGCCGCGGCCGCGCGCAAGCACGTCGTCAGCGAGAAGCCGCTCGCGACCGACGCGGCGGCCGGGGCAGAGCTGCTGGCAGCCTGCCAGGCGGCCCGCGTGTTCCACGGGCTCGGCGCTGCGTATCGGTGGACGCCGGCGCTGCGCGCGATCCGGGAGCTGATCGAGGGAGGCGAGCTCGGCGAGATCCGTAGCTTCCGCGCGACGTTCCTGCTCGACTACGCCGCCGACCCCGACGTGCCACTGCTGTGGCGGTTCCAGAAGCGGCTCGCCGGTGGCGGGATCGCGATCGACACGGGCTACCACCTCGCCGATACCGCTCGCTACCTGGTCGGCGAGGTCGAGAGCGTCCAGGGCCTCACCGCGATCGCGTATCCGGAACGACCGCTGCCCGGGGCCGATGCGATCGGTAACCGAGGCGGCGGGTCCGCCGATAGCACGGGCACCATCGCGATGGGGGCCGTCGACGTCGAGGATGCCGCGGCGGCGATCGTGACGTTCGAGAACGGGGCGTACGGCGTCCTTGAGACCAGCCGCGTGACGCGTGGCCGGCGAGTGGCGATGGAGGTGGAGGTGTCGGGGACGGTCGGATCGGCGAGGTGGGACCTCGAACGCGGCAATGAGTTCCAGGTCTGCCTGCCGAGCGATGAGGCGACTCTGGGCTACCGGCGCGTGCTGGTGAATGCCCAGCACCCGGGGGCCGCAGAGCTGCTCGTTGGTGGCGCCGACGGGACGTCGGTCGGGTGGATCGGCAATGTGTGCGCGATGTGGGCCGCGTTCCTCACCGCGATCGACGAGGGCCGTGGCGAACACGCCGACTTCGAGGACGGTGTGCGCGACAGCGCCGTCATCGACGCGCTGTACGCGTCCGCGGTGAGTGGCGCCCGGACGAGCGTGACGGTCCCGACCGCAGAAGCACCGGTGGTGACTGCATGACGACCCTCGATCGACGCCCCGAGCGCGACGCTCTCGACTGGCCGATCACGACCCACGCCTCTGCCGCGCTCCACGAACGCGCGAGCCGCGTCTCGCCAGGTGGCGTCCAGGGCGAGGGGCGCGGCGCCAGACCGTATCCGCTGTTCATGACGCAGGCGCAGGGGTCGCGCATCCGCGACGTCGACGGCAACGAGTACATCGACTTCCATTCCTCGTTCGGAGCGGTGCTGCTCGGCCACAACGACGCCCGCGTCAACGCGGCCGCACGCCGCGCGATGGACGAGCACGGTGTGTCGTTCTCGACCGCAAACCCGCTCGAGGTGGAGCTCGCCGAGCGGCTCGTCGGGATGATCCCGTCGGCGGACCAGGTCGTGTTCGCGTGCACCGGTACCGAGGCGACGTTCCATGCGATCCGCCTCGCCCGCGCGTTCACCGGCCGCGAGCGGATCCTCAAGTTCGAGGGCAACTACCA